>CAJXBY010000149.1 GCA_913051905.1 uncultured Gammaproteobacteria bacterium | reverse complement strand
AGCAACTCTACGCCGGCGATGTGCTGATCCTGGGTTCCCACAGCGACGGCGTAAAATTGAAAGTACTCCGGGTTGAGAAATTGACCCCGCAGGTCCGCGTTGTCTCCGACCGGAAACCGGTGCCCAGCATCGCCCCTGATGTGATTCAGCCTTTTCTGGTGTATCCACAAATGCTTGAACAGCAGCAGTTGACAGGTGCGGGCCGTGTGATTATTGGAGTTGAGGGAGATATCGTCCTGGGTCAATTCCATCGATTTTACGCGAAGCACCTGCCCAATTCCGACAACGGCCGTTACCGCATCATTCGCCCCGGAAACTCGTTCTCCGATCCCGAAACGGGCGAGGATCTGGGAACTCCAGCCAAGCATCTAGGGACAGCCAGGCTGATCTCTAGTGGGGCGATCGGTACCCTGGAAGTTATCGAGAGCAAGGAAGAAATCCAACCGGGTGATTTGTTGTTGCCGGTGGCAGAAGAAGTTAGTTTGCCTTATTTCTTCCCACGCACACCGGATAACGAGGTGTCGGGGTACATCGTCGGAATCAATGATGGGCTCAGCGAGGTCGGTGTGTTGTCAGTCGTGATTGTCTCTTTGGGTTACGCAGAGGGAATAAAACGCGGCGACGTTGTACAGGTGAGCCGTCGGGGTGCGGTTGCCAAGGATCCAGCGACCGGTAAGATCATCAGTTTGCCCGAGGAACCATCGGCATACTTGATGGTCTTCAAGGTATTTGAAAAAGTCAGCTATGGGTTGATCATTCAAGCCGATCGGATCGTGCATCTGTACGATCGTGTATCCAGCCCGTCAGCATGATGCGGAAAGCGTTAGGATCATCTCGGAGATATTTCAGGAACGAATCCGGAGCGGTCTAAGCTCCAATTAGCTGACGCCAAGCTGTAATTAACGCTGACCAAGGACGGTCATATGCGAGAAAATTCAAAGGCCTGGGTAACAATTGCGCGGGCCCGCTTACCAGACGCTGTCAAGCGGGCTATTCTCGACCGGTTTCCAGACCCAATTCATGCGCTTTCCACTGATCCCGGCATACTGTCAGGTCAAGCCGAAAACTCGTGGGCTCCTGGAAATACCCTCGAATCCTACGCGGATGCGTCGGAGGTTGATAAAGATTGTAGTTGGCTAGGCGGCGGCAAACGCAGTGTCATCGGATTATCGGAGGCGGCGTACCCGCCACTGTTGCGACACATTTCGGACCCACCGCCTGTGCTTTATACCGCGGGTGACTATTCCTTGCTAATTCGCCAGGGCTTGGCGATCGTCGGTAGCCGAAATCCCACACCCATGGGCCGAGAAATCGCCGCGCGCATTGCCCGTCAGCTTTCAGCTGGAGGAACTGTTGTAGTCAGCGGGTTGGCTACGGGTATTGACGGTGCCGCACATTATGGGGCGCTTGAAGCCCGTGGCTCCACAATTGCGGTCTGCGCTACCGGATTAGATATCGTGTATCCGCGCTGTCATACCGGGTTGGCTGGCCGGATCAATCAAAGCGGATTATTGATCTCGGAATTTCCCCCGGGAACTGGGGTGCGCCGTTATCATTTTCCCTACAGAAACCGCCTGATCAGTGGTCTGACACATGGTACCCTGATCGTTGAGGCAGCCTCAAGGAGTGGAAGCCTGATCACGGCCAGGTTGGCTGCTGAACAGGGTCGAGAGGTGTTCGCGGTGCCTGGCTCTATTTACTCCCCACTGTCCCACGGCCCTCACCGCTTGATCAGAGACGGCGCACGACTCGTCGAATCAATTACTGACATTTATTCGGAGCTTCCATTGCTGGAGCACAGCCAGTCGAATGACGATAGCTTTCAGGCACGAAAATTAGAACAATGCTCTTTGCTTCGATCAGTCGACTTCGTGCCGACCTCTTTGGACCAGATCCTCGAGCGAAGCGGTTTGACGATCACCGAAATATGCGCCATGCTGATAGAGAAGGAACTCTCAGGGGAAGTCCGCAGTTGTCCGGGCGGCTACATTCGTACGCTGGGTTAATATGAGCAAGTCATTAGTCATCGTTGAATCACCGGCGAAAGCCAAGACCATCAGCCGCTATCTGGGCAGGAATTTTGTCGTCAAATCCAGCGTTGGTCATGTACGAGACCTGCCGGTCAGCGGCCGCGGACGCAAAGTTGACCCCAAAGAAAGGGCCAGGCAAGCGGCTTTGACCAGAAAAATGTCGCCGCAAGCTAAAGAACGCCACAAAAAAGAAAAAGCACACACGAATCTCGTGAAAAATATGGGGATAGACCCCGAAAATAGCTGGCTGGCCAACTATGAAATCCTTCCCGACAAAGCCAAGATTGTAGACGAGCTCCGCAAGTCTGCCGACCGTTCCGAAACAATCTATCTCGCTACTGATCTGGACCGTGAGGGAGAAGCCATTGCCTGGCATTTGAAAGAGATCATCGGCGGCGATGACAGTCGTTACCGGCGTGTGGTTTTCAACGAGATTACTTCGAAGGCGATTGAGCAGGCTTTTCAGCAACCCGGTCAGGTGGATGGCAACAAAGTTGAAGCTCAGCAGACCCGGCGTTTTCTGGATCGTGTCGTGGGTTTCATGCTCTCACCCTTGTTGTGGGCAAAAATTGCCAGAGGGCTTTCGGCCGGCAGAGTGCAGTCAGTGGCTGTCCGCTTATTGGTGGAGCGCGAGCGCGAAATTCGCGCTTTTGTTCCCGAGGAATACTGGGAGGTGTACGCAGACACAGCGTATGATGAGCAACAGTTAAGACTGCAGGTCGTGAAGAAAGACGGTAAGAATTTCCGGCCGACCAACAAGGCGCAGACGGACCAGGCGCTGGTGCTGTTGCGTCAAGGCCCGTACCAGGTCACCACCCGCGATGACCGGCCAACGAAGTCGAATCCCAACCCACCTTTGGTGACTTCTACATTGCAGCAGGCAGCCAGTACCCGGTTGGGCTACTCCGTGAAGAAGACCATGATGCTCGCACAGCGACTGTACGAAGCGGGTTACATCACCTACATGCGGACTGACTCCACCAATCTCAGTGGCGATGCTGTAACAAGTTGCCGCGAATTCATATTGACCCGTTTTGGCGGAGATTACCTGCCTGCCAGTCCAGTTCACTATGCCAGTAAGGCAGGTGCTCAGGAAGCTCATGAGGCCATTCGACCGACCGACGTTACCAGGGATAGCGGGACTATTTCAGCAGAACCGGATCAGAGAGCGCTTTACGACCTGATCCGAAACTATTTTCTGGCCTGCCAGATGACACCGGCGCGGTATCTGAGTTCGACGCTGGTTGTAAATTCCGGCTCTTTTGAACTTCGGGCGAAAGGCAGGATTCTTCAGTTTGACGGCTACACAAAGGTCCTGCCGCCGGTGGGCAGGCAGGATAACCAGGAACTGCCAGACATTGAAGTTGGCCGAGTCTTGACTCTGAAGAAGCTGGATCCGGAGCAGCATTTCACCCGGCCTCCGGCACGATTCACAGAAGCCAGCCTGGTAAAAATACTTGAGAAGCTTGGTATTGGCCGACCATCGACCTATGCTTCGATCATCTCCACTATTCAGGACCGTGGTTACGTGCGGATTGACCATCGCCGTTTCTACTCAGAAAAGATGGGTGAGATTGTGACTGACCGGTTGAACGAGAACTTCAGTCACCTCATGGACTATGGCTTCACAGCCCAGATGGAAGAGACGCTGGATGAGATCGCACACGGTGGAAGGGACTGGAAATCCGTACTCGATGACTTTTATTCCGACTTCAAGCAGAAACTGGAAGCGGCAGAAGGTCAGGGGGAAGGCAAAAATGCGATTGGTGGTATGCGCGCCAACCTGCCTACCGATACCGATATTGAATGTCCGAACTGCGGTAGGCAGATGCAGATACGAAACGGGGCAACAGGAATTTTCCTGGGCTGCTCGGGCTATGGTCTGCCACAGAAAGAACGATGTAAACAGACCATGAATTTGGTTGCGGGAGACGAGATCGAAGATGCTGAGCGGGATGAAGAGACCGAGGCCAGGCGCTTAATCGAGAGGCGGCGATGTTCAGGATGTAACAGCGTCACGGATTCTTTCTTGATCGATGAAACCCGCAGAATACATATCTGCGGAAACAATCCTGATTGTCCGGGTTTTGAAGTTGAGTCGGGACTGTTCCGTCTCAGAGGTTATGACGGACCCGTTCTGGAATGTGACAAGTGTGGTTCCCCGATGCAGTTGAAGACCGGTCGCTTCGGAAAATATTTCGGCTGCATGGGAGAGGGCTGCAAGAATACTCGGAAACTCCTGAAGAACGGTGAGGCGGCGCCACCTCGGGTCGAACCGATTCCAATGCCTCACCTATCCTGTCAGAAGGTCGATGATTTTTATCTACTACGCGACGGCGCGCAAGGCGTTTTCCTTGCAGCCAGCCAGTTTCCGAAGAATCGTGAAACCCGAGCACCGCTCGTGGAAGAAATCCTCACAGTTAAGGACAAGCTGGATCCCAAGTACCAGTATCTGGCCAGTGCGCCGGTAGCGGACCCTGCTGGAAACAAAGCACAGATTCGTTTCAGTCGGAAGACCAAAGAGCAGTACGTGTTGACCGAGGTCGACCGGAAGGCGACGGGTTGGAAAGCATTTTACCGGGACGGTGCCTGGGTAGTCGAGTCTTCGGTAAAAAAACGGAGAAGCGCCGGGAAAAAGAAGACAGCTAAAAAAACGGCCCTTAAGAAGACGTCAACTGCAGTCAAAAGGACAGGCAAGCGGGTAAGTGGCCGAAAACGGACGACGAATCTAAAATAGTTTATCGACCTGACCGGTTGGATCGCTACCAGCGTCATCTGGGGAGACCTTGTCAGTATTCTGATCTCGTGGTTCGGTGCCCATGACAAAGAACTCTAGATACCCACCGGAGTCATCGTTGTCTGTAGGGGTTCCCGTCTGATCATTGACAAGTACCGTAATGACGTTTTCAGGCATGGCCCACAGTTTCTCTGGTTTGCTGGCTAGAGCAGCGGACATGTAATCGATCCAGATCGGAAGTGCGGCTCTGGCACCCGATTCCCGATCGCCGAGATTGCGGGGGTGATCGAAGCCGACCCAGACCGTGGTGACAATATCCTGGTTAAATCCGCTGAACCAAGCATCCCTGAAATTGTTGGTTGTTCCGGTTTTCCCAGCAAGGTCACTCCGTCCCAGGCTCTTTGCCTGGCGTCCCGTGCCTGTCTTGATGACCTGTCTTAACAGAGAGTTCATTATGAAAGCGTTTTCAGGGGCCAGCACACGTTTTGCGTAGCGAGGATCGATCTCGTACTGTTCCGTATGGGATCCACTCACAACTGGAGGTTTGCACTCCGGACAGAGCATCTTGCGATTGCTGTATTCGACTATATTCCCAGCTTGATCTTCGATACGGGCTATGAAATAGGGCTGCACCAGATACCCGCCGTTTGCAAATACAGCATAACCTCGAGCAATCTCCATCGGTGTCAGCGTGGCGGAGCCCAGGGCAAGTGATAATCCCTCGGGCAGCTCGGTTCGCTCGAACCCGAAATTCTCAAGATGGTCTCGCACAACTTCTGTACCCATGGCCCGGACGAGGCGTACTGAAACGAGGTTCAGTGACTGGCTGAGTGCTTTTCTGATCAAGGTCTGTCCAAAAACCTTCTTGCTGTAATTCTGTGGCCGCCAGGTGTCGCCACGGCTCGATTCTATGACTACAGGCGCTCCGCTGACCGGGGAAGCAGCAGTGAAGCCATTGTCCAATGCAGCAGAATAAATAAACGGTTTAATGTTTGAGCCGGGTTGCCTTCTGGCTTGCACTGCCCGGTTGAACTTGCCACTGAAATAGTCGAACCCGCCAACCAGCGCGAGTAGTGAGCCGTCTACGGGGCTCAGAGAAACGATAGCTCCCTGGACCTCGGGTAGTTGGGCTAGAAAATCATTGTCGTGGGTCCGATCGATATAGACGACATCTCCCGTGCCCAGAATCCGTTCAGGTGTTGTGCCCGTCCAGTGCCAGCCGTCTTTGCTTAAACCTAAAATGCTGCCGTCCGGGAACGCGACGTCAAGTAAATCAGGTGTGGCGCCGGACACAACAGCAGGGACTATATTCCCCAGTGACCGGAATTCGCCGAGTATCTCTGTTGGCCCTTCGTCTTTGCCGCTGATTTTTCTGCGAACCGGGCCACGAAAGCCGTGACGCCGATCATAGGACATCAGTCCTGATCTAAGGGCCTCGTTTGCAGCATTCTGATAATCGGAGCTGACCGTTGTGAAAACACGGTAACCATCCTGATACGCATCTTCACCGTAGCGGTTAATCATATAGCTGCGGACCATTTCCGCCAGGTGTGGAGAATCCACTTCAATTTCA
>CAJXBY010000148.1 GCA_913051905.1 uncultured Gammaproteobacteria bacterium | reverse complement strand
AGTGGATCACAATGGCTGGCGGTATGATGGAAGGTACCCTTGGGGTGGGTTATGCTAAGACGGTGATGGATTTCGAGCAGTTGGATGCCTTCTATCACTTCTGCCAGGGATGTCGTTTCGACGACCTCGATGAGATCTTCGAAACCGTACAGGAGATCGGGCCCGGAGGACACTTTCTTGGTGCGGAACACACGCGGAAGGCCGATCTTTTTATATTTCCTTCCCAAAACAACGTCACCTATGAACAGTGGGATGATGAAGGCCGGAAGGACAGTGAACAGGTCGGCCTGGACAAGGCCAGGCGTTGGCTGACGCGATACGAGGAACCGGGCATCGATTCGGCACTGGACCAGGCACTGATGGATTTCATCGCAGAGCGGGAGGCTGCGATCCCCCCGGAACTCGGTTGAAACCGGTGCAACCTCCCGCCTTCCGCAGCACAGGAAATCCCCCTCAGTCCCACGCGACACTGCACGCCCCCGGACTTTTCCCGAATGGCCTCAGAACACATACCACTGGTCGATCTGAGCCGTACCCTTGAACCGGGCCCCGCGCGGGATCTTGTGGTGGAGACCATCGGCATGGCCTGCCGTGACATCGGCTTTCTGATTATTACCGGTCACGGGGTTCCGGAACCCGTGCTGAGAAATATTGAGGGTACGGCCCGACAGTTCTTTTCCCTGCCCCAAGAAGAAAAGATGCGCAGCAGGACAACCTCAGGATTTCGCGGTTACGCCCCGGCCGGACACGATGCCCTGGCCAGGTCACGAGACGTCAGGACACCACCCGATCTATGTGAGTTTTTCGCCGTCAATCGTTTTGACGATCCCGAAGCGGCCCGCCGCGCGGGACTTCGCCAGGGCCGCGAGCTGTTCTTCTCTCCGAATATCTGGCCCCGCAGCCCGGCCGGCTTCAGGGCCGCGTTCGAGGCCTACTACGCAGCGATGGAGAATCTAGCCGATCAGTTGATCCGGCTGATGGCGCTGGCTCTTGGCCTTGAGGAGGACTGGTTCGAGAGCAAAATCCGTGAGCATGTCTCAAATCTCACGGTCAATCACTACCCTGCCCTGTCAGCATCGGTTGAACCCGGACAACTGCGGCGCGGCGCACATTCGGATTGGGGGAGCCTGACGATTCTCTACCACGATGGAGCACCAGGCCTCCAGGTCAGGCTCCCTGCAGATGACTGGATCGATGTACCCGCAGTTCCGGGCTCCCTGGTCGTCAATCTGGGCGATCTGATGGCTGCCTGGACGAATGACCGCTGGGTCTCTACCCTGCACCGGGTGGTCATTCCCCAAGACCATCATGAAGACCGGTTTTCCATTGCATTCTTTCACCAGCCGGCCTACGACGCTCTCATTGAGTGCCTGCCGACCTGTACTGCTCCCGGAAATCCGCCGCGACACCGCCCGGTCACATCCGGTGAATGGATTCAATCGATGCTAGATAAGACCATCTACTGACAATACCCGGTATAGTGACCAATACGCTGTGTGATTCGGCCACCTTTCTGGCCGTTTTCGGTTCAGCATGACGGGAGGATAGTGTGTGAATTCTGACCTGAAAGCAGATGCTCAGGACCTGTTGATACGTTACGGCGGTGACTCGTTTCCGGAGCTTTTCCGCACCGCAAAAGGATGCATCGTCACAGACAGTGATGGTCGAGAAATTCTGGACTTCACGTCAGGACAGATGTGCGCAACACTGGGTCACAACCACCCGGCGATCACTGCGGCAATCAGGCAAAGTTGCGACACGGCCTTGCATCTATTCTCGGGAATGATTCCGGAGGCAGTCGTCCGGCTTGCCAGAACCCTGGCTGACTGGTTGCCTTCTCAACTGACTAAATCGTTGTTTCTCAGCACCGGGAGCGAATCCAACGAAGCAGCACTACGTCTGGCGAAACTCGCGACCGGCGGATACGAGATTCTTGCTCTAGGGGGGTCCTGGCACGGCACGACCGGAGGCTCTGCCGCAGCGACATTCGCCAGCGATCGGCGTGGATACGGGCCCAAAGTGCCTGGCAGTCACGTCATCCCCGAACCCAACGCTTACCGCTGCCCCATCGAACACTGTCGTGATGTCTGCGACATGTCCTGTCTGCGTGTCGGTCTAAAGATGTTTGACATGGCGAGCGACGGTGCACCGGCGGCAGTCATCGCAGAACCCGTTATCTCCGCGGGTGGTGTGATCGTACCGCCGGCCGGCTATTTCGACCAACTGCAAAGTGCAGCCCTGGAGCGCGGCATGCTGCTGATTTTCGACGAGGCCCAGACGGCGTTTGGCCGGGTGGGTGCGGTCTGTTCTGCGAGCAAGCTTGGCGTTACACCAGACGTCATGACGCTATCCAAGACGCTGGGCGGCGGGCTCCCACTGGCTGCGACGGTCACCAACCCTGTGATCGAAGAGCGGGCCCACGCCCAAGGATTCAGCTTCTATACCAGTCACGTCTCAGATCCCCTGCCGGCTTCGGTCGGCGTCGCTGTTCTCCAGACTATCCAGCAGGAAAATCTCGTCACCAGAGCGGTAGACATGGGTAATTATCTTATGGCTCGGCTACGTGAACTGCAGCAGCGTCATGAAGCGATCGGTGATATCCGAGGCGAAGGACTGCTGATCGGCGTGGAGTTGGTTAAGGACCGGGAAACACGCCAACCGTTTCATGCGCTTGGTTCAGTCACAACGCAGCGCTGCTTTGAACTGGGTCTATCGATGAACATCCGCCGCCGTCCGGAACGCGGTGCCGTCTGGCGCATCGCGCCTCCTTTAACGGTGTCCACGGACGAAATTGACCGTGCAATTACGATTCTCGACCAGGCCCTGGTCGAAGGCATGAACGAACTGTGCGATAAGTCCCGTTAGCTGCCACTTCCGATCACCTGATGCACGAGACCGGGCTCGCAAGAAAACACGGCTATCAGAGTTACAGCAAAGCCTGAAATCTACGCGGCCGTATGCCGCTCGCGATAAACGATGTACAACCCGCTGGCGATGATCAATCCGGTACCGCTCAGTGTCCAGGCATCAGGCACCTCGTGCCACAGGAGAAAACCGAGAATCAGGGCCCAGACGATACCGCTGTATTTGTACAGTGACAGCAGACTGGCCTCACCATATCGCAGTGCATCGGTCATCAGGTAAATACCAAATCCGAATCCCAATCCAGCGGCCGCCAGAACGGCTAGGTCTGCGCCCGACAACGCGTCCCATCCGAGCGGTAATGTTGCCAGGCCCGTCAGCATAACGGCGATACTCGAATAAAACAGCAATGAAACGGAAGTTTCACGGGCCAGCGCCGCGCGCACCACGAGTTCCCGTACAGCCGAGAGCAAAGCTACCATGAGTGGAACCACCATAATCCACACAAATGCGTCACCGACCGGTTTCACGACCAGACTTGCGCCGGCGAAACCCGCTAGGACAGCTAACAGTCGCCGCCAACCCACCCGTTCGTCCAGGAACCACGGCGCAAGCATCGTGACGAAAAGCGGGTTGGTAAAGAAGATGATGGTCACGATGGACAATGGCAAGTACCGCAGTGAAAAAATATAGAGAAAAAGCGGCCCAACCAACAGGAGTACACACCAGAGTTGCACAGCCGTATCGTGAATTCTCAGAGACCTGATTCCGCCCGCGCGGTAGATCAGGAATGCAATCGGCACCAGAGCAAACAGGCCACGGACAAAGATCGCTTCACCGATCGGGTGATCGGTAACGATCAACTTCATTAACGCATCGTTGACGGTGATACAACCAATGCCAAGTATGGTGAGAAAAATTCCCCTGAAGGGCCGGGATTCCCGCGCGTCAACATGATTTTCTTGTATATCACTCATCGCTAGGATCATAGCAAACGGGACGGAATGTCCCGATCGAGGTTCTCGACTTCTGGCCTCACCAAGCAAGGTATGTGTCAATCACTTTCTGCTGCGTCAATCCGCAGAACTTGGCGACCCATCAACTGGGTCAAAGCAGTTGCTCTAAAGGCTGCCAGTCTCAAGTAAGGCGGCAGCTAGCCGGGCCGCAAAAGTTCAGACATCTATACGGTTTGCGTATCTGTCTTAGAGCCACTCCGCCGGCGAGGCAAAATCAGATTACAGACTAGCCTTTATTCAGTGTTTTCCGATCAAAACCGTGGTATTGCAGAAGCTTGTGACCCCAAAATGTCATCGATTTGGCTCACTTTCGAGCTTGCGATGTGATGCTGATCACACACTGTATCTGGCCTCATCTAGACAGCGATCCAGAGAATTGCTAGCTTCAATTGCTAACAGTCGCTTCAGCAAAGACTCTTTTGCTGAAATGGTGAGGCATATTCGAGCTATGCGTATCCGTCTGTCTTCATTTTTGTTTGTCGTTGCGGGGTTGGTAACAGCCTCTGCAACCGCAGACGGCGCCAATTTTGAGATCTCCACTCCTACTGCGGGAATCCAGTTACAGACTGGCCAGAAAACCACCCTTGAATGGGACAATTGGAAGTTGCATAAGGACCATGCTGTCAAGCGACAGGGAACCGGTGCCAGGAGACTCAAGTATCAAAGAGATGATCATCGTAATCTTGAGGGCTTTATAACCGCCTGCAGAACAGATTGTGAATCTGGCGTAGCCGACGGAACGAAGGGCTCCTGCGGTGGTTTTGTGGTCAATTATTCCAGTGGAAGTAGCCGGAAAACCCCACGGTACTGTGTATTTAAGACAGAAGGCGCAAGCCCGTATAGCAGGAAATCCAAAGATTTCCACGAATACAGGTTAAACCTAAACAAAAACATCAGTATCGAGTTGGTTCGTGTCAACGATCGAGGCGTTCAAGAAGAAAGCTATTCGATCAAATCAGAAGACTGCCAGCAGAACTTCGGTAACTGCACCTGGCAGGTACCTGATAATGCCTCCGAGGGCAATTATCAGATCAGCGTCAGAAACACGGGCACTCCAGTCGGAACAGTTCTCAAGAGCGCTGAGTTTTCAATTGTCAAGACCAAACCAGGCGAGGACAGTAAGACAAATCAGAGCACCCAAAACCAAGACAAGCCTGTCGAGTATTCTGGCGGCCCGGGTCGGGTACTGATCCCCAAACGCAGCCAACAGTGGCACGCGGGCTCGACGGTACAGATCGAGTGGAATTTCAAGAAGTACTCAGGTCCAGTGGACATTTATCTTTCACAGGAATATAGAGACAGCGGAGTCGAGGCCAAGAAAAACTGGATTGTGCTCAAAAAACATGGCGTCAAGGGACAGGGAACCGGTGCGAAAAGATTCAATTTCAGAGAAAGTCGGGACGGTGATCTTGAAGGGTTCATCACAGCCTGCAAAAAGCGTTGTGAATCTGGCAGGGCTAATGGAAAGAACGGTTCCTGCGGGGGCTTTGTCGTCAATTATTCCCCTGGCAGCGAGAAGAAGAAACCACAACACTGTGTGTTCAAATTGGCGGGCGTGCGACCCTACAAGAAGAATACAAAAGATTTCTACGTGTGGATTGCACCGAAACGCATCGCTGAAAGTGTTGCGAATACTGGTCATTACCGGTGGACCATTCACCAAAACACGCCAGCGGGGACTCGGCAGCGGATTTCCGTAGTTCCGACGAAAGGCGATTTAGCGGGCATCCAATCTGATGAATTCGCCCTGAAGAAGTGGGTTAAAAGCGAGAGACTCCGTGGTCAGGTTCGGCACTATTTTTCTTCAGACCGGTCGAAAGTCCTCCTGCCAACACCAATGTCCGTGTTTCCGGAAACAAAGCCGATCCGCCTGCTCTGGGAAGATCAATCGCAGTGGCTGCACGATAGGGTGACGATCGAACTTCGCGAACATGGCGGGTCCAGGGCAGCGCTCGAGAACTGGAAGCAGGAAAACAGTGGGTCCTTTGAATGGGATCTGTCAAAGGCCGGCGAGCGTACATTGACACAGTGTCGACTTTCTCCGGGTTGTTTTTTTCAGATCGAGTCTGCTAATCGGGCAGGACGCGTCATCTCTAGTGGGTTTTTCCGTCTGGGTGATCCTGGTATCGGCCAACGGTACTCCTCTATCACTGCCAGGAACCCCAATGCCCAAGATGATGACGCTACAGAATCCGAAGCGACCCTGTCAGATGCTCGGAATCTGACAACCCCCCAGAACAAGAAGCCACAGACCGAGTCCTCGAAAATCACCCTTGGCGATCCCGTCGAGGTCAGCTGGACCGACAAGACAACCGAGCCGCACCCCGTTCGGCTGACACTGTCCAGAGACAAACAGCCGCTCCTGATCATCGCCTCGGGTATTGTCTCGCAACCTGGTGACGGAAATACCGCTACCCTGGATACCCTGCCACACACAGTCATGCCTGGCGACGGCTATGTGATTAATGTTAGGGCTCT
>CAJXBY010000147.1 GCA_913051905.1 uncultured Gammaproteobacteria bacterium | reverse complement strand
GTCGCGATGCTGGCAGCCCTCAACCGGATGCACGAGTGGGAGCTTCACTTTCGCGGCGCGATCGTCAACGGTGTTTCCCGGGACGAACTCAAGGCGATACTGAATCAGATCGCGATCTACTGCGGTGTGCCGGTTTCAGTCGAGTGCCACCGAATCGCGAAACGGGTATTTGCCGAACTCGATGGCAAGTAAGACCGGGCAATCCGCAGAGGGTGGACGCCGTGAGTGAATTTCAGACCGTCGAGTTTTCGGTCGACGACGATGTCGCGCTCGTGACCTTGAACCGGCCGGAAGCTGCAAACGCGATGAATACCCGTATGGGTGAGGAGCTTCTCGCGGTACTGGGTGGTTCCGACTCACCTGTCGCCGGGGCCCGGTGTGTACTCCTGACCGGAGCCGGGGACCGGGCATTCTGTGCGGGTGCGGATCTCAAAGAGCGCAACGGTATGACCGATGCCCAGTGGCTCCAGCAGCACGCCGTGTTCGAGACACTGGCTCTGGCCCTGATGGATCTGCAAGTTCCCCTGATCGGTGCGATCAACGGTGCCGCCTTCGGCGGCGGAATGGAAATAACACTCGCTTGTGATTTCGTCTATGCCGCCCGTACGGCCAGGTTTGCGTTGACTGAGACCACCCTCGGAATTCTTCCCGGCACCTGCGGTACTCAGAATCTGCCCAGAGCCGTAGGTATACGGCGCGCCAAGGAGATCATTCTGACGGGGCGGCCCTTCAGTGCCGAACAGGCTCAGGCGTGGGGTCTGGTCAATGAGGTCTGCGACGCTGATGATCTGCTGCCGAAGACCCGCGAGACCGCCGCCGCTATCGCAGGTAACGGTCCGATCGCGGTGCGTGAGGCCAAACGGGCGATGAATCATGCAGTGCACCGCGATCTCAAAGCAGGCTATCGGGTGGAACTCGCGGCATACAGCAAGGTAGTGCCGACCGCAGACCGGCGCGAAGGCATACTGGCTTTCAATGAGAAACGGAAGCCGCAATTCAATGGAGATTAGGTCATGACAGACCAGATAACAGAAATGGTACTGGAAGAGGATTACCCCGAGATTCGGGAGGCGGTCCGGCGTATCTGTGATGACTTTCCAGGGGAATACTGGCGCGAGATGGATGCAGCAAGCGCGTACCCCGAGGCCTTCGTAAAGACGTTGACCGAATCCGGCTGGTTAGCGGCTCTGATCCCCGAGACTTACGGGGGCTCGGGACTGCCGCTCCGTGCTGCCGCTGTCATTCTGGAGACGATTCATGCCTCCGGCGGTAGCGCGGCGGCTTGTCATGCGCAGATGTACACCATGGGCACAGTTCTCCGACACGGTAGTGAAGAGCAGAAGCAGGCTGTTCTGCCGCAAATCGCCAGTGGCGAGCTGAGGCTCCAGGCATTTGGTGTCACGGAACCGGCCTCGGGTACTGACACCACTGCGCTCAGGACGCGCGCCGTCCGCCAGGGCGACCACTACTTGGTCAACGGACAGAAAATCTGGACCAGTCGGGCATTGTATTCTGACCTGATGCTGTTGCTTGCGCGAACCACGGCCCGCGAAGACGTTTCCCGGCCCACGGAGGGTCTGTCGGTATTCCTGATCGATCTCCGTGAACTGCAGGGAAACGGTGTGGAGATCAGGCCGATCGATACCATGATCAACCACAACACGACCGAGGTCTTCTTCAGCGATGCTCGGATACCCGCCAATACGCTGATTGGTGAGGAAGGTCGGGGGTTCCGCTACATATTGGACGGGATGAACGCCGAACGCACGCTAATTGCAGGTGAAAGCCTTGGTGATGCGCGCTACTTCCTGCGCCGGGCGACCGACTACGCCTGCGAACGCGAAATCTTCGGCGGGCCGATCGGCAGAAATCAAGGCATTCAGTTTCCTTTAGCCCGAGCTCACGCGGAGACAGAAGCAGCGGAATTGATGGCCCGCAAGGCAGCGGCGCTGTTCGATGCGGGCAGACCCTGCGGTGCGGAAGCCAACATGGCCAAACTGCTGTGCGGCGACGCTGCATGGCACGCTGCGGAGGCCTGTATGCAGACCTTTGGCGGATTCGCCTTCGCTCGCGAGTACGACATCGAACGCAAGTGGCGTGAGGCTCGTCTCTACCTTACGGCGCCCGTCTCTACCAACCTCGTTCTGGGTTTCATCGGCCAGCATGTGATGGGACTGCCCAAATCGTACTGAAGGGCATGGACTCCGTTTAATTCGTCTTATCAGCTCGTGAAATCGGGCGTGGAAGTCGAATTGTGGGATCGAAGATCGGCCGGCCGGTTGACGTTATAGAAGATTCCTTCGTCTTCAACATCGACGCGGGTAATACTGTCTGCAAGCGCCTCCAGCAGCTGCCGCGCTCCCGTATCACCGGCCAGCTGCAAAAGGTCGTCAAAGAAGGTCGAGCAGAAAAGAACCGGATTGCCGCGCCGGCCCTGGCAGTAGGGTGCACATACCCGACCGGCTCTAAAGTGCTCTATCAGCTGATTCAGGTGACGCGCCGCCACCAGTGGCATATCTGCCAGGCAGACGAAAATACCCGCACTGTCGTCGGCAAGGTTACGGACCCCTGCTGCTAGGGAACTGCCCATTCCGGACCGGTAATCAGGATTATGGGCAAATTTCAGTGGCCGGTCGCCGAGCGCCGCAGTCAATGTGTCGGCCTCGTACCCGGTCACGACATGAACATGACGGACCCGGGAGGCGAGCGCAGCATCGATCACGTGGGTAGCCAAAGGCTTGCCGGCCAAGGGCAGAAGCAGCTTGTTCAGCGAACCGGCTCGACTCGACAGCCCGGCAGCCAGTACCACGGCATCGATCCGCTCACCCATCTGCAGTCTGACTGGTCCGTGTTGTGATCACCTGGGCGAGGATAGATACAGCGATTTCACCGGCACTACGGCCGCCGATATCGAGCCCGATCGGCGCATCAATGCGGTCGAGTTGCTGGGCAGTGACGCCTTCTTCGCTGAGCCGCTGCCGTCGTCTCTGGTGGTTACGGCGACTGCCGAGCGCACCGACGTAAAAGGCCGGTGAATCGAGCGCTGTAAGCAGTGCAGGGTCGTCTATTTTGTGATCGTGAGACAGGATCGCAACCGCGCAACGGGCGTCCAGCCCGACTTTCTTCAGTGCGTCATCCGGCCAGTCATTGATCCGTTCCAGATCCGGGAACCTTTCAGCCGTCAGGTAAGCTGAGCGGGGATCGATGACGGTAACGTCGAATCCTGCAAGCTGTGCCATGGTCGACAGAGGCTGGGCGATGTGAACGGCACCAACGATCATGAGCCGCCATGGCCGCACAAATGGTCTGATCAGGACTTCATGGCCACCGATCTCCTCAAGAGCAGTTCTACCCTGTGCCAGCAGGGGAGCAGCGGCCTGAAGGTGCGTATCGTCTGCCAGAAACTCGCCCGAGTGCTGGGAGGCGTTGCCCACGGCCAGCTCTCCGGTTGACGTGCGTACAAATAACGCAACCGGTGTCTGTTCCAGAATACTCTGCACCATCCCGGAGTCGTTTAACCGGATCACCAGAAGATCGATGGTGCCGCCACAGGGCAATCCCAGCGTCCAGGCGGTTTCATCAGTGACGCCATAGCTCAGAACCTTGGGTACACCCGTTCTGATGATTTCGTCCGCTTCCTCGATCACGGCATTTTCGACACAGCCGCCAGAGACCGACCCCTCGAATTGGCCCGAGTCAGATATGGCGAGCAGGCTACCGACTGGTCTGGGTGCCGAACCCCAGGTGCGTAGGGTGACTGCCAGCGCAACGGGTTGGCCGCGTTGCAGCCAGGACTGAACTTGTTCCATCAGATGTAGATCATCATTCAGCATGTCTGTCTGGGTCCGTTGTGCCCGTTCGGCTATTCTGTGACCGGCTGTACGGGGAGTAAAACCGAGTGGGCTCAGGCGGGTTCTGACAACAGCCGAGTCGACTGGACAAACTGGATGTCCACCTGCTTCATCTGATCCAGCGCGACGTCCAGGGACCCGTCGAGGTCAATACCGCGGCAGGCGTCCTCAATGAGGCAGACGTCGAAACCCTCTTTTCGTCCATCAAGGGCCGAATAGAGCACACAGAAGTCAGTGGCCAGGCCGGCCAGGTAGAGTTTTCCGAAACCTCGATCCCTGAGGTACCCGGCAAGACCGGTTGAAGTACGCTGGTCGTTCTCAAAAAATGCGGAATAAGAGTCGATCTCCGGTCTGAAGCCTTTGCGGACGATCATCTCGCAGCCTTGCGTTTCCAGTTCGGGGTGGAACTTTGCGCCTGCGCTGCCTTGCACACAGTGATCGGGCCACAGCACCTGGGGACCGTAATCAAGTTCTGTAATTTGCATGACTGATGCACCGTGATGGTTCGAAGCGAACGACCGGTGGTTGGCCGGGTGCCAGTCCTGGGTCAATATTCGATGCGCAAAGTGATCGCCAAGACGGTTGATTACCGCGACAACCGCATCCCCTTCAGGAACGGCTAACGCGCCACCGGAGCAGAAATCGTTCTGTACATCGATGATGATCAAACAGTCATCGGAGTTCATGGTGATGCCTGGAGACCGGTCTAGGCCATCACTGAGAAACTGCTGGACGTATTGATCTCCCGGTTTCGCGAGAAGAAATCCAGCCCGATCGACTGGTCGATCCGCCGCAGGTGAAACTGGACCGGGTTCCGGTCGTGATCTTGGCCATCCTCACAGGCCGACACCAGTTCGGCCATCAGTTCTCCCACAGCGGGTGCGGTCTTGAACTGGTTTCCGCTGGTTCCGACTGCGAGGTAGAAGCCTGCGAGGTCAGAACAGTCATAGATCGGAATCCAGTCGTCGCTAACATCCCACAGATCGACGATGCCGCTCACGCTGTTGGGGATTCCCAGAGACGGAATGCGCTGGCCGAGTCGGTAGATCGATTCCATCACTGAACCACTGAGGTTCCTGTCGAAATCGTCTGGGTCTGCGATCTGTTCCCCCTCGACTTCATAGCCATCGCTGCCACTGAGAAAGGTTTCGCCCAGATCAGGACGGGTGTAGCTGCCGATATCGCCGTCGAAGGTCACCATTGCGGCGTCTTTGTTTCCCACGGAATCCGGTCGCGTCAGCCGGACATATTCGTGTCGAATCACCCGGGTCTTGATCGCGTTGCCTTGCTCGACCCCGGCGAGGGCGCTGATCTTGGCTGAATGGGGACCGGCAGCATTGACGATTACCGGTGTATGAATTACCTCGGAGCCATCGAGTTCGAGCCCCGTGGTACGCCTGTCACGGATCTGAATGGCGCTTACCGTTGTGTTGAATCGGAACTCTGCGCCGGCAGCCTGGGCAGCAACCTGCAGATTGTGCGCTGCAAGGCGCGGGTCGTTGCAATATCCCGCCCGCGGAAAGAATACCGCGCCATTCACCTTGCTTCCGGTTGGTTGACCGAACCGGGGGTGATCCGACCGTACCGGCGGTCCGAACCGATCCAGCTTCCAGCCGGGTCGTTGGGTCCGAAGCCCTTCAGCGGACCAATCCTCGTAGGGAATCTGCAGGGCATCAGACAGGGCAATCTGTTTTTCCAGGTTGCTGTTAGCATCGGTTTTCAGTACCAAAACCCCGGTTTGCCGGTATTCAGCCATTCCGGCAGGATCCTCAATCCCGATATGGCCTCGCCAGTCTTCCCAGCACTGGGTACCCTCCCACGCCAGAGCCGAGCCTTCGAGGGTCGAGTAGTGGCTCCGTACAATAGCAACCGAACTGCTCGTGGAACCTTGTCCGGCTGTTTCCAGTCGGTCAACGTTCAGGGTCCGCCAACCCCGTTGGGCCAGACCACAACCGATAGCCGAGCCGATAATGCCCGCGCCAATGATGACTGCATCGTATCGGTTGTCCATGTCAGAGGTGTCCTGTTGGCCGGGTTCGAGCGCTGCGTGGGACGCAGCGCCGACACTGAAGTCTAGGTTCGGTCATTTTATGCGCACATTCAAGCAAGGACCACCTCGGGCATTCACGATTCTGTCAATACGAACACTCGAGGTCAGGGTTCTGCTGCAGTATTCTGTTTGCAATACTTGAATTCTGTCCGTTCAGCACCATATACAAAATCAGAGCATGGTGTCGCATTGGTGCGGTACCTCTGTACAAACGTGGAGACGGTTATGAACAACTTGATCAGAATTTCAAACGGGCGTCGTGGCTGGGATCTTTTCGGAGATCTGGACGGATTGGTCAACGGATTCCTACACTCGCCGGCCGCCATAACGCCGGCAGGCGGAAACACCCGTGTTCCAGCAATCGACATCACGGAAGACGAATCGAATTACCGGGTCAAGGCCGAGATGCCGGGCGTGCGCAGTGACGAATTGTCGGTGACGGTGCATGACGGTGTGTTGGCTATCTGTACCGAGCGCAACGAAAGCAAGTCAACGCCAGAGGGCA
>CAJXBY010000146.1 GCA_913051905.1 uncultured Gammaproteobacteria bacterium | reverse complement strand
GGACGGCGCTGTCCTGAACGTCCAACTGGACCTGGACGTTCACGATTCTTCGGACGACCTGGCATCTGCCGCACCGTAAGCTTCCACGATCCTCTGGACCAGCGGATGACGAACAACGTCCCGCGAATTGAATTCGGTCACACTGACACCTTCAACGCGTGACAGTACAGAACCGGCATGAATGAGTCCGGACTGAGTACCCTTGGGCAGGTCGACCTGGGTCACGTCACCATTGATGACGACTCTTGAACCGAATCCGATACGGGTCAGAAACATTTTCATCTGGCCAACCGTCGTGTTCTGTGCTTCATCAAGAATCACAAAAGCCTCATTCAGAGTCCGGCCTCGCATATAGGCCAGCGGAGCGAGTTCGATAACCCCGCGTTCTACGAGTTTTCCGACACGCTCGAATCCCAGCATCTCGTAGAGCGCATCATAGAGCGGTCGCAAATAAGGGTCTACTTTCTGCCCGATGTCTCCGGGCAGAAAACCGAGCCGCTCCCCTGCCTCCACAGCGGGCCGGGCCAGCACGATGCGCCCGACTTCCTTATCAGCCAGCGCCTGTACCGCACACGCTACGGCCAGATACGTCTTTCCTGTTCCAGCGGGGCCGATACCGAAACTCAGATCGTGGGTCACGATATTGCGCAGGTAGGCGCGCTGATGGGCATTTTTTCCGCGGATGCTGGTTTTACGCAACCGGACAACCACTTCATCCGGGCCGGGTTCCGCGCCAGTGTGATCATTCGGAATCTGAGACATCGCGAGATGGACCTGGTCCGGTGTCAGTACCGCCCGGTCCCTGGTGTCCCGGTAGAGGGTCCGTAAGACAGTTTCCGCCTGCTCGACATCTCTGGACCGGCCATCGATACAGAACAGGTGACCGCGGTGAGAAATCTTTACCCTGAAACGCGCCTCCACCTGCCGAAGGTTGGTATCGTATTCGCCGCACAGCCCCGCCAGGCGCTGGTTGTCTTCCGGGATCAGGTCGAAAGTCGAGGGCGTCGTAATGTTTTTCAAGCCGTCCCATGTACCGCTGTTGAGCCGCCACCGATCATAACAAAGTTCGCGTCATCATCTGAAACCAGTTTCCCACGCAGAGAATTAGGCAATGCCTCCGTGATCCTGACGTCGACGAAACGGTTTCGCAATCCGTTGCCACCGCAGAAGTTGACCACCCGGTTATTGTCGCTACGGCCACTCATCTGTGCCGGGTCGCGACGGGATGGTCCTTCGACCAGTACCCGCTGAATGGTGCCGACCATCTTCGCACTGATTTCGGCAGACATCTCGTTTATTCGCGCCTGAAGTCGTGACAGGCGGGCCTGCTTGATCTCGCCGGGAACCTCGTCGGGCAGCAGCGCAGCCGGCGTACCCGGCCTTGGGCTGTACACAAAGCTGAAAGACTGGTCGAAACCGGTGCGTTCAATCAGCGCCATGGTTTGCTCAAAATCATCATCGGTCTCACCCGGAAAACCGATAATGAAATCCGATGAGAGCACCAGATCGCAACGCCTTTGCCGTACCCGTCGAACGATATCCTCGTACTCGGCTACGCCGTAACCTCTTTTCATCAGCGACAGAATCCGGTTTGAACCGCTTTGCACCGGAAGATGCAGGTGACTGACCAGTTCAGGAACCTCCGCATAAACCTCGATCAGCGCCTCGTCGAAGTCTATAGGGTGAGAGGTGGTATAACGCAGACGGTCGATGCCTTCAATGGCCGCGGCGTAATGAATGAGTTCCGCAAAGTTGACCACACCGCCGCCATGACGGGTGCCGGAATAGGCGTTGACGTTCTGCCCAAGCAGAGTGACTTCGCGTACCCCTTGTTCTACCAGTTCGTAGATCTCGGTAATTACATCGTCAAAAGGCCGGCTGAATTCCTCACCCCGTGTATAGGGAACGACACAGAAACTGCAGTACTTGCTGCAGCCCTCCATGACCGATACCAGGGCCTTGGCGCCATCAGCCCGTGGTGCAGGCAGACGGTCGAATTTCTCAATTTCCGGAAAACTGACGTCCACGACTCCCCGCCGGGTCGAGAGCAGCTGATTCACCATCGCCGGCAAACGGTGATAGGTCTGTGGGCCGAACACAAAATCGACATAAGGGGCTCGCTGGAGGATGGCCTCTCCCTCCTGGCTCGCAACACATCCCCCGACTCCGATCATCAGCCCCGGCCGGGATTCTTTCCATTCGCGCCAACGGCCGAGTTGTGAGAAGACTTTTTCCTGGGCTTTCTGACGAACCGAACAGGTATTCAGCAGCAGCATATCTGCGTCGTTTGCGTTGTCGGTCAACACCATGCCGTGCGACTCGCCGAGCAGACTCGCAATACGCCTCGAGTCATAATCATTCATCTGGCAGCCGAAGGTTTTGATATACAGTTTTGCTGGCATCGAAATGTTCCTAACCCCCACAGCCTGATCAGTACCCTGTCTGTGCATTGTTCAGCGGGGGGCGCGAATTATCCCTAAATCCGGACCGACGTCAAAATAGGATAATACGCGAATTCTGGGGTCCATTCGGGGCCGCGATTCGCTGTGCTTGACCAACGCGGGGCAGTCACCGCTTTCAGCGACCGGTGTCTTTGAGGGGAATTGGTGCAATGGCTAGTCCGGTTGGACATCTGCTGCTCGCCCTGTCCTGCACAGGTTTTCGAGAGCGCTCTAGCGACCCACGGCCGGCCCTCTTCTGGACGGTCATCGTTACTGCCTGCTGGGCACCCGATCTGGACTTCATCCCCGGAATGCTTGTCGGCGAACCCAACAGGTACCACGGAGGTGCCTCCCATTCTTTAATCGGTGCGCTGCTCTTCTCAAGCGCCGTTGTCCTCGGTTTCTGGCGATCGACCGGCAACAGCATTCGCCTGGGCAGCATGGCATTTTTGGCCTACGCAAGCCACCTGCTCGGTGATTGGCTGACCGTCGACAACGGCACTCCCATCGGCATACCCGTGTTCTGGCCATTCAGCGATATTCATTTCATCTCGCCCGTGACGATTTTCCGGAACATTCAGCACGGTACCGATGGTGCCGGTCCCGTCGCATTCCTGGTTGAAGTCTTCTCCACGGCAAATGTTCTGGCCATCGGCCTGGAACTGGTGATCACGCTGCCGATTCTTGTGGCAGTCGAATCCGGGCGGCGCCACATTCGGCTTAATCACCGACGGAGCCGGTAGGTCCTGCGGACAATTAAAAGACGATCCGGAACTGGAATGTCAGGCCGGGATCCTTAATCCCAGCGGTCATCCCGAATCAGGACCAGACCGTCTCTGACGTCGACCGGAAAAACATGCAGGGGTTCGTAAGCCGGCGGCGTCAGCACCTCTCCCGTGGGAATACTGAATTGTGCGCCGTGGCGTGGGCACTCAATCACGTCTCCGAGGATACAGCCGGACGCAATCTCGGCACCGTCATGGGTGCAGACGTCTTCTAGTGCATAGTATTCGCCGTCCAGATTAAACAGGGCGATGTCCGTACCATCGACCTCGACAACCCGGGCTTCGCCTGGTTTGAAGTCCTCGGCCGTACCGACCCTGATCCAGTCACTCATGAGCAGTCACATCAGACCGAGTTCCAGGCGACCGGCTTCGCCCATTCGATCCATTTCCCAGGGGGGATCCCAAACCAGTTCAAGCTGCACATCGGTGATTCCCTCAACAGCCCGAACAGCGGTCTCAACTTCGCCTGGCAGGCTTTCTGCCACAGGACAGTGCGGTGAAGTCAGAGTCATGTCGATGGTCGCGCTGCTGTCTGAATCAATGTCGACCCGGTAAATCAACCCGAGGTCATAAATGTTAAGTGGTATTTCCGGGTCGTAGACCTCCCTGATTGCCGCGATCACATGGCCACGCAGTTCCGGATCACCGCCACCGCTGACTTGTGGTCCGGGGTCTGCGTTGTCTGTATCTGGACCTGGAGTGTCTTCGCCAGCGGTTGTTGAAGGCAAGCTCTGTTCTGATGCCGTAGCCGAGGGCGCAGCGTCCGGGCCAGGCGTGTGGGTAAAGGAATCAGAGGGGCTTCCGGGTGCTGGTTGTTCTGGATGTCGATCTTCCATGTCGTCGTCCACTGAAGCATCATTGGACAGGAATTTGTCAACAAATTGGTCGTAATGCTTCTTAATAGTCATCGGGTTTATCCCTAGTGGGTTATTCGGTCGTGGCGGTTTCGCCGGTCCCGTGTAATGCCGAACGCACTGTGTGCCAGGCCAGAGTCGCGCATTTGACCCGGCTGGGGTAGTCACGGACCCCCGAGAGCGCCTCCAGCTTGGTCAGTTCAAGACCGGCTTCGGGGTCTCCGCCCAGTGCCAGTCGATGAAACGCTTCGAAATACTCATCGGCCTGTTCGACCGTCAAACCCTTCACGGTTTCGGTCATGATCGAGGCCGAGGCCGTCGAAATGGCACAACCCCGGCCCTTGAAACGTACGTCTTCAATGACGCCATCGTCGTTCAGTCGGAGGACGACGATAACGTGGTCTCCACACAACGGATTGTACCCCTCGGCCCGCCGATTCGACGGTGCCAGCTCGCCATAATTACGGGGGCTGCGGTTGTGATCAAAGATGACCTCCTGATAAAGGTCACGCAAATCACTCATGTTCGGAAGATTTCCCTGGCCTTATCGATAGCGGCATACAATGAGTCGATTTCAGCCACAGTGTTGTAAAGCGCAAAGGTCGCCCGGGCGGTGGCCGGCACAGCATAATGCTCCATGACCGGCATCGCACAGTGATGACCCGTGCGGATGGCTACGCCTTCATGGTCCAGGATCGTGCCAAGATCATGGGCATGAATGCCCTGGAATTCGAACGACAGGATGCCAGCTTTTCCCGGTACACTGCCGAAGATCCGCATGCCCGATACCTGTTCAGCCCGGGCTGTTGCAAAGTCCAGTAGTCCATGGACATGCGCCTCGATGCGATCCATACCCAGCTCGGAGACATAATCGATGGCGGCGCCCAATCCGATAGCACCCGCGATGTGCGGGGTCCCTGCCTCAAACTTGTACGGCAGGTCGTTGTAGGTCGTACCCGAGAACCGCACCGTCTTAATCATGTCACCGCCGCCCTGCCAGGGGGGCATCGCATCCAGCAACGCTTCTTTTCCGTAGAGCACGCCCATGCCGGTCGGTCCATAGAGTTTATGACCTGAAAAGGCATAAAAATCGCAGTCCAGTACCTGCAGGTCGATCGCGCTGTGCGGTACAGCCTGTGCACCGTCAATCAGAACCACCGCACCGGCTGCGTGCGCCATACGGACGATGGGTTGTACCGGATTGACCGTCCCCAGGGTGTTGGACACATGGGTGATGGCGACGATCCGGGTTCGGCTGGACAGCAGTTCTTCAAACTTCGCCATGACGAGTTCGCCATTATCATCAAACGGCACAACCTTGAGTGTGGCACCGGTCTGCTCACACAGCAGCTGCCATGGAACGATATTGGCATGATGTTCCATCTCCGAGACCAGCACTTCGTCCGATGACCCAAGCCGTGTTCGACCATAGCTCTGGGCCACAAGGTTGATGGCCTCGGTGGTTCCGCGAGTGAAGACAATTTCCTTAACCGACCCGGCATTCAGGAAACGGCGGACTTTCTCTCGCGCGCCCTCGAAGGCATCGGTTGCGCGCTGGCTCAGTGTATGGACACCGCGGTGCACATTGGCGTGATCCTCTCGCTCGTAGGCCTGCATCGCATTGATCACCTGCTCCGGCTTCTGTGCGCTGGCACCACTATCAAGATAAACCAGCGGCCGACCATTGACCGTCTGATGCAGGGCCGGAAAATCCCCTCGAACTGATTCGACATCCAGCGGACACAGCGTCGACGCGGGGTGAGTCTGCGCTGGATTCATGGGTCGATCTGGTCCCCGCTCGAGAGCCTCTGGCTCACGCACTGATCGAGATGCGACCGGAGGCTTTCGAGATTGATGCGTTCCAGAATGTCGCCGACAAAGGCCTGCGTGAGCATCCGGCGGGCCTCGCTCTCACCCATACCCCGGGAACGCAGGTAGAAAACCGCCATCTCGTCCAGCTGACCGACCGTCGCACCGTGGCTGCACTTGACATCATCAGCATAGATCTCGAGTTGGGGCTTGGTGTCCACCTCAGCATCCCGCGACAGCAGCAGGTTCTGGTTGCTTTGTTCGGAATCAGTCTGTTGCGCGCCAGCCTGTACCGTGATCCGGCCGTGAAAGACCGCCCTTGAGCGGTCATTGAGAACCCCCTTGTACAGTTCACGGCTTCTGGCGCCGGGGCTGTTGTGCACGACGTGGGTGTGGTTGTCGATATGGCCGCGCCCGCGGGCGAGATATAGACCCGCAAGATCGACTGCAGCACCCGGAGCCTCCAGATGGACCAGCACGTCGTTGCGGACCAGCGAGCCGCCCAATGTCACCGAGCAGGCATCGAGTCGGCTGT
>CAJXBY010000145.1 GCA_913051905.1 uncultured Gammaproteobacteria bacterium | reverse complement strand
TCTGCTGCCAATATGGTGGCGAGTTTCCGGGTTGGTCTTGAAGTGTCCATGATCTAAACCTGTTTCGAGGTGAGCAGGAATTTACGCGCCGTTATCGCGGTGTTCAGTAAAATTATAAAACGGATATTTACTGCAAATAAAGGGATTTCAGGTGATGGATTTTCGTTGGCCAGGGGCCGAGATCATCCGGGATGTTTGCTTCCAGCGGGAATTGTCCTTTCCAGGGAGGATTCGATAGTTGTTTGGGGGTAAGACGGGCGTATATTCTTCGGCCTCTAGTTTTACGCGGGCCGGGATTCCCCCTGCCGTTACCGCACCCTGGACCCGGGCCTCGATCCATGAAAATCACTGAAATCGACGTCACCCGGCACATCGTGCCCTGTGATCCGCCTTACCCGGCGGCCTGGGACAGTATTCCACGGGCGACACTGCCGGTGACGATCCTGCGGGTAAGAACCAACACCGGTCTCGAGGGGTTTGCATCGGGAGACCCCTGTTACGGTATTGAAGACTACCGGACACATTTTATCGGACAGGACCCGCGGGAGATGGACCGTCACACAGCGGTCATTGAAAACATTGGCGCACATCACAGCCGCATGTGGCCGCTCGACCTTGCCCTATGGGACCTCAACGGCAAAATCGAAGGGCAGCCGGTTTGGAGGCTGCTGGGCGGTACCAGCCCAGAAGTCCCTTTGTACGCGTCTACAGGCAGTCTCCGGTCCGCCGAAGTGCTGGGCGGCATGGCCAGGGCCTATCGTGCGCAGGGTTACCAGGCGCTCAAACTGCGCTTCGGCCGCAGCAGCGAAGACAGCGATCTCCGGGTGCTGGCGGCCGTGCGTGAGGCAGTGGGCGACGACATGGCGATCATGGTCGATCTGAACCACGGCTGGCGAATGCCGTGGGATACTCATCCGGTCCCTTCGCTCGACGAGATCATGGCGCTCGAAGAGCGCACCCGTGAATTTGATCTCTTCTGGCTCGAAGAGCCGCTACACCGTGGAGATTATGTCGGCATGCGCGCTTTGCGTGAGCATGCGCGGTGCCGCATTGCGGGAGGTGAGGTCACCCGCGAGTTGCATGAGTTTGCCCAGATACTGCGCGATGACTGCCTGGATGTGTATCAGCCGGATGTTGTTTTTGTCGGCGGGATGAAACACCTGATTGACCTCGGTCTGCAGGTGTTTGAGAAAGATCTCTGGTTCACACCCCACACCTGGGGCAATGGCCTAGGAGTGATTGTCAACGCCCACCTGGTTGCTGCGGTGGCTGGACGACGAGGACAGAAACCCGTATGGCTGGAATTTGCCCACGATCCACCGGAGTTCACCGAAACGCCCCGTGATGTTCTTCTCGCCGAGCCGCTGACACCTAGGGACGGTGTTTTAGAGTTGAGCGACCAGTCGGGTTGGGGAGTCGCACTGAATGAAAAGGCACTGGCAGAAACCCGTGTTGCGTGAAGAAGCTCGGTACGCAACGTGCAAAAGCGGCAGCTGCTGGGCACCCCAGTGGTTTGTAGTTGGCCGTCAAGCCTGGCTCAGTTGACGGGTTTGCACTGAACAAGGACAAGTTGATGTCGGCAATTCGAGCTGCGAGCACAGAGGATTTTCCCGCCATACGATCCCTCAATGACGCTGTGGTGACGTTGACCAGCTCGATGGATGAATCGCGGATTACAAGTCTGCACGCGATGAGCTGTTACCACCGTGTGGTCGAGGAAGACGGGGAGGTGTCAGCTTTTCTGCTCGTGTTCGGCAGCGGCTCACGGTATGACAGCCCGCATTACCAATGGTTCGACGAGCGCTACGACAATTACGCCTACGTTGACCGGATTGTGGTTCACCGCCGGGCGCAGGGCCGGGGCCTGGGTCGGAGGCTCTATGAGGACCTTTTCGCCTGGGCCGCGCAGCGCCGGGTGGACAAGATCGTCTGTGAATACAACGCGGCACCGGTGAACGAGATCTCCCGCGAGTTTCACCAGGCACTGGGATTCAGGGAAATATCCACGGTGAAACTCAGCGCAGGCAAGCAGGTGTCCATGCAGCTCAAGTCCCTCATCTAATCAGCGGGACGAAACCCTCCAACCTTATGGGCTTTTATTCGTTGCGCAGAAATGAGTCCGGGTCTTCGGGCAGGATCTGGCCGCCATCCACAACAATTGCCTGACCCGTTACGAACTTGGCCTGGTCGGAGGCAAGGTAGACCATTGCATAACCAATGTCGGCGGTGTCGCCCAGATTGCCGGCTGGTATGATTTTTGCGACCTCTCTGGTGCCTTCTTCACCGTAGAGTACTTTCAGGCTCTCGGTAAGGATGTTGCCCGGGCTGACGGCGTTGACCGTAATTCCGTCCTTGGCAAGTTCCAGGGAGGCGGCTTTGATAAAAGCATTCACTCCGCCTTTGCTGGATGAGTAAGCAGCAAGCCTGGCCTGTGCGACGTCGGGTCCGGTGATCGAAGAGGTGAACAGGATTCTGCCCCATTGCTGTTTACGCATAATGGGAATGCAGGGCTTGGTCAGCAAAAAGCAGGAGCGCAGGTTGGTGTTAATGGTGTCGTCCCAGGTTTCGATGGGCATCTCCTCCATCAGTAGATCGGGATAGATGCCGGCGTTGTGGCACATGATGTCCAATCGACCATGGGTGTCGGCCACGTACTCGACGAGCGCCTGGCACTCGTCCGCTTCGCGGATATCGGCCTGAAAAAATTCGGCGCGCCCGCCGTTGTCATTGATGGAGCCGACCACCTTCTCACCGTCCTCCGTAGAGCGGGCCGCACAGACCACTATTGCACCTTCGCTGGCGAATACCTGGGCGATACCCTCACCGATACCCCGGCTGGCGCCCGTTACGACCGCAATTTTTCCATCGATACTGATGCCCATGGGTGTTTCCTCCGCATTATCTGGCCATGTGGAACCGGTCGGAGCCGGCAATGATCTGAGCGTAGTCTAGCGGATGGTCAGCTGTCGAGATGCCGTCCGCAGCCCGAGAGCCCGGTGTTGACCATCGGCAAATTAGATCCAGTCAATCCAGTTCGACCGAAGCCTCCAGGCATTGCGTCACAAAACTGTCTGAAACTTCCAGACCCGCTGCAATTTCGCCGAGGAGCCCCTGTTCCACATCCGAGACCGGTTCCTCTGTGGCTGCGATCAGGCAGATATCACGCATGACCTGCATGCGCTGGGTCAGGCTGGCGCGTTCCCTGGCTTCTTGGATCCGTCTTGGCAGGTCATCGCGTAGGCGCCCGACGTCGAGTGCATCCACGGCGTAAGCTTTTCCTAGGAAACGCTTCAGTACTTCTCGTTCCTTGTCGCTGATTCCCTCGTAGACATCGGCAATGACCACTGCGGCTGCCAGGAACAGATCCCGCATGGCCCGGCTGGCATCGTTCTTGCCCTCCATATAGTCGGGTTCCATCAGGCTCATCAACTGCTGGACCTTGTCTTCCAAGGTGGGCGGCTCATAGCCCGAATCCAGCATCAGGGACGACTCGTGAAAAAATTTCAGTGCCTTGACCCGCAGCGGACTGAACGGGTGTGTTGAAAACCAGTCCTGCATCGGTGCACCCTGGCCCGGTTTGTCATCAAAGGCCAGCATTTCGTCGACCTGACCCAGGAATTCGTCCAGTCTGAAGGTCACCACGTTCTCACGGGTGATTCCGGAGGCGAGCTTGAACAGCGCCCGGGCCACGCTGTCCAGGTCGTTCGCACAGTACGCACCTGCCCGGTCGGCCGAGATCTCGGCGTACCGCGACCAGGCAAATAGATCCAGGGCGAGGTCCGCCGGCGGCGGTCGGCGGCCGCGAAGAACATAACCGATCGGTACATCGTGGTGCTGATACACGTGATGCCCAAGCTCGTGTCCCATCACGAACAGGAGTTCCTGATTGGTGAATGCTTCCAACAGGCTGGACGAGAACATGATGAACACCCGTCCGTGCTCAGGCTTGAAGCAGGCGGCATTGAACTGCGGGCTCGCATAGGCGTAGAGCTCCAGTGGCGTTTCGATACCCAGCCGCTCTACACAATGGTCGGCCATGGAGTGCAGGGGCTCCGCCATGGCGCGGCTCAGCCGCACTGATGTCGACAGTAGTTGCCGGCGGGTCGTGGGTCGTTCTCCCTTTTTTTCCAGACGCTCCAGCTGGGCCACCACACGCTTGATTTCGGGGTTTTCCAGCAGCGTCTGACTCAACTTGACATCGTTGGCGCAGCGGATTCGGGCAGCAGTCATCGGGCTAAAGAGGAAAAGTGCATGGAATGTCTCTCGTGGGTTTAGGCCGCAGGTTCGGCTATCAGGTTTTTCAAATCGATCTTTCCAAGAACGTCCTTGAAGTGGCGCCGGCACATAGATACGTAAGCCTCGTTGCCGCCGATCTGTATCTGCGCGCCGGCGTGAAGGGGATTGCCTTCGGCATCCAGGCGTACTGTCATGATGGCTTTGCGGCCGCAATGACAGACGGTCTTGATCTCTTTGAGCTCGTCGGCGAGGGCCAGCAGGATTCTGCTGCCCTCAAACAGCTCACCGCGAAAATCCGTACGCAGACCGTAGGTGAGCACTGGGATATTGAGTTGGTCGACCACTTCGGTCAGCTGCATCACCTGGTCACGGCGAAGGAACTGGGCTTCATCCACCAGAATACAGGCCAGCGCGGTTTTCGCCAGCTGGGACTGGACCAGGCGAAACAGGTCCTCTGCCGGGCTGAAAATGATCGCCTCGGCCTCCAGGCCTATACGCGAACGGATGCGGCTTTGTTCTTCACGGTTGTCGACCTGCGGTTTAAGGACCATAGTCGACATGCCCCGCTCGGCATAGTTGTGGCTGGACTGCAGAAGGGTCGTGGTCTTCCCGGCATTCATGGCGGAGTAGTAGAAGTAGAGCTTGGCCACAGGTCAGAAGAAGGAGTGGTGAATCAGGTTGTTGTACCGTGATTTGCTGTCTGGCCACAGGCTTGGCAGTGCCGTTGCAGGGCCAGTCTCCAGGCCAGGTGAGGTTGAGTTTTGGTCACGGACTCGGTGGTGTGAAGCGTTAGGTTGTGTCGTTCATCTTTACATCATCAGCCCGCCACTGGCAACAACCACTTCACCGGTGATGAAGTCGGATTCAGGTATGCACAATAGATAAACGGCATTGGCGGCATCCTGGGGCTGGCCCAGGCGACCGAGGGCTGTCATCTGCTGTACGGTATCGCGCTGCGGTGCTGTCAGGCCAACCGGATGGCCCCGGCCCTTTATGGTGACCTCTCTGGGCTGATTCTCAAACGGTTCGATGAGGCGGGTGTCGATGTAACCCAAGGCTACACAGTTTACGGTCACATGGTACCGCCCCCATTCACGGGCCAGCGTTTTGGTCATGCCGACGACGGCCGCCTTGGCGGTCGAATAGGCGAGCTGGGTGGCTGCACCGTCGATTCCCGACACCGACGACACGTTAATCACTTTTCTCGTCGTGGTGTGGTTGCCGAGTTTCGCTTGTTCCCGAAAGTAGTTGCCGGCCGCGCGCAATAGCCGGAAAGGGCCCGTTGCATGCACCTCAAGCATTGCCTGCCATTGTTCGTCGCTATGTCGGATCGCCGCAGAATTCCATATATATCCCGCGTTGTTGATGATGATATGCAAATCACCAAACTGTTCCAGGGCAGTATCGACTAGCCGGCTTCCCATGTCTGGATTGGTGATATCTCCACTTAACGCATGAATTTGCTGCTCGCCCCGGCGAATTTGATTGATGGCACGTTGCAATGGTTCGGCGTCTAGGTCATTAGCGACGATTTGTGCACCACTTTCGGCGAGTTTTCCGGTGATAGCGTGACCGATTCCCCGGGCTGCACCGGTGACGATGGCCACCTTGTTTTCTAGGGTTCTCATCCGATTCGTAACGCCATTCCATCTCCATAGGTAATGTCCGCTCCTCCCGAGGGTTCCCCCGCACTATCAAAGCCAATTGCGTGTACCGAGCCGATCTGGTAGCTGTAGGGGCTGCGCACGAATTCGTAGCCATCGTCTATTAGCGCCCGATAGCTGTACCTGGGAATGCGTGCGGTAACGAGGATTGCATCGCTGGTGGCGGAGAATCGCGGCGCCAGAACAGCTTCTTGCGCGGTCATGCCAAAGTCCACAAAGTTGAGAATGCTTTGTAATACCCCCATGACGATCTGCGTGCCGCCTGGTGCACCGATGGCAAGCAAGGGTCGTTCATCTTTGAAGATTATGGTCGGGCAGATAGAACTGAATCGAGATTTTCCCGGTGCGATGGACCCGGCTCGGCCCGGGCGCGGATCGAAAACGGCCATACAGCCGTTGTACATGAAGCCGAGCCCCGGTGTAATGACACCCGACATCATGCCCAGAGAATGGGTCATAGAGACGCAATTCCCATCCTCGTCTACGACGCTGACGTGGGTAGTGTCTCTAGATTCCTCTGGCTCGCCAAAGCGGGTTACATTGGCTTTTTCTCCGCTTCTGATTCGTTCGGCACATTCCGCGGCATGTTGTTGGCTGATGAAGTCTTCGATGACCACGTTCTCAAAAGCCGGATCACCCATCTTAGTGTCTTTAGCGATAG
>CAJXBY010000144.1 GCA_913051905.1 uncultured Gammaproteobacteria bacterium | reverse complement strand
CCGGCTTCGGCGAGCAGCCGCCGGGTGTTTTCCGTGGTGAGATAGCGCGACAGCCAGCCCAGCGGTGGGTGACCGCAGGTCTTCTGGATCGAATCCCTGGCCTGCTGGATAAACGTTCTCTCATCCGCCTCGGCCATGCGGTGCTGGAAGCTCCAACGCCAGCCGTGGGCACAAATCTCGTGTCCCGCCGACACGATCCGGCTCGCGAGCTCAGGTGCTCTCTCCAGGCTCAGCGCGGCACAGGTGAATGTCGCCGAAACACCGTAGGCTTCAAGCGCCTTCAGAACGCGCGGTGCACCCGCTTTAATGCCGTACTGGTAGTTGCTCTCATTAGGGTAGTTGCGGACGGAACCCTTGAGCACCACACCCAGTTCATCGACAGGGTCTGGGCCTGAGTCACCATCGGCCACTGAGCGCTCCGCACCTTCTTCAACATTGACGACCACGGACAGCGCCAGGCGACTCCCATCGGGCCAGACAGCGCCACCGCCGCTACCATCAGGGTAGTGATCAGTCACGCCCTCAGGTCTCACCAGGCGGTGGTTCCAGCCCCTCGAGCATCAGCAACAGATTGTCGTCGCGCCAGCTCTCAAGTTCCGTGATGGAAGACTCATTCCAGCGTTTTTCAACAGCGTTAATAAAGGCCTCTTCCTCACCGGGTACACCGTCCCAGCCGAAGTGATCGATCATGTGCCTGACGCCCCCTTTCCCGCCGCCAAGATGGCGGTGCAGGATCGGTCCTTGCACCGCCCAGCGCAGACCCGGACCCCAGGTCACGGCCTTGTCAATGTCGTCGTAGTCACACACACCCTGGTCGACAAGACTCAAGGCTTCCAGATAGATTGCATGCTGCAGCCGGTTGGCGATATACGCCTCGATCTCCTTTTTGAGTCGCAACGGCTTTTTCCCGACGCGGCGATAAAATCCCACGGCCCAGTCGAGTGCGGCCGGGTCCGTCGATTCACCGCCGACGACTTCTACCAGCGGAACCAGGTAGGCCGGCACAAACGGATGACCGACTATCACCCGTTCGGGCCGACTGCACTGCGCCGACATCCTGCTTGGCAGAAACTTTGATGACGAGCTGGCAATCACGGTGCCGGGACGACATGCGGCATCGATACGGGCAATCAGATCGATCTTCAGGGGCTCATCGTCGGGGGCGCTTTCCTGAATAAAATCGGCATCCCTGACGGCCTCCTCCAGCGACTCGGTAAACACCAACCGGTCGCGGCTGGCACCGGCTGAAAGCCCGAGCCGCTCGAGCTTTGGCCAGGCGTCATCAATGTTCTGCTTAACTCGTTCCCCCGCACCGTCCACAGGGTCTGTCGCAACGACGTCCAATCCCCGGGAGAGGAAATACGCAGCCCAGGCTGAACCGATAGTGCCTGCACCCACACACGTGACACGCAGGACTTCTTCAGGATATTCAGTACTCATGAGTATTCACTCCTTTGACTGGTCTATGAGCCAGATCTGTTATCTTCAATTCTGACGGAAGGTCACCCGTTCCGGCACCAACCTCAGCATCGTCAACTGCCGGTCCTTGATGGATGCATAGTAACGATCAGCATCCGGTGGGCTCAAGTAACGGACGAAAATTCTTTGCACCTCGGCCCTGTCTTCCGGCTCGAGGAAAGCCCGTCCTTGAATCAGGGTGGCCCGGTAAGGGGCGGCGTTCTCAGCCACGCAAAAAGACACCCGCCCGTCACGGGCAAGATTGCTGGCCCAACCGGTGGCCGGTGAGGTCGTAATGTGAATGTGCTCACCGTCCCATCGATACCAGACCGGTACGGTCCGGGGCATCCCGTCTTGATCAACCGTTCCCACGAAGCCGATGCGGGCAGGCAGTTCATCAAGCAGTCGCTCAGCGTCGGAATTCACTGGTCGCTTCCCTTCGTGTGAAGATCCCTATTCCTACCGCCTGAAATGCGCCTTGGATCAACTGGGTCCATCGTCAAAGTCGCCATGTCGGCCACTACCCGATGAGAAGCGCGTCGCACCGGCGAGCCCTTCCTCCTGCAACGGCAACTGCCCTCCGGCAAACTCGCCGCGCATACCCTCTTCAATGCTTCTGCCATGCTGGGCGTAAACCGATGCACGGTCGGCACGTACGCAAAGCTGTGGAAACGTCGCGATCTCCGCAGCCAATGCCTCGGCCTCCTGTCTGGCCTGACCTGGCGCGACCAGACGTTCACAGAGACCGATCCGATGGCACTCTTCCGCGGTCACTTTGCGCCCGGTCAGAATGATGTCCAGCGCTCGGCCGTGACCGATCAGACGTGGCAATCGGACGGTTCCACCATCCACCAGGGGAACCCCCCAACGCCTGCAGTAAACACCCATGTAGGCATCACTCGCCATCACCCGGATGTCACACCACAGTGCGATCTCCATGCCTCCGGCAACGGCCGGCCCCTCTATTGCAGCGATCACGGGTTTGGACAGTCTCATTCGGGTCGGACCCATCGGACCACGGGGTACGAGGGAATGACCTCCGGTTTCCGGATAGGCATAGGGCGCCATCGGATCTGGTGTGTTCATCAATGTCGCGGCGTATTTGAGGTCCCATCCGGCACAGAAAGCGCCACCGGCACCAAAGAGCACCGCCACCGACATCTCGGCATCGTCTTCAAATTCTTTGAACGCGGCATATAGCGCCTCGGCGCTTTCTGGATCCATCGCGTTTCGCACCTCGTAGCGCTCGTGGATGATCGTTCTGACCGCACCATGGTCTTCAATCCGGACGGTCATCCGTAAAGTTCCCGCCGTCCGTCTGTGCCATGGAGTCCCTGACCTTCACCGGTCAGGGATAGATTGACCGAAGTTCTCCCATTCATCGATTACACCACTTAACCTAAGCAGGAAGTGACTGGGCAACATCGACGATTTCCCGGGTTCTGGGCACCCGGTCCTCCCAGTTGCGGTCAAAATCGGCTCGCATTGACTGCATCGCATCAGACTCTGCAACGGCGAGTGCATCGGCAAGTGAATTGAAGGCATAGAACGCCAGATGTACCGCGGCGTCATCGTGGCTCCAGCCGCGCCAGGCACTTACCGCATTGAATGCCTCGACAGCCTCAGGCAGGTGTACATCCTGATACCACGCGTCAAACTTCTGACGTTCAGCCTCGGGCACCACGGCCCGCACGATCAAGTACGCTGTCATCATCGATCTCCTGTAATTTGGGCAGGGCCAAACCTTAACGCAATGACCCCGGGTGCTACCAGAGATTCGGAAACCGCGCTACCATTGAACCCATCGGTTTCAATCCCGCTAACCGGTAAATCAAAAGGAAATCTCCGCTATGCCCGGCCGCCCACGCCCGACAAAAATTCTTCTGCACAAGGCGTCCCGTGTGCTGGAGATCGACTTCGACGACGGGAGTCACTTCGACCTGTCCTGTGAATACCTGCGGGTATTTTCTCCCTCAGCAGAGGTACGGGGTCACGGGCCCGGACAGGAAGTCCTGCAGCATGGCAAGGAAAATGTTGGTATCGATCAGGTGGAGCCGCAAGGTGCCTATGCGGTACGCCTCCACTTCGACGACGGTCACCACACCGGCATCTATTCCTGGGAAACCTTGTATGAACTGGGCTCGAATTTCGACACCTATTGGCAGGACTATCTTTCCCGTCTGAGTCAGGCAGGTCTTTCCCGCCGCTTGGCCAACGGCGGCATCAAGGTGACCGTCACCGAACCGACCCCTTCCAAGAACTGAACCCTGCCCTTTAGCGTCACCATGAGCAGGATCAACCCCGGGATTGCAGGACAGCTGACGGACTTCAGCCGGGCGTTCAACAGCAATGATGTCGCAGAGGCCGCGAAATACGTCACCGATGATTTTGTCTGGATCTATTACGAGGGATCCGACGGCCCCGAGGGCCGGGTGATCCATGGGATAGAAGCCGCCTGCGCTGCAGTCGCAGAGCGCGCCAGCCGTCTTTCCAGGGCGATTGCGTTTACTGAGTCGCGGGAATATCAGTGCGACCAGCGCGTATTCGTCACCTACAGAGCCAGTGGCGCGTTCCGCGATAGCGGAGCGTTTGATGTGCGGGCCATCGATATTTACACCTTCCGTAACGACAGGCTCGCATCCAAGGATACCTACTGGAAGAACATCACCCGATGATCACTTGCCCTTGGGTCGGGGGAGAATCAGCGGCACGAGAAACAGAATCGGCAGTCCCAGCCAATGCCAGTGGAGGTGCTGCTGAATGCCGCTGCCGAACGAGACCTGCCCACCCACAAGATCCGCTGGCACAAACAATGTGCTGAAGTACAACCAGCCCGGCAACCAAACGATATACCAGATGAATACCCACAGGGTCATGGCAACTCCTTAAGTCCCGTCACGGTGGCGATCTCGGTCGGTCTTATTGGACACCAATCTGAGCCGATCATCAATGTCCCGGAGAGTTCTGCCAGAGATCAGGGCCCCGGCTCTGCTGTCAGGCACACGCCCAATCGCTCAGCGGCCCAGCGGTGGAACGCAGCAGTCGCACTGTCCATGATGGGCGACAGCACGCCTCCATCAAACGCGGGTGAGGCCCGGCCCTTCTGCATGCCCGTTACTGCACTGACGTCCTCCTGAAAGACCCGGGTCCAGAAGGCGTGCTGCTCAGATCGCCGGAACCGGTGTTTTTCAGTCAGGGCGCTGTCGCCGACACAATAAAGGCGGGTTTCTTCCCGGGTACGATCGTAGGCCAGTGGGATCACAACCATGACGAACAGATGATCAGCCTGCAAGCCCAGCAGCGTGTTCGGAAACAGCACGGGGTATTCCGCTTCAGCGAGAGACTCGGCTGGCCAGTCAGGAAATACCGGCAAGTGGTCTCCGGTTCCGATCTCAAGGTTGTAGCTGTGAGAGAACTGCCCGGCAAAACGATCCGTGACAAATATTTCATGTGCCGTGAGCGGCGAGATGCTGTTCAGATCAGGGTGTACCGTTGGCAGATGGTAGGCCTCCAGATAGTTTTCTACGGCGAGCTTCCAGTTGGTCTCCAACTCGAAGCTGATGGCACTGTAATCCGGTGCGTAGCGTAGCGATCCGGGTCCGGTTGTGCCCCACAGGCCCGCCCAGCGCTTCTCCAGCGGCTCGATGAATCGGGCAAAAGCGTCGGCCTCTCCATCGAGGTTAATGAACACCAGGTCGTTCCAGGTGGCTGAACGAACCGCTACCAGCGGATGATTCGACCGATCGAACCCGGAAGTGTGGTGCACACCGCTGCCACCGATATGTGGTGTGCGCAACAGCGTGCCATCCAGAGCATAGGTCCAGGAGTGATAGGGGCAACGGAGTGAATGACCAGTCTGTCCCCGTTCTGTCACCAGGACATGTCCTCTATGACGGCAGACGTTATGAAAAACGCGCAACTCGCCCCCGTTGTCGCGGACCAAAAGCAGCGGCAGTTCCATGAACTCGAACGGGCACACGTCACCTGGCTCTGGCACGTCCGAGGCAAAACCGACGCAAGCCCACATCGGCTCGAATATCTTCTGTCGCTCGACGACAAAATCCGGGCGATTGTCGTAATAGCGGTTGGGCAGTCCGCGGCCCGGCCCCTCGGTCATGGTGTCAGGATGACTTTACCGATCACTCTACGCCCTGAGATCTCGTCGAAGGCCTCGAGAAACCGGTCCAGCGTGTAGGTTCCCGCCACATGCGGCTCGATCGCACCTTTCTCAAAAAGATCAAAAAGTTCCTGCATATTCTGAGCATGGGCAGCCGGTTCTCGCTTCGTCCAGGACCCCCAGAACACGCCAACAACCGATGCACCTTTGAGCAGCGGAAGATTCAGCGGGAGCTTTGGAATGGGACCGGCAGCAAACCCAATAACCAGGTAGCAACCGTCCCAGGCCACACCGCGGAAGGCGGCTTCAGCAAGATCACCCCCGACGGGATCATAGATCACGTTCGCACCGGCGCCTCCGGTCAACTCTTTAATCCGCGTCTTGAGGTCCTCGCTGGTGTAGTTGATGCCTTCCTGCGCACCGTGAGCGCGGGCGACATCGAGCTTCTCGTCGCTACTGGCCGCTGCGATTACCCGTGCACCCATCGCCGCACCCAGTTCGACGGCGGAGAGTCCCACACCACCTGCAGCGCCGAGCACGAGCAGGGTGTCACCGCTCTTCAAAGCGGCTCGCTGTTTCAGAGCGTAATAGGAGGTACCGTAGACGATCGTCAGACCGGCCGCCTGCTCGAAACCCATGGCATCCGGAATCCGCGTCGCGGCGCCGGCCGGCAGGGCCACACTTTCGGCGAATGCTCCAGTCAATCCGTTGAAGCACACGCGATCGCCCACCGCGAGCCCCTCGACCTCGTCCCCTAGCCCGGTCACGACCCCCGCTCCTTCGCTGCCCGGCACGAATGGCAAGGGGGGTTTGAACTGATATTGGCCACGCACACACAAAAGGTCAGGAAAGTTGAGCCCAGCGGCCTTGATATCTATCAGGATCTCTCCAGCACCCGGTATGGGCGTATTCACGTTTTCAAGGGCCAGATCTGTTTCCGGCCCGAAGGCACGGCAGTAAAGCGCTTTCATCATAGAACCTCGAACAGGCCGGCAGCGCCCATGCCGCC
>CAJXBY010000143.1 GCA_913051905.1 uncultured Gammaproteobacteria bacterium | reverse complement strand
ATGCACTCCGGAATGCGACATCTGCGAATAATCTGCGGTTAAAAATAGAACTGGAGGGTAAGGAAGCAAAGAGTCGAAAGGATCTCGGGTCTACATTTTCCGACGTACAGCTGGAGAGTTAGTCACCCGCCGGGAGCGGACACGTAAGCAGAAATATTCGGCCTTACTGAAGCGGGTGCCCGCGCCGTTTGAACTGCTTAGGGGTTTGAGGGTCTTTCTCCCGGAGCATGCTTAATTTTTCCTAGTCACCTGGTCGTTGACGACCTTCCCCGCGACCAGGGTCCACCGAACGGTTCCACGAAGTGTCCAGCCATCGAATGGGGTGTTGGTGCCATTACTCTGCAGGTTTTGCGCATCGATCGGGTGCTCGGCGTCTGGATCGAAAATACAGATGTCGGCTGTCGCACCAAGACCGAGCTGGCCGAGGTCAATCCCTAGAATTTTCGCGGGATTCGAGGTTACCGCAGCAATAGCCTTGGACAGCGTCAGGACGTCTTCGTCTACCAGTCGAAGCATGAGCGAAAGCAGCGTTTCAAGTCCCGCGATCCCGGATGCTGACTCGCTAAACGGAGCGAGCTTGGCGTCCGTACCATGCGGTTGGTGATCCGAGCAAACGGCCTGAATCACACCATCGGCGAGTCCCTGTCGCAAAGCATCCCGGTCTGTGATACTGCGCAAGGGGGGAAGCACATGGCAACGCGTGTCAAAGTCACCGATATCTCGTTCGTTGAGGTGCAGGTGATGTGCGGAAACTGCGGCTGACACGGGCAGCCCACGTTGCTGGGCCTCGGCGAGTTTTTCTACGGACCGGGCACAGGACAGCTGGCAGATGTGACCGCGTACGCCCGTGGTTTCAATCAGTGCCAGCTCACGCGCCAGCGCTACGGTTTCTGCGGCTTCGGGTATGACCGGTAAGCCGAGTCGCGTGCTGATCTCCCCCTCATGCACACAGCCGTTGCCCTTGAGCCAAGGGTCCAGCGCATTGAGAAACACCGTCAGGTCGAAGTTTGATGCGTACTGCATAGCGCGGCGCATGACGAGGGTACTCTCTACAGCACGGTCAGCATTACCGACGCCAACACAGCCGGCTTCAGCGAGCGCTGCCATATCGGTAAGCCGTTCTCCGGCTAAATCCCGGGTCAGTGCGCCCAATGGGTAAACCCGGGCCCGTTCGATTCTCCCGGCCCGCTGTCTTACCATGTGGACCATTGCCGGTGTATCTATGACAGGCTCCGTATCAGCGGGGCAGCACACACTAGTAACTCCCGCGGAGACAGCAGCGTTGAGTTCGCTGAACATTGTGGCCTTGTGCTCTTCTCCGGGTTCACGCAACCGGGCTTGCAGGTCGATCAGTCCTGGGCAGACGATCAGTCCTGTCGCATCGAGAACCCGATTCCCAGAGTCGTTGTGGGCGGCATTGGGATCCTGGATACATCCGTCAGAGACGAAAAGGTCCCGGACCTCGTCAGTTCCGTTATCTGGATCGATGACCCGGCCGTTTTTGATTGTCAGGTTCATTCGGATGCTGCAGTACTTTGGGTCTCTCCGCCCATCAGTTTGGCCATGATTGACATGCGGACTGCAATGCCGTTGGTGACTTGAGGTAGGATCAAAGAGCGATCACTATCTGCAACGGCCGATGCAATTTCAAGGCCTCTGTTCATCGGTCCCGGGTGCATGACCACGGCATCGGGTGCTGCTCGCTCCACACGGGCAGCGGTCAGTCCATAAAGCCGAAAATACTCCTGGGAACTGGGTATGAGCTGGCCTTCCATTCGTTCGAGTTGCAAGCGCAGCATCATGATGACGTCGATATTTGCCAGACCGTCATCAAGATCTGTCACGGGCGTCACACCCAGACGGGCGATTTCGGTCGGTAGTAGCGTCTGCGGGCCGATGACGCGTACTTCCTTTGCTCCCAGAATATTCAGTGCATGGATCTGGGAGCGGGCAACCCGCGAATGCAGGATGTCGCCAACAATAGCTACTCGCAAATCCCGGAAATCACCTTTGCTCTGGCGAATGGTGAACATATCCAGCATGGCCTGTGTGGGGTGCGCGTGGCGTCCATCTCCGGCATTGATGATGTGTACATGGGATGGAACGTGACGGGCGATCAGGTGCGCCGTGCCACTGGAACCATCCCTGACCACGAACATGTCGGTGTGCATGGCTTCAAGTGTTCGAACTGTATCGAGGATCGACTCTCCTTTGGAGGTCGACAGTCGGGTGGGATTAAGATTAATCACATCGGCAGACAAGCGTTTGGCCGCGATCTCAAATGTGGTTCGGGTTCGCGTGCTCGGCTCGAAGAAAAGATTGACCACAGTGCGGCCGTGCAACAAAGGGACTTTTCGAATGTGTCGCTCGCCGATGCTGATGAACGATTCTGCGGTATCGAGTATCTCCGTGATGGTTTCAGCACTCAGCCCTTCAGTAGTCAATAGGTGACGGAGATTGCCTGCGGCATCGAACTGGATGTCTTTTCGTTTTCCGGTCATCGTTCTCCTACAACCAGTTTGAATTGTTGGGGCCCGATCAGCTTGATGTGCTCGTAGGGTTCCAGAGTCATCCGGGTTCCAACAATATCCGGCTGAATTGGAAGTTCGCGGCCGTCTCGGTCCACCATGACAGCGAGTCTCACCGTATCGGGTCTGCCGTAGGAGAAAATCTCGTTCAGAGCGGCTCGAACCGTTCGTCCGGTCTGAAGCACGTCATCGACCAGAATCAGGCTTTGGCCCTCGATGTCTGCTGGAATCTCGGATGCGCGGACCTGGGGGTGTAGGCCAATACGGGAAAAATCATCACGGTAAAAGTTGATGTTGATCGAGCCCAAGGGTGTTGCCAGGCCAAGCTGTGTGTGCAGTTCGCGGGCAATCCATGCGCCGCCAGTATGGATGCCAATTAGGATCGGGTCGGCCGGCAGTACAGCCATCAAAGATTCGGCCATGGCCCGGATCAGTAATTCGGGCTCAGGAACAGGTGTGTTCATGCAGGTAGGTCTGCAGGATCAGCTCGGCAGCAATCATGTCGCGTACGGCACGCCGTCGAGGGGTGATTCGCTTGCCGCGGCCTGTACTGCTGCGAATCATCGAGTCTGCGTAATCCGAAGTTAGGGTCTCGTCAACAAAGTATACTGTCCGATCGAAACGCTTTTCGAGCTCCTCTCCAAACTTCCTGGCCTGAGCAATCATCGCAGACTCGCGTCCCGAAGCGGTCATCGGGAGCCCAACCACCAGTTTATCTGGCTGCCACTTTCTGATCAGGGTTTCGATCTCATCCCACTGACGGCGTTTAGAGCTCGTAGCAATCGTCCCGATTCCCTGCGTGGTACCGGTGACGTCCTGACCAGCCGCAACGCCAATTTTTCGAGTGCCGTAATCAAATGCCAGCAGGGTCTGATTCACGCGTGACCGGCACCATGGGCGAGTTGGCTGATATCGATACCGATTTTGGAAGCCGCTGCCTGCCAGCGTTCTTTGGGCGGCGTTCGAAAAATGATCTCGCAGTCTGCCTCCACACTGAGCCAGGCGTTTTCCTGCATCTCAACTTCCAGCTGACCGGCACCCCAGCCGGCATAGCCCAGAGTCAGCAGTGCGTGGTTAGGTCCCTCAGCACTCGATATCGACTCTAGAATATCTCGCGAAGAGGTCAACCCCAGTTTTTCGCCTATTTTGAGTGTCGAGCCCCAGTCGCCGATTCCTTCGTGAAGGACCAGCCCTAACTGCTGCTGTACCGGTCCGCCCACGTAGGCTGTCGTCCCGACGGGTGAGGCGTTTTCAGGCAGGGGCAGATTAAACTGGTCGAAGATGTCTTTAAGGGTCAGTTGCTCCAGAGGTCGGTTGATCACCACGCCCAGTGCACCATTGGCATCGTGCTGGCAGATCAGAGTAACCGTCCGGCTGAAATTAGGATCCTGCAGCTCCGGCATTGCGATCAGGAACTGATTGACGAGACTGGGGTAACTGTCTTGCGTCATTGAGGGGTGTAATCAGTGGTGGATGAGTCTGGCATTCTCCTGGAAGTGCCATGTTCGGGTGATGTGGAGTACATCAGTGTCGCGTCTGACTTCATCCGGCAATGGCTCAAAGGGTGCCGCTAGCGCAGTGATGTGTATCGCCGCTTCATCCAATATTTTGATCCCTGAGGATCGTAAAACCCGGATGGACCGTACCAGACCATCGGGGTCGATGGCAACGTCCATCAGGAGTTGGCCACTGAGCTTGTGTTGTCGGGCAAGTTCGGGATAGTGGAGGTTTCCGACTGTCTCGACGCGGTTGCGCCATGCTTCGACATATGCCGCATAACGACTCTCCCGGGTACTTGAACTGATAAAAGTGTGTCGCGAGATATCTGACGATTGCTGCTTGAGATCATCGACTTCATCGGCATACTGGGAGATCAGTGTCAGTGCACGGGAGTATTCAACGCGGTCCGATTCAGGTGCTAAGGATTGTTCGACTGTCACCAGGCTCAACATCCGGGGCTTGGTGTTTGGGTCCAACAAGAGGATCTCTGAACTGACAGGTTCTGCAGAGGCGGAATCATTGGTGGTGGTGCTTTTCCGGAGATTCAATTGCTGGGAAAGCGCGGGCAACGGATTGTGGGTTTTATCCTCTTCCGCATGAGTTCCGCTACCCAGTTGGTCGTGCTGGGCTAGCAGCCGGGTATCCACCGGCTTTTCTTTGGTGTCTCCGGTGAGGGTCAACTCGAGAATCAGAGGTTCAGCTGGCCTCGGTTGGCCCGATGTTGCAGTAAACCCCAGCCCCAGGATGATCAGGGCGTGAATCAGCAATGAAGTTAAAAAGCTGAGCCGTTTTCTATGGATCGGCGACTTTAATGCAGCGAAATCCGGTAGGCTCTGATTGAGTACTTGTCGCACGGGATATTTTTTCATCACTGGAGATGAAAACATCGAATAGAAGCCAGGTGCTGTGCTTCCCGGATGGGGCAGGCCATTCTAACAGAGTTCCTTGGGTCTTCTGGGTGATTAGTACCCGGGTATTGAATCGGGAACGCCCCGGCCATGAGCCGGTTTCTTTTCGAGGTTCGGGTGGGTAAAATCATCCGGAAAGCCCGACTGCAGATCGGAGGAACACGACGGGCTTGGTGTGTACCGCTCCCTGATGACAGCCGATGCCGAGAGATCGCCTCACCTGCCAGTTCTTGAAATAAAACCAGACCATTCAGATCTGCCTGACGTTGACGTTGTCAGGGAGATCGTAATTAATGCAGCGCGTGATGCCTGTCTCGATCGCTTTGCGCTGCGTGATCGCTCCGTCAAGGATGATGGCAGCGTGGTTACCGAAACGGATCATCGTGTCCAGACTTTCATTTCTAGTGAGTTGATTGAGCGATGGCCTCACTTAGGGTTTATGGGGGAAGAGATGGAGCATGGCGAGCAGGCCGAGATCGCCAGTGAGAAAAGCGCCGCCTTCTGGGCCCTGGATCCCTTGGACGGCACGACCAATTTCACAATGAACTTCCCATTTTACGGTATCTCGCTTGGTCTGATTGTCGACGGCCAAGTGTGTCTTGGTGTTGTCTACGATCCGGTACGGGATGAGTGTTTTTCTGCAAGCCGCGGGAAGGGTGCGAGTCTGAATGGGACACCGCTACACACGCCGGATATCGACATCCCAATGCGCCGCTGTATTGCCAGTGTCGATTACAAGCGGTTGGTGTCGCAGCTGGCAGAACGTCTGGTTCGCTACCCGCCGTTCGGGTCTCAGCGCAACCTCGGGTCCTGCGTGCTCGAGTGGTGTTGGCTGGCGGCCGGACGGATACAGCTTTACCTGCATGGTGGGCAGCGCATGTGGGACTATGCCGCGGGCAGCCTGATCCTTGCCGAAGCCGGCGGCGTCTTCACCACTATAAGGGGCACGCCGTTGGACTGTAGAAGGTTTACCAAACGTTCAGTTGTCGGCGCACTCAACCCAGATCTGCACGCACAATGGCTGGATTGGATACAGGAGAATGACGAACGCCTGAGCGTGTAAGAAACATGTCGATTGGCGCTACAATTCGTTGCTATCGCCAAATATTTATCGGTGAAAGCCAAAAGACCTCTATCTGGCTAGGGTGCCAGCCACTGAAAACCACGATGTATTCCGATGCTTAAAATCGGGCTGAAAAATGCTTGAGCTGTTTTGGGAATTATTGTCTGGGCTCAGCCGCTACGGCGCAGGGAACCAGGGGGGAGGAATAGTATGAACAAGTTGACTGTCGAGCCGCTGTCGACGGCTGATCGGCGTATCCGGGCAAATGCAATTCGTGCACTCAGTATGGACGCCGTACAGCAGGCAAGGAGCGGACATCCTGGAATGCCGATGGGTATGGCAGACATCGCCGAGGTTCTTTGGTCTGATTACTTGCGGCATAACCCTGCTAACCCCGGCTGGTGTGACCGTGACAGATTCATCCTGTCCAACGGGCATGGCTCTATGCTGCATTACGCACTTCTCCATCTCTCCGGGTATGACCTGCCCATTGAAGAGCTCAAGAATTTTCGCCAACTACACTCGAGAACACCCGGTCACCCGGAATACGGTTATGCGCCGGGTATAGAAACCACCACAGGCCCCCTAGGCCAGGGTCTTGCCAACGGAGTGGGTATGGCGCTCAGCGAGAAGGTGCTGGCAGCGCAATTCAATC
>CAJXBY010000142.1 GCA_913051905.1 uncultured Gammaproteobacteria bacterium | reverse complement strand
CTCGCTCTGAGATAACCCCGTTCGTCGATGGATCCGATGATGGCCTGGGCGATCCCGCGATCGAGACTGTTCAATCGATGTCCCGAAAGTTCCTCGAGTAGCACTTCACGCAGTGTCGCTCCGTGCTGGACGGTCTCGAGGGCGTCAGTCTGCTCGAATGGTGTCGGCGGGAGCAGACGATCTTCTCCAAGTTCCAGTAACGGATTAGTCTCTAGCACCTCAAGAATCTCCTGATCGAGATCGGCACTCGACAGTTGCAGCAGGTGGATCGACTGATGCATCTGATGTGTAAGGCGAAGGCGCTGGCCGGGCCGTTGTCGCAGGACCTGTTTCACTGTTCTGGAGGCGTAGATGGTGCCTGGTGAGCGGGGGTGATTTATCCGAAGTGTGTTGTCCTTGAATTAGGCTAGAGTTTGAACTCATCTCCTAGATAGATGGATCTGACTTCAGGGTGTGCCAGGATGTGATCGGCAGGACCGGAGGTGAGTACTTGTCCCTGGGCGAGAATATACGCCCGTTCACAGATACCAAGCGTTTCCCGCACGTTGTGATCGGTTATCAGAACGCCGATACCGATATCCCGAAGATGCGCAATTATGCGCTGTATGTCACCGACGGATATGGGATCTATCCCGGCAAAAGGTTCGTCCAGCAGTATGAATGACGGCTGCAGGGATACGGCGCGTGCGATTTCGACGCGGCGGCGTTCGCCGCCGGAGAGGCTGTATCCTTTGCTGTCTCTTTTATGGGCGATGCCAAATTCGCTCATCATGACCTCGGCACGCTCACGGCGCTGGTTGGCTTCAAGACCGGGCAGTGCTTCTAGAACGGCCAGAATGTTGTCTTCGACTGTGAGGCGCCGGAAGATCGAGGGTTCCTGAGGAAGGTAGCCGATGCCCATCCGGGCCCGCTGGTGCATCGGCAGTTTGCCGATCTCCTCGCCGTCGAGCAGAACAGAGCCGGCGTCGCGGCGGACGAGTCCGCAGATCAGATAGAAACAAGTGGTCTTGCCGGCCCCGTTGGGTCCCAATAGCCCAACGATCTCACCGCTGTTGACTTCCACGTCCACCTGGTCGACGACGGCAGCACCGCGGAAGCGCTTGACCAATCCCTTTGTTTCCAGTTTGGCCAAAGAAATTAATCCGGGTGCGGTCGGCAGGATGTGGGCACCAGTGACACAGCCGTTCTACTCGCCGGTAGCACCGAATCGGGTCAGATTGGCCTGCCAGTCGGCTAGCCAGTCTGGGTTGGCGTCTACCAGTGGATCGATCCTGGAAGCCGGAACCCAGAAACCGAGATTGATTGGGGGTCTGATCTTTTTCCAGTCTCCTTTGACTTGCAGAACCCTGACCGCGGTACCGCGATTAAGGGTTCCGACCACCACCGAATCTTTACCCGTTGAGGGCACACTTCTCAAGCGGACGTTATCACCTGAAACCCTACCCGGACCCGAGACGCTGGTGACGAACTGTCCGTAAATCCAAACGGCTACCCCCAGGGGGGTGTTGACCTTGAACCAGCCGCCGTCAGACGCAACCACCTTGACGGGATCACCGGGCGAGAGCCTGCCGATCACCGCTGAAGTCTGACTTCGCGTTGCATGGACTCTCGCACCGCCTTTGCGTACGTAAGCCGCCCGAAAAGGAGTCTCGTCTGTCGGGTGGAACGGGCTGGTGGAAGACTGACCTGCCGTGTCGTCTTTTACCTTTGCGAGATCGCCCGCAGCCTTTGTGGTGGAGTTTTCAATTCCTTGATCCTTGCGGGGCTTGATGACGATCCGTGCCCGGCTGGAATTGTCTTGCTCGGTTCCGAGCGTGCTTGAATCGGTGCTGACGGCCTTGTTTTGGGGTGCCCTGGTGGTGACGGTATCTCCACGCACCTTCATCTTGTCTTCGCCCATGTCGTACTCAATGGTCTCGCCAGAAATGGCATCGCCGCCTTGGCGGACTTTTGCCTCCTGAATAAAGGTGACCACATTCCTGATCTCATCGAGCTCTATGGTCAGACCCTGGCCGATCACGTCGTGAGGCTTATTGTCGGGGCGCTGTCGGAACACAGCCGGATTGCCTTTTGCGATGGCCTTGTCGAGCTGCTCTCCATCGTAGAAGAGCTCGATTTCGTTGGCGATGATCCGGATGGTCCCCTGTTTTACCGAAACGTTGCCCCGGTAGATTCGACGACCGCTGGAGAAATCCATCTCCACTTCGTCGGCTTCTATCAATGCCGGCTGATCTCGGTCACTTTTAAGGGCCTCTACGCCGGGTATCCAGAGCACGGAAAGAACCGCCACAGCGGAGAAAAAGGCGCGAGTCATGGACAGAATTCTAACAAACCGGCCTCCTGCCTCAGCCGAACCCGCAAGTGAACAATGGAACGACTGGTGTTGTATTCAGCCTGGTCACTGCACTGGTGGAGAGTCAGCTACCCGCCCTGGCTCCGTTTGAGTTTGACCTTCATCCGCTCCGTTCTTGTCACGCTACCGGGGTCGTCGGCAGTCCGTCCCTGCACCACTCTGACATTACCTGTCAGCAGAACTTCCGTGCCGTCGGAAGAGACCCAGCCGGAATCACTATAGGTGTGGCGAAAATCCTTCCCGTCTTGAAACTGGATCAGATGAGGATTGTCGATCAAAGCCGTGTTGTCATCCGGAAAATGAACCAGCCGATCGGCTTCAAGCACGTAAACCACACCCTCGGAATCCCGCCCGGTCGCGGTGAAGTTATGGATCGAGTAATCCGGTTCATGGCTGGCTGTTGGCGACGTCACGGGTTTGTCGGTGTCCAGAAAAGATTGCTGAAGCCAGGTGCCGAGTCCAATCAGCGCCAGCATGATGCCGAGCAGGACGAACCGTTCCAGATTGCGCTCTTTCACACTAGAAAATACCGGCCCGTATCAGATCTAGGGCATTGAGTGCCCCGAGCGGCCGATTTTCGTCGTCAACTGCAAAAAGCCCGTTGATCGAGTGAAGCTGCATCATCTCAACCACCTCGGCTGCGAGGGTGTCTACCGTGGTTGTTCTCGGTTCGGTCACCATAACCTCGGCGATTGTCGAGCGCTGAATGTCGATGCCTTGGTTCAGTGACCGCCTCAGGTCTCCGTCTGTGTATATACCGACCAGGCACCCGCAATCGTCAAGAACCCCAGCCATGCCGAGTCCTTTGGAAGACATCTCATCCAGGGTTGCGCTCAGGCTAGCGTTCCTGTGAATCAAGGGCATGTCATCGTCCGTATGCATGATGTCACCGACATAGACCAGCAGCCGTCGGCCCAGAATACCGCCCGGATGTGAGCGGGCGAAGTCCTCCGGGCTGAAACCCTTGGACTTGAGTACTGCAACCGCGAGTGCATCGCCCATGGCCAGTGTTGCGGTGGTACTGGTGGTCGGTGCCAGATTGTGGGGACAGGCCTCCCGTTCCACGCCGGTATCGAGATAAACTTCGGCCGCCCGCCCGAGCGTGGAGTCGGGATGACCGGTCATCGCGATGAGCGGGTTCGCCATTCGTTTGATAATCGGCAGGATCGTCAGGATCTCGGGGGTTTCACCCGAATTCGATATGGCGATGACCAGATCACCGGGGGTGATCATGCCAAGGTCGCCATGACTGGCCTCACCGGGGTGTACAAAAAACGATGGGGTGCCGGTGCTCGCGAGTGTAGCCGCAATCTTGCCGCCCACGTGACCGGATTTTCCCATGCCAACCACCACCACGCGGCCCGAACATGCCAGCAGGAGCTCACAGGCGTTCTCGAATGCGCTGTCCAGGCGAGTTGCCAGCTGCTCAAGCGCACTGCTCTCCAGCATCAGGACGTTTCGCCCTTCAGCCACGAATTTGATTTTGTTCATTACGCCTAAATGTAGAGCGCTCAGGGGCCGCTGATTGCAATCTCAGTTATTCTACTGGAATCAATACACACCGGCGTGTAGCGCGGGGCGTCAGGGTGAACAGTCAACTTCTCATTGGAACACACGGTTGGGACCACACTCACTGGTCTGGAGCATTTTATGACCCCGAACTACCGCCCGAGTGGCGGCTGACCTTTTATGCCAACCTTCTGCGGGCGGTCCTCGTGCCCGAATCTACCGGCGTTAAGCTCAATGCCGCCCTTGCCTCGGCCTGGTTTGAAGATACCGATGTAGGTTTCCGGTTTGTCGTCGAGGTCTCCGTTGGGCTCGCCAAGCAGGTCTCTGACGATCCAGCCAGCCTGCAGCGTTGGCTAGAAGGTATCGGATTTCTGGGAGGGCGGGTCGTAGCCGTGCTGCTGCGAACGTCGGCGAGAGATGCGCATCTGACAACGGTGGTGCTTGATCGATTCTGTGATGCTGTTTCGCCGCTTCCCGTCTGTGTGGGGCCGTCAGATCCACCGGATGGACAAGAGGACTGTGGAGCGGTCTGGTATCCTTCCAGACAGGCGGCCCAAACGGTTGGACACTATCTGGTGGTTTTGTCGGACACGGGTGATCCGACAGAGCTTCGCAGGCTCATTGAGTGGTTTATTGCACAAGATCTGGAAGGTGCCGCACTCTTCATGACCGATCGTAGACGCGGATTCGAACACGCACAGCAGGCAAGGCTGGTAGCAGAGATGCTTGGCGTATGATGCACCACATCGCCAAGTCTGGCCCGGTCTCCATCCCGGCTGACTGACATGAATTCTGCCGGATCGCTTTACAACCGAGTGGTGCTCGACCATCCGATCGCGGTGCTTGCCATTTTGGCGGTGCTTCTTCTTGGTTCGTCTTTTTACACTACTGAGTTCAGATTGGATGCGTCGGCCGACTCCCTTCTGTTGGAGGATGATCAGGACCTGCGCATATTCCGAGAACTGTCTGAGCGCTACCATGAAAACAGCGCTTTGTACCTCGCCTTTACCCCGCACGGGGAGCTTTTCGGTAGTCATGCCTTGCAGGTGATCCAGCGGCTGAAAAAAGACATCGAGTTGCTGAAAGGTGTCGATTCGGTGTCATCCGTACTTGATCTACCGTTACTGAAGCAGAGCGACCTTTCTCTAGCGGAACTCGTGACTGGTTTCCGGACCCTGCAAAGTGAGGGCGTAGACAGAGCCAGCGCCCGAAAAGAATTGCGGTCGAGTCCGGTTTTTAACGATCTGGTCGTTAGCGCTGATGGCACGACGACCGCACTACGGATCAATCTGGCGAACGACGAAGTTTTTGAGGAGCTGAGCAGAACGAAGTATGAACTCCGGTACAGAAAACAGCAGGCTGGGTTGACCGATTCGGAGCTGCAGGATTTGGAGCTTGTCAGTGTTCGTCATGCGGTAGCAAAGCAGGAACTCGATGGACGCAATAATCGGCTTATAGCTGAGATACGGTCGATCATTAGCAAATACGGGGGTGAAGGCCAACTGTTTCTCGGCGGTGTACCCATGATTGCGGATGACATGATGACCTACATCCGGGACGACCTGGTTGTTTTTGGATTGGGTGTATTCTTGTTTCTCGTCCTGATGTTGGGTTGCATTTTTCGACGTCCACGCTGGGTGCTGCTGCCTCTGATGAGCTGTGCCTACGCCGGGTTGGTGATGGTAGGCCTACTGGGGCTTGTAGGGTGGCCGGTAACGGTCATTTCCTCAAATTTTGTCGCGCTGATGCTGATCATCACGATGTCGATGAACATTCACCTCGTCGTGCGCTATCGGCAGCTCAGTGTGGACCACCCCGACCACGACCAGCGGGAACTGGTTTCGCAGACGGTCGGAAAAATGTTCTGGCCCTGTCTGTATACGGTGCTGACGACAATCATCGCCTTCGGCTCGCTGGTCTTCAGCGACATCAAGCCGGTGATTGATTTCGGCTGGATGATGTCTATGGGACTGGGCGTGGCCTTTGTGACATCGTTTCTTCTGTTTCCGGGTGTCCTGGTTCTCCTCGGTCGTACCACTGAAAGGGTCTCGCAGAGAAGGCCATTCCAGTTGACGACATTACTCGCCGGTGTCACTGAAAAACATGGCCGCCAACTGATATGGGCCGCCGTCGGGCTAGCGCTGGTCAGTGCGATTGGCATTTCCCGCCTGGAAGTGGAAAACAGCTTTGTCAACTACTTCAGCGACGACACGGAGATTCACCAGGGATTGCGGCTGATCGATGAAAAACTCGGCGGTACCACACCGCTGGATATCCTGATCCGCTTTCCTGAAGAACCGGTTTCGACGGCTGGTGTGGAGGACGATGATGACCTGCGGCTACTGTTCGACACAACGGAAACTGACAACGAAGCCGATTACTGGTTTACACCCGACAAGATCGATACCGTGAAGAAAGTTCACGATTATCTGGAGACCGTTGACGGTGTCGGTAAAGTACTGTCAATGGCTTCACTGATCAGAGTCGGGGAAGAAATCAACAAGGGACCGTTCGATGCGTTCGAACTTGCGGTGGTCTACAAAAGAATGCCGGCCGAACTGAAAGCTGACTTGATCGAGCCCTATATTTCTATCGGGCATAACGAAGCCAGGATAAGTATACGCATTAGGGACTCCCTCGAAGACCTGCGGCGGGCCGATCTGCTGGCGCAGTTACGCAGCGACCTGTCCACAAAAATAGGACTGCCGGACGAAGGATTCGTAATCACTGGACTCCTGGTCCTTTACAACAATATGCTGCAAAGTCTCTTTCAGTCTCAGATCCAGACCCTAGGCGTCGTAATGC
>CAJXBY010000141.1 GCA_913051905.1 uncultured Gammaproteobacteria bacterium | reverse complement strand
GAGCGGCTTATGTTCAGCCGTCACGGCGCCCGACCGACGGCCGCTACGGTGAGAACCCCAACCGGCTGCAGCACTACTTTCAGTTTCAGGTAGTCCTCAAGCCGTCCCCGGATGATTTTCAGGAGCGCTACCTGGGTTCACTGGAAACCCTCGGCATCGATTTTCTCCGTGACGATGTGCGTTTTGTAGAAGATGACTGGGAATCACCGACTCTAGGTGCCTGGGGCCTGGGATGGGAAGTCTGGCTGAACGGCATGGAGGTCTCCCAGTTCACTTATTTCCAACAGGTCGGCGGCCTCGACTGCCGGCCCGTTACCGGTGAGATCACTTACGGCCTGGAGAGGGTCGCGCTCTATCTGCAGGGGAAGGACAACATTTTTGACCTGCGCTGGAACTCGGATTTCAGTTACGGAGAACTCTACCGGCAGAATGAGATCGAACAGTCAGCCTACAACTTCGAACACGCCGATGTGGAAGCGCTTCTGCATCATTTCGATACCTGTGAGAAAGCCTGTCACCGGCTGCTCGAAGCGGCTTTGCCGCTGCCGGCCTACGAACAGGTTCTAAAGGCGTCTCACACGTTCAACCTGCTCGACGCGCGTCACGCCATTGGTGTGACGGAACGGGCCCGGTACATCGGTCGGGTCCGGGCGCTGGCCCGGCGCGTCGCCGAAGAGTACTACCTGAGTCGCGAACGGCTGGGATTTCCCGGCTGTCGGGAGGGTTGATGTCTAGCCCGCGTGAAAATCCGGACCGTCGCACAAGCGCAGACCTGCTGGTCGAGATCGGCACCGAGGAACTGCCGCCCCAGACGCTGAGCCGATTGGGTCAGGCACTCGGCACGACCCTGGCGGCGGAACTCGCCGGCCAGGGACTGGTTGAAAACCCCGAGATCAGCTGGTTTGCCACCCCGCGGCGGCTGGGTGCGCGCGTCAGTGGCGTCAGACGGCAACAACCGGGCCAGACCAGCGAACGCCGCGGACCTGCTCTGGCCAAAGCATTTGACGAACAGGGCGAGCCCACTCCTGCAGCGAGCGGCTTCGCCCGGTCCGTGGGTGTAGAGGTAGGAGCGCTGGAACGGCTGGAGACCGACAAAGGCGCCTGGCTGGTCCACCGTAGTTCACAACCCGGCCAGAGAGCGGAATCGCTCGTACCAAGCTGCATTGAGAACGCCGTGAATGCACTGCCCATTGCAAAAAGGATGCGCTGGGGGAGCAGTGACGCCGAATTCGTCCGGCCGGTGCACTGGCTGGTTGTGCTGCACGGCAGCAAGACCATCCCCTGCAGACTCCTGGATGTTGTGTCCGGCAACCGGAGCTCGGGCCATCGCTTCATGGCCAGACACCCTGTCAGGATCCGGAGCGCTTCGAGTTACGAGACCGACCTGAAATCGGACGGTCAAGTGATCGCCGATTTCGCCGTCAGGCGTGACATGATCAGCCGCCAGATTACGCGGCTGGCGAAACAGGCGGGAGGCTCAGCCGTAGATGACCCCGAACTGTTGGATCTGGTGACTGGGTTGGTCGAGAAGCCGTACAGCCTGCTCGGCCGATTCGATGTGTCATTTGTCCAGATGCCAAGCGAGGTCCTGGTGGCCTCTATATGCGATCACCAGAAATATTTCCATGTCGTGGACGAACAGGGCGCGCTCATGCCGTGCTTCATCGCGGTATCCAACATCCGGAGTAAACAACCGGCGAGGGTCCGCCAGGGCAACGAGAGGGTGCTCAGGGCCCGGCTCTCCGATGCCCGATTCTTCTGGGATCATGACCGGCGCACCCGCCTGGATTCACGCGTTGCCGACCTTGAAAACGTCACGTTCCATCACAGGCTCGGCAGCCTGTACGATAAAACTTTACGCTTGGAGGTTCTCGCCGGGCGTCTTGCCCAGCAGTTCGGTCTGGACCCCTCGCTTTCGAGCCGTGCCGCGCGTCTGTGCAAGGCCGATCTGACCACTGACATGGTCGGTGAGTTTCCCAAACTGCAGGGCACCATGGGCCGTTACTACGCAGACCATGACGGCGAAAGACGGGCGGTCAGCCAAGCCATCGGGGAACACTACCTGCCACAGCAGGCCGGCGATTCACTTCCCGGGTCCCGTATCGGCAGAATTCTTTCCCTTGCCGACCGGATCGACTCCCTGGTCGGATTGTTCTCCGCCGGTGAGGAACCCACCGGTGACCGGGACCCCTATGCGCTGCGCCGAGCGGCGCTTGGCATCATCCGGATTCTTGTCGAAAAAAAGATAGACCTCGCCATTACAACGCTGATCGACATGAGTGTAGATGCCTACCAACAGGCCAGCTGTCCAATCGAGCAGGATACTCCGCAGCGGGTCAGCGCATTTCTGACCGAGCGCTACCGCGCCCTCTACCTGGCTGCCGGATTCCGCAATGACGAGATCACGGCGGTGACCCGGACCGGCGCTACCCACCCCCTGGATTTCGACCGGCGCCTCAAAGCCGTCGCAAGATTCAGGCAGATGCAGACAGCCGCCAGTCTGGCTGGCGCGAACAAACGCATCCGGAACATACTGCGGCGAGCCGAACAGGACGTGCCATTACAGGTCGATGACGCGTTGTTTGAACACCAGGCGGAAAAGGACCTGGCGGCAGCCCTGGTCCGGACCTCGACCGCCGTCTGGCCGCTGGTCGAGCGTTCCGACTATACCCGTGCGTTGAAACAGCTGGCGCAGCTAAGCGAACCCGTCGACCGGTTTTTTGAAGATGTTCTGGTGATGGCTGAAGACCAGGACCAGCGCAGCAACCGGCTGGCCCTGTTGAACCAGCTGGCTAACCTTTTCCTCGCGATCGCCGATATCTCCCATCTGCAACCCGGAGACTGACCCATGAATCCTGACCGTTACGCCGATATGCTGGCAGCCGTGCAGTCCTTTCACGACCAGCACGGTCTACGCGAATCCGGCGGCGAGGACCTGCCCTACCGTGTCGCCCTGATGGCCGAGGAACTGGGCGAGATTTCGGGCTGCATCACCAAGGGCAAACCAGACAGTGCGCTAGCCGAAGAATGTGCAGACCTCCTGATCCTGCTGATCGGAACGGCCATCGCAGCAGATCTTGATCTCCACGCCGCGTTCTGGGCGAAGATGGAAAAACTCAAGTCGCGGCGCAGTCGGATGATCGACGGCCGCATCCGGGTCTCAGAGTTCCGGAGTTGACCGGCCAGATGCCGCTCATCATTCTCGATCGCGATGGTGTGATCAATCACGATTCACCGGACTACATCAAGGCGCCGGAGGAATGGCAGGCGCTGCCCGGCAGCCTCGAAGCGATCGCCCAGCTGTGCCGGGCAGATTACCGGGTTGTGGTTGCAACCAACCAGGCGGGCGTTGCCCGCGGCGTGTTTAACCTCGAAATGCTGAACCGAATCCATCGCAAGATGGTGAAGAGCATCCGCGAAAAGGGCGGCAGGCTGGAATCGATTTTCTTCTGTCCCCACGGCCCGGATGATGCCTGTTACTGCCGCAAGCCCAAGCCGGGTCTGTTCCTGGAGATCAGCCAGCGTCTTGGTATACCGCTCGACGGAGTCCCCGCGGTGGGTGATTCCCTGCGCGATCTCGAGGCCGCATCGAGCGCCGGTGCCAGACCGATTCTGTTGCAGACGGGAAATGGCCGGGAGACCCGGTCCAGGCTGCTTGGTATGCCTTCGTCGGACCCACTCAGAGAAACGCCGGTTTATCCCGACCTCAAGGCCTTTACCGAGGCGCTGCTAGACGGCGCCTTGGCGGTATCTCCAGGGGCTGGAACGGGTGGGGCTTGACCCCCAAGAAGATCAAGCCGCTGCCGAAAGCGCCCGAGTGATGATCCTCTGGTTGCGTTCTGCCTTGTTCTTTGCCGGAATGGTCGTCTCGGTGATGGCCTTCTGGCCGGTCTGCATGCTGGCCTGGCTGCTGCCGATCATTCCCCGGATGCGGGTCATCGGTCTGTGGGCCCGGTTCATCGGTCTGTGGTTGCGGCTGACCTGTGGCCTGCGCCACCAGGTGCACGGGCTGGAAAACCTACCGGCCCGACCGGGCGTAATCCTGTCCAAACACCAGTCGGCATGGGAAACCATTGTCTTCCAGGTCATCTTTCCGCCGCAGACCTGGGCGCTGAAGCGCGAAGCCTTGTGGATACCGCTGTTCGGCTGGGGTCTGGCGGCTACCGACCCCATTGCCATCAATCGCTCGACCCGGGTGAAGGCGCTGGAACAACTGTTGCAGCAGGGTAGAAAAAAGATCGAGGAAGGCCGCTGGGTCGTGATCTTCCCCGAAGGTACCAGAACCCCACCCGGACAGCGTGGGCGTTACTTCCCCGGCGGCGCCATGCTGGCTGTCCGGGCCGGCGTCCCGGTAGTGCCCGTAGCCCACAACGCGGGGCATTTCTGGGGCCGTCGCAGTTTCCTGAAAAAACCCGGTGTGATCAGCGTTCACATCGGACCACCGATCACCACTGAGGGCCGTCGGGCCCGGGCTGTTAATCGAGCCGCGGAAGAATGGATCGAGTCCACCATGTGCCAAATGGCAGGTGGCTCAGAACTCCCGATTCATCCCGGAACGCCCCCCCACGAGGTGTGAAAGGGTGGCTCGGTATCCCCTCTCGGCCCGGCTATCTCAACCGTCCGAGTCTGCAAGTTTCTGCGACACCAGCCGGGCGAAATCCTGAACCGTCAGGGTCTGCGGTCGCGTGTCAGGATCGATCCCCGCCTGCGCTATGGTCTCCGCCTGACAGACCCCCTTGAGCGCGTTGCGCAGTGTCTTGCGGCGCTGGGAAAACGCCTGGCGCACCAGCGCTTCAAAAGCCGCGTCTGGCACTGACCGGCCGAGGGGTTCGGCCCGCGGCTTTAGACTCACGACAGCGGAGCGGACCTTTGGCGGCGGGCTGAACGCACCCGGTCCGACATCAAACAACAGCCGCGTTTCGCACACCCGGTTGACCATCACACTGAGCCGGCCGAATGCGCTGGCACCCGGCTCCGCGACGAGACGCTGGGCGACCTCCTTCTGCAGCATGAAAACCATACGGTTGATAGACAGGCGCTGTGACAGAAACCGTATCAGCAGCACCGAGGCGATGTTGTAGGGGAGGTTGCCCACCACCACCAGTGGCTGGTTGGGACTGAATGAACACAGGTTAGCATCCAACACGTCGCGCTCATGCACGGTCACCTGGGTTTGATCCGTGTAGCGCTTTTGCAGTAACGCGGCAAGATCTCTGTCGATCTCCAGCAGATGCAGCACATTTCCGGTTTCAACCAGGCGATCGGTCAGTGCACCCCTGCCGGGCCCTATTTCGCACAGCACTTCTCCCGGTTGGGTGCCAATACTTTCCACGATGCGGCTGATAACGCCGGGATCATGCAGAAAATGCTGGCCAAAACGCTTTCTCGGCCGCGGGGGTGGTCCCGGCTCAGGAGGCACCGGTCAGCCGCCGCGCCAGTTTCACTGCGGTGACCAGACTGCCGACCGCAGCCCGGCCGGTCCCCGCCAGGTTCAACGCCGTACCGTGGTCCACGGAGGTGCGGATATAGGGCAGGCCCAGGGTGACGTTGACGACCTCACCGAAACCGGCGTGTTTGATGACCGGCAGGCCCTGGTCGTGAAACATGGCGACCACCACATCCAGATCTGAGAGGAACGGTGGCGTGAATGCGGTGTCCGCCGGCAACGGCCCTTTGAGGTCGAGTCCGATCGCGATCAGCTTTTTGAGTACCGGCACGATGGTGTCGATCTCTTCCCGCCCCAGGTGCCCGGATTCGCCGGCGTGAGGATTCAAACCACACACGCCGATTCTCGGCTCGTCGACGGCAAAGCGCGAGCGAAGATCGGCATCGACTACCCGCAACACCCGTTCCAGAAGCGCCCCGGTCAGGGCGCCGGCGACATCGGCGAGCGGTATGTGGATAGTCACCAGTGCAACCCGCAGGTTCTCCCGTACCAACATCATTACGGGTGTTTCAACACCAGCCTGATCGCCGAGAAATTCAGTGTGGCCGACAAATTTGTTTCCGGCCTCGATCAGCACACTTTTCTGAACCGGCCCCGTAACCAGTGCACCGAATTCACCCTGCTGGCACCGGTTCGCTGCGACCTGCAGCATTTCCACCACGTACGCTGCGTTGTCGACGTCCAGTCGCCCGGGGACCACGGGTTTGTGCACAGAGACAGGCAGCAGTGTGGCCTGCCCGCCGGGGGCCGCCAGCGTGTCGCCATTCAGGGTCAGGGGTAATCCCAGCAGCGCCGCCCGCTCAAGCAGCAAGTCGGGATCGGCAACCACCCACAGCGGCGGGGCGGTCGGGTGCTGCAGCAAGCTGATCACAAGGTCGGGTCCGATGCCGGCCGGCTCGCCGGTCGTCAACAGAATGGGCGCTTTGGTCTTCGGATGACTGTCAGTCATCGTCACTGTCTTCCATCCAGTGGGCAAGAGATTTGAACGGGGTGTTGAGTGTTTTGGTCCAGGCGATGACCGCGCGTTGATCCACTGGACGGTTCTGACTGATCTTCTTGTGTATCTGGCACCGCTCGGGTGTGAAACGAATCCCGAAGATGCCGTTGGCCATGTGTTCCAGAAAGTCGGCGGGCGCATCTTCAAGCTTCCAGTCAGAACCCTGGGCTTGTTCAAAAATACTGACCTGGTAAGCCAGAAGATCCGTCAGCTCCAGGTCGGGGACTTTCTCAAGT
>CAJXBY010000140.1 GCA_913051905.1 uncultured Gammaproteobacteria bacterium | reverse complement strand
AGGTTGGCTGCAATCACCTGTTGCCAGTCTTCTACAGACATCTCGTGGTAGCGCCTTTTGGCCAAGTTGAGGCCTGCGCTGTTCACCAGAATATCAACCTCACCGAGCGAGGCCTGGATCTCTTTTGCCGCCGCCTCAACTGACGCCGTATCCGCGACATCTAGCGGCAGCGCAAGGCCCGCGCCTGGACCACCTGTCAATTCTTTCAGCGTGTCGTCCAGCGCCGACTTGCGCCGGCCCGACAAGGCCACACGGGCCCCGATTCTGGATAGCACTTTGGCCGCGGCTCGACCGATACCTGTACCACCACCCGTAATCCACACCACCTTGCCTTCCAGAGAATGGCTCATGTGCTTAGCCTCCTTAAACTATGAAAACCCGACCCTAGATCGCGAGATCTGCAAGACTCAAACCAGAGATTCGACAGTCTCCAGCATCATCGGTGCAAGTTCATCCACCGTCCGTCCGGCCCAGTCCCGGTCCGGGACCTGGGCCAGCATTCGCTCCTGGGCAACCTGAAGATGCTCCAGTTCAGCAGCATGGTCGATGGTCTGAACCAAACCGTCTTGAACGACCTGCTCTCCGTCGACAAAAACATCCCGTACGGCCCGATCGGCCGCTACGACCAGCAGGGTGCGCAATGGCTCTCGTAACGGCTTCATAGCAGGGTGCGTCAAATCTATACACGCAAAATCTGCTTTACAACCGACGGCCAGGCGGCCTATGTCCTCTCGTCCCAACGCCGCAGCGCCACCAAGCGTCGCCGCACTGAACAGCTCCAAATACGTGACATCTTCAACATTCTGGCCGGCGGTTCTGGCTACGATCGCGGCGGTTCGCACCTCGTCCAGCAAGTTATGAGGATAGGTGTCAGTTCCGGTCGCTAAACGCACCCCATGATCCAGATAGTGGCCAAACGTGTTCAATGCGATTCCGCGGCGCGAGAATACAGTGGGGCAATGAGCAACAGTCGCTTTAGTCTCGGCGAGCAGTCCCAGGTCCCTCTGGCTGGTCCAGTGCAGCCAGGGATGATGATCAAGAAATATACAGTGCGCAATTGTGCTTCGCTCAGCCAATACCCCGATATCGTCCAGCCACTGAATCGGTGTTGTACCGTTTCGCCGCTGCATCTCGAGAAACTCGGTTACCGACTGCGCAGCGTGTATGGTCCAGGGCAGATTCTTTTCCTCAGCGAAAGCGTAACTGTCTCGCAGTAATTGCTCTCCACAGGTATCGACTTGAGAGGGCGACACCATACCGCTGACTCGCCCACTGGGATGAGCAAGGGCCTGGTCCAGCAGGGTCTGGGCTTTACGGAATGCCTGTCGGCCAGCCGCCTCGTCCCACTCGTATTCCAGTGCGTGGCCGTTGCGGGTATACCAGCGGGCATCTCTGAACAAAGGCGCGACAACTGCACGGATTCCACTTTCAGCAAGCGCATCCAGCCAACCATCGAAAGGTGGTGAAAGATCGGCCACGGTCGTGACGCCGGATAACAACAGTTCCGACAAAGAAACTTTCAGGCAGGCCATACGCCCGCTATCGTCGACTGGATCGAATACAGGTAGGTGCTCATACAAAGAGCTGTGCCAAAAACCAGGTGAGACGGTCTCGTCGGTAATGCCCTTTCGAATAGGCTCCGATGAAAGATGGGTATGAATATCGATCAGCCCGGGAATGACCAGCAAATCACTGCCATCTATCTCCCGCTCTGCACTACCGGGATAATCTCGGCCTAAAAAAGTAATCTCACGCTCTTCAAAAACCAGGTCTGCGCCCCGGAAGTAGACGTGCCGGCTGCCGTTCCAGGCCACCAGCCAGGCTATGTTCCGTACAACAGTGCTTCTTGCCACCGGACCTTCGGCTCAAGTACTGTGACTTAACTCAAGACGCCGTCCGCACGAAGCATTTTCAGCGATTCCTCGAACGCACCCACTGTGTGCTCTAGATCGTTGTCATCGTGGGCGGCGGAAATCACACCGCCGGGCCAGCCCGTGATATCCACACCATTGATCAGCATGGCCAGCCGGAGGCGATCTGCCGAAAGTGTTGCATTCGACTTGAGTTCCGACCAGTCAATTGTGTCAGGGTCAAAGGACAGGGGGTCCAGTTTGCGATTCTGCGGGTTAGTGAAAAGATGAAAACCGGAATATGTTCCGTAGGCCGCCCATTGAATACCCTCGGCAGCAAGAACCTCGTTAAACCGGGCTCGTAACTGGGCACCGTAGGCGTTTGCTTTCTCACAAGCGTCAGTCGACTCGATGATCGAAAGCGCAGTGTATCCTGCAGCAGCTGAAACCGGGTTGGCATTGAAGGTCCCCTGATGCTGTATCTTTTCCCGCTTATTTGCCAGTGCAACTCCGAAATCGAGCGCTTCTAAGACATCTTCACGACCGGTTACCGCTGCCGCCGGCAGGCCGCCACCTAGGATTTTGGCCAGGGTGGTCAGATCAGGGCGGATGCCGAGATGAGCCTGTGCCCCTCCGCGAGATACTCGAAAGCCAGTCACGACTTCGTCAAAAATCAGTAGCACTTTGTGGCGTTGGGTCAGTTCTCTGAGTCCGGTCAGATAGTCACTATCCAAGGGAACCATCCCGAAAGTAGAACCCGTCGGCTCCAGAATAATGCCGGCAATGTCGTTGTCAGACCTTAGCGCCTGGTCGATGGCGTCAAGGTCACCCGGGTCGACGAGTCGAATTCCCTCGGCAATTCCCGGCAGAACCCCGGGAGTAGGGGAGCCGTCAAAGTGAGAACTGTATCCGGAAGTCATGTGATCGTTCCAGCCATGGAAATGACCTTTCAGGCGGAGTATTTTGTTGCGACCGGTGTGAGCGCGGGCCAGTCGAAGGGCCAGATGAGTCGCCTCTGTACCCGACGAGGTAAACCGCACTCGCTCGGCACCGGGTAATAATCGCTGGACAATCTGGGCCCACCGCAGTTCATGCTGGTGGCCGGCCCCAAAATGCGAACCAGCATCCAATGCCGCGTGGGCAGCAGCAATGACTTCTGGATGGCTGTGCCCCAGAAGCAGGGCACCATGCCCGCCAAAGTAGTCAACATATTCGTTGCCGTCCACGTCCCATTTCCTCGAACCTTGGGCCCGTTCGACATAGATACCGTAGGGCAACAGATAGCGAGAATCATGGGTCAAGCCGCTTGGAAACAGCTGGCCCGCCAGCCCGGCGAGTTCAGCCGATTCCTTTGATTGGGCTCGGTAAGCAGAGACGATAGCAGAGTTGTCAGATTCCATGAGAAAGTAATTCTTGCGATGGTCCAATGATCGGTGATTTTACTCCGATTGGTTGTGTACTGTTTCCGTGGGCCCGCTGGAAGCGGTATGATTAACACTGTCTCTAAACCCAAATCATAAACCAGCACTCTGACAACCTGGCCCAGGCAGCATTCAAATCACACTGAAAGACCTGCAGGTGGGAGCAAAAATGATGAAACCGACCATTCTGAGCTGTGCGGTAACAGGAAGCTTCACAACACGCGAACACAACAGCAATCTGCCCGTCACGCCTGAAGAGATCGCAAATGACTGTATCGCCGCTGTGAAACAGGGCGCTGCGATCTGCCACATCCATGTGCGGGACCCGGAAAGCGGTCGGCCCAGTATGGTGCTCGAATACTACAGGGAAGTAGTCAAGAGGATTCGACAAAGCGATACGGACATGATCATCAACCTGACCACTGGGCCGGGTGGGCGCTACGTCCCGACGGAAGGGGATCCAGCGAAAGCTGCGGAGGCAACGACTCTTGCGCCGCCGGAAGTCCGCACCGAACACGTTGTCGAACTCAAACCCGAAATCTGCAGCCTAGACCTCAACACGATGTGGTTCGGGGGTGGTGCAGTAATTAACTACCCCGCTTCCATACGTGTGATGGCCGAGCGCATCTACAGCGCCGGCGTCAAGCCAGAACTCGAGGTCTTCGATACAGGCGATATCCGCATGGGACGGGACCTCATGAAAGAAGGCACGCTCAAAATGCCTTTGTTGTTTCAATTGGTAATGGGCGTCAATTACGGAATGGACAGTACAACCGAGGCCCTAGTTCAGGCTCGATCCATGCTACCGGATGGTGCAGAATGGGCGGCATTCGGCGCGAGCCGGCACGCATTCCCGATGCTCGCACAGGCTTTTCTTTTGGGCGGCCACTGCCGGATTGGAATGGAGGATACCGTCTACCTGGAGAAAGGAGTCAAGACACCGGGTAATGCGGCTCTGGTTGAAAAATCCGTCCAGATTATCCGCAGCCTGGGTGGGCAAGTCGCCAGCGTGACCGAGGCACGAGAGATACTGGGTCTGAAGAAACCGAGCTCCTAATGGGAGAAGGAGGCATTTATAACGGCCTTCGATCCATCAGTGGAGCGTGTGCCTCACTTTCCTGAGACAAGACGCAGGCAGCTATGGACCTGAAGAAACTCTTCGAGCAGGTTCGGGCCTTCATTCGCTCGAATTTTGTGGCTATTCTTTGGCTCCTCGTCATCGCTGGTTCAATGTACTACTACGCCAGCCTGATGGTCGGAGGATAAACGGCCAGACCTGTTAACCGGTTTACTCCGGGGTGATTGATTCGCTCGAAGACGACTCCGCTATTCGTCTCTCCACAGCTGGCGTAGCACATCGACTTCAGTTTCGACGGGAAATGGCAGGAACAACTGCGGATTGTAACGATCAAATTTGATCCGTCGGCGACGTCGCCTGTGATTACGGCGTTGGCGAACTGTCCACCGTCTGCTGTTCACGGAGCGTTCCTACTTGACTGGATCCGGCGTCACACCGCCGTGTAGCCACCGTCGACTGCCCAGGCAGCGCCCGTTACAAAAGATGCCTCTTCCGAAGCCAGAAAAAGAACCACGTTGGCAATTTCTTCCGCGTCACCAAGGCGCCCCATCGGATGCATCCTGATCAGGGCCTGGTGAGTCTCTGGCGAATCAGCGAGACTCTGAGTAAGACTGGTGTACGCAAAACCCGGGCACACAGCGTTGACCCGGACTTTCTCGCGGGCCAGTCGCGCACCAAGGTCACGAGTGACTTGCAGCACACCCCCTTTGCTCGGGGGGTAGGGGGAAAACCCGTCTGATAGAGGCAGGCTTGGATCATAACCCACCAGTCCCATTATCGAAGCAAGGTTGACAATAGATCCGCCACCCATTTTCTGAAGAACCGGCACGGCAGCCTGGCACATCAGCATAGTGCCCTTTAGATTGACCCGCATAACTGCATCCCACTTCTCCTCGAAACTGGTACTCTCAGAAAGAGACCGGGCCGTAATGCCGGCTGAATTGATCACTATATCAAGGCGGCCGAAATGCTCGACGGCGTCAGTGACGCGGGCCGCACAGTCATCCGCGCTACTGACATCGCACGCGGCCCTTTTGAAGGATGGTAACTCCTCACCTAGAGCCGAAAGTCTGTTCTCGTCGTTGTCGACTGCCAGTACAGAGGCCGACTCGGCCACGAGACGTTCCGCAACAGCTTGACCGATTCCAGAGCCGGCTCCGGTGACGATCGCAACTTTCCCCTCAAACCGCTTTTCAAACACCATAGGACACGCGGCCCTCCAGCACATAACCAGAATAACCCAAACGTGGCACCATTATGTCCGATTGTGGCGCTGGGTGAAACGACGACTTTCGATTCACCTCGGTGTCATTCCGGGATATAGTTCGAACCGTATTGATATTGTCAATCAGTTTCAGGGATAGGGATTGTCGGAAAGTTTCGAATGAGACAGGGAAACCTCAGAGGATCGGTTTTCCAATGAATGGGGGAATCAATCAGCTTCGTTGCCGCGCCATGTTCGTCCTGGGCATGACGTTACTCGCTCTCTCGGTTTTCCCTCGATTCAGTCAGGCTGCTGATCTTATTCGCTTCCTAAACAGCACCGAATGGGGCTACCAGGAGGTCGATGATCCTGCGGGAATCAAGAGCCATGACGTGATCCAGAGGTTCGAGGTCCGGCCGGGCGACTGCACCGTTGGCAAAGTCAGTAACGACTGTAAAAGAGAGTTGGAACGCTCTGAAGTCGCAGAAAGACTGATGCCCGATACACCACTGACGGGGGAACAATGGTACCAATGGCAGGTCTATTTCCCCGAGGATTACACCAACATTTATCCGGCCAGAAGCATTCACGGTCAATTTCTAGACCGCGGTGCGAAACCTGTCTGGACGTTCGAAGTCGGCAGCACGGGCGTCTTCTGGCTTGGCAATCGCGTCGCAAAGGAGCACCATTATTCCTCGCTGATTGATGAAGACCTGCTACTGGGCCAATGGCATGAAATCAGCGTTAACGTCAAATGGTCTGCGGTCGATGGGTATTTGAGAGTTTGGGTCAACGGCGAACCGCGTGTGGACCATCAGGGACCGACTTGCACTGACTGCAGAGTGTTTCTGACCTATGGCATTCTGCGGTCAGAACTCTCCAGGTACCGCAGTCGTTTCAAAACCGACGAAATACCTGTTCAGGTGATCTATTTCACCCCGGCTAGAAAAAGCGCCAGTGGTATCGGCTTCTCCGGATACGTACCACCACCCTCAGAAGAACAGCCTGAATCCTTGTCTTCCGACAACGAGACACTCGAACCCGAAGTGACCGTCGAACTCCAGACGCCTCCGGCGCTACCTGCTTCGGACCCCATGGCGGTGGAAAAAGACCGGGGAGAAGGGGAGGAAGAAAAACAATGAGTCCCGATTGCCTGCAACCTACCACCGGAATTGTTTTCAATGAGTAATGACAAGGTATTCATCAATGCTGAGGAAC
>CAJXBY010000139.1 GCA_913051905.1 uncultured Gammaproteobacteria bacterium | reverse complement strand
TCGATCAGTTCAGCATGGTTTGGCGAGCTTTGGCCTTTCGATCGGTCTCCATCATGAATTCGGGGTCTTCACGGCACAGTTGCTCGGTACTGCGCATGATCTCTTCATTGGATTGGTCGAGGTCGAAGGCCGTGCCATACGGTTGCGGTATGTACCACGGGGTATGGACGTATAGCTCCAGGTAGTTGCCTTCCGGATCGGCAAAATAGATCGACCAGGCATTGCCGTGGCATGCGTAGCGGTCGACTTCAACACCATTGGTGACCAACGAATCTCGCATCTGGCGCAGCTCATCGAGGTCCTCCAGAAGAAACGACAGCTGCTGTGTCGCACTGTAGTCAGCATCGTCGGGTCGGCCACCAATCAGGACGATTTCGTGGTGTTCTTCGGGATTGGTAGAGAGGAACATCATCGGACACCCGTTCACCGGGTGAGGGCCCTGGTCCGTGACAGTGAATCCCAAGACGCGGGTGTAGAAGTCTCTCATCTTCTCGGCATCGCGTATGTTGAGTCCGATGTGGCCGATGCGGGGTCTGGGTTGACTGGACATGGTGATTTACCTGGTGTGGTTGATTCGGCGATGTTCCCACAGAATTCGGCGCGCTGACAAGGATGGGTAATCTGCGGCCTGGATCAGTCGCTGCCACCATAGAGTTTGAGTATGCCGAGGTAGACGCTCTCACCAAGGTCAGCGCTGGTCTCATAGTCGCCGTGCTCGGCGCTGTTGAACTGTACTGTGTACGCTCCGCTATGGGCTTCAAGGCCTTGAAACTTGAAGTCACCGTATTCATCGGACACGGTGGTCCTGATGGGTTTGCCGTCCTTGATCAGGACCACTTCAATGTTGGTCGCGCAATCGGTTGTACCATCGGTCTCGGCAACCAGCGTGCCTCCGATAAAACTTCCCGTGAACCGGTCAAGGTTGCGGTAGTAGACCCTTGGCCTGGCCTTGTATTCCGGGTGCAGTGTCTGCAACTGCTCTTCTTCCACGATACGTTCCATCTCGCTGTCTTCAACTTTTAGTGAGCGGAAGACATTAGTCGGACAGACCTGCTCACAACGCAGACGGGTCTCGCCCCGATCCAGAAGATGGGCATCGAAATTCCATTTTTGCGCTACTTGCTCGGCTTCGTTCCACCAGATCGCGCCGTATGGGCAGGTATCGACGATCTCTTTTTTCCCGCGGGCTTTGTCGGGATCGATCATCACGATTCCGTCATCACGCTGGTAGACCGAACCGTCTTTTGACGCGGCAACGCAGGGCGCATTGTCACAGTGGTTGCAGGTTGTGGGTCGAAATGCCACATCGACCATCGGGGCCTGTCCATGCTCGCGGGACGCGACATAGAACCATTTGTGGCCGTGCAATGGTTGAGGGTCGGAGTAACCAGGGAAACGGTTGCCGACGTACTCGTCCTTACAGGCGAGGAAGCAGTTATTGCAGTTGTGGCACTTGGCCACATCGATGATCAGGTTCCACTTTTGCATGATCAAGCGGTTTCGGGACCCGCGGTTCTGTAGAAATCGAATGCTTAATTATCCCGGGGTTCTCTGCCGGGAAGCTGGGTCTTCGTGACGGGCTTTCAGGGGCCCGGCAAGGCGCGTTCGGTCTGACTCCCTGTGACGCTGCTCCATGTGGGGTATACAATGGATATTACGGTTAACCTTACGGAACTTGCTCAAGGGTCGTCAAGTCCAGGGTAGCTGAGGAGGGTCAGCGCCACTGGTGTCGCTGGCCATACGTCCAGATGCCTTTGATTGCTGACCCAGAGAGAACGTATAGGAAAATGTCTGCACGATTGCCGATTCTGCTGTGGGGTATCGCGACGGCGCTGCGCTACACCGCAGCCAGACACCCGGTATTCAAGTCCCGACTGGCGGAGAAAGACCTGCTCGCCCAGATCAGGACACGTGACGGGTCGGTCGGGCGCTGGTATCAGTTCAAGGATGGACGGCTTAAGTCCCGTTCCGGTATTCACCCGACAGCCGAATTTGCGCTCACATTTCGAACGGCTGAAACCGGCGCCAAGTTGCTGACGCCGCCGTTGGATCATCAGCAGTTTGTCAACGCTGCCAAAGCGTTTAGCGTCGATATCTCCGGTCCTGAAGAAAAATCACTGTGGTTCATGGAAACACTGCGGATGCTGCAGACCGTGGGCTGGTCTTTTGGCACGCCCGCGGCGGACGGCGAAACCCGCTACGTCAACAACACCAACGGGGGGCCGGTGTTCGTCTATGTGAAGGATGGGCAGATCGTCAGGATCACACCCATCGAATTTGATGACAGCGACGCACCGTCATGGTCCATGACCGCTAGGGGCAGGGAATTCAAACCGCCACGCCAGACAACGCTTGCCCCACATGCTCTGGCCTCGAAATCAGTGGTCTATTCGAAGGATCGGTTGCTCTATCCGCTGAAGCGGGTCGATTTCGACCCACAAGGAAACCGCAACTGCGCCAATCGCGGTATTTCCGGATACCAGCGTATCGGCTGGGACGAAGCTTTGGATATCGTTGCTGGCGAGATCAAGCGGGTGCGGCGTGAACACGGCAAGGGTGCAATTCTCAGCAGTCACAGCTCGCATCACACGTGGGGCAACGTGGGTTACTACATCAGTTCGAACTTCCGCTTCATGAACACTATCGGCCACACCAAGATGGTGATCAATCCGGACAGCTGGGAAGGATGGTACTGGGGCGCCATGCATCACTACGGTTACAGCATGCGTAATGGCGCATCCGAACCGTACGGACAGGTGCACGACTGCCTGGAGAATTGCGAGATGATCGTCTTCTGGTCCAGCGATCCAGAGTCATCCAGCGGTTCCTATGCCGCATTCGAAGGCACCATCCGCCGCCAGTGGGCACGCGAACTCGGGATCAAAATGGTCCACATCGATCCCTACCTGAACCACACCAGCGGCTTTCTCGGCGGCAAGTGGATTCCTGTGATCCCCGGTACCAGTCCGGCCCTGGCCCAGGCGATTACCTATGTCTGGATCGACGAAGGCCTGTACGACAAGCAATACGTTGCCGAACGGACCACAGGGTTTGAAAAGTGGCGGGCCTACGTCATGGGTGAGGAAGATGGCAGGCCCAAAACACCCGAGTGGCAGGAGTTCGAAACCGGTGTTGCCGCTCATGTGGTACGGGCACTGGCACGTGAGTGGGGAACAAAAAAGACCTACCTTGCGGCAGGCGGCAAGGGCACCACCTTCGGGGGGGCCTGCAGATCGGCGACCGGCATCCAGTGGGCGCGTTCGATGGTCTGCCTGATGGCCATGCAGGGGCTGGGAAAACCCGGGATCAATTTCGGCAACCTTCAGACCGGTGCGCCACTCAACCATCATTTCTATTTTCCGGGATACGCCGAGGGCGGCATCTCCGGAGATATAGAAGGTTCAGGAACCGCATTCAGCCTCTATCAGCGTATGCCTCACGTCATGAGCATGAACAGTGTGAATCAGAAGGTGCCGCGGGCATACATTGCCGAATCGATCACCGAAGAGCGGGTCGAAGGCTACCCGACTGATCCCCGCTCGCTGGAGCGCCAGTTCCAGAAGTTCAGTTATCCTTCTCCCGGGCATTCGCGCGTCAGGATGCTGTATAAATACGGGGGATCCCACTTCAGCACCGTCATGGACTCGAACCGGCTGGTTCGGGCTTATCAGTCTGATGCACTGGAGTTCGTGGTTAACCAGTCGATATGGAACGAGGGTGAGACCCGCTTTGCGGATATCGTACTGCCGGCCTGTACCAACTTTGAACGCTGGGATATCGGCGAATGGGCGGTGGCCGGAGGGTATTCCCATCACAATGAATCGCAGCTCAACCATCGTGTCATTACCATGCAGCACAAGTGTATCGAGCCGCTGGGTGAGTCCCGGTCGGACTTTCAGATCTTCCTGGATATCTCGAAACGCCTGGGACTGGGCGCCTATTTTGCCCAGGGAATGACCGAGCTCGATTGGTGCAAACTGCAGTTCGATGCGTCTGATCTAAAAGACGTGATGACCTGGAAAGAATTTCTTCGCAAAGGCTACTACGTCGTCCCCGCTGAGGAAGAGAAACTGCGAGCTCCGACCGCGTTCAACTGGTTTGCCGAGGGGCGGAAGAAGGATGTTCCTGAGCCGCATCCTCTGCCTTCGGAGTACGGCGGGGAGTTTCGGGAAGGTCTGCAGACGCAGTCTGGCAAGATCGAATTCGAGGCGATGAGCCTGAAAAAATACGGTGAGGATCCTGAAAGGCCGCCGATCAACCGCTACATCCCGAGCTGGGAAGGTCGCAGAAACTCAACGCTGGCAGCACGTTTTCCACTGCAGCTTATTACGCCGCATCCGCGCTACAGTTTCCACACACATACCGATGGCAAGGACAGTACGATCAACGATATCGAAGCCCACAGAGTGCTGATCGACGGCCGGTATTACTGGCCGGCGCGTCTCAATCCCCAGGATGCTGCAGAACGCGGAATTGGGCACCATGACCTGATCCGGCTCTTCAACGATCGAGGCGAGGTCATCTGTGCGGCTGTTGTGACCGAGCGGATCCTGGCCGGAGTGGTCCATTCTTACGAGTCTTCGGCCGTCTACGATCCGATCGACAAACCGGGCCTGTCTCCTGAGCGGGGCGGTTGTGTCAACCAACTCACCTCGGCCAGACCACAGACAGCCAAGACCACGGCGAGTGCTCCAAATTCCTGTCTGATCGAGGTCGAGCAGTGGCGGGCTTCGGCGGTGCTCTGACCCCCGGGCTGCTCAGTAGGGGCGGACCTGGGGTGCGCCGTGATAAAGGATCTTTGTCCAGTTCTGGTTCGCGCTCGCCCGCTCGCTGACGGCGGCGCTGTCCATCTCCTTTGCAGGCCGGCCAAGAATCGAATAGCCGGATAATCCGCTACAGCCCCGAACCACCTGGACCAGGTTTTCGCCGATCACCTGACGGCAGTCCGGGCGCATGTAGCATTGCAGGGCGACCCCCAGCCGCCGCTGCTTCCCGCGGTTAGGCAGGGATCCGTGGACAGTCCTTGCATGATGTAGGGATATCTGGCCCGGGCGCAACACGAGATCAACCGCGGTATTTTCGTCGATGTCCTGAATGGCCTGTCCGCGGGTGAGAATATTGTCTTCTCCGAAGGTGTCCTGATGCTTCAGGATACCGTGCTTGTGGCTCCCGGGAATGACCTTGACGCACCCAAGTGCCGTATTGCTTGGTGTCAGCGCCAGCCACGGCGTCACAAAAGAATGCGGTTCAATGCCCATGTAGGTCGCGTCCTGGTGCCAGCTGACAAAGCCCGCACTTTGCGGTTCTTTGAAAAAAAGCACACTGCCCCACAAAAGAATATCCGGGCCGATAAGGTCCGACACGGCATCGATGATTACCGGATGATGGGCGATCTCGTCGATACATTTGAACGCGAGGTGTGGATTGTTGCGGTTGGTGGCGCTCAGCGCCTCCGGGTGCGCGGCTTCGGCGGCTTCGATACGAAATTTGAAAGATTGCGCCTCGTCCTCGGACATGACGTCTACAGGCGAACAATAGCCGAGCTCGTGAAAGCACTCGATCTGGTCACTCGTCAGCACCCGCGGCATCACTGCGCTCTTGGACAGGTCCTAATGTGTGGCTTTTGAGCGGCGGGAAACCTCATATTTCATTGGCTACCGGGTTGATCAGCGTTCCGACAAGGTTCACTTCGACCTCCACCACATCCCCTTCCGTGAGAAAGATCGGTGGCGTACGCTTGAAGCCCACACCACCCGGTGTGCCGGTGACGATGACATCTCCCGCGCACCAGGGTAAAGCCCTGGAGACATAGGAGATCAGGGTTGGAATATTGAAGGCCACATCGTTGAACTCACCGAACTGCATCTGCTCGCCGTTCAATCGAGTGGTGACGGTCAGTGCATCGGGATCCGGTATGTCGTCCGTTGTGACCAGCCAGGGACCAAAACCGCCGGTCGCATTGAAGTTCTTACCCATGCTGTACTGATGGACGTGGAACTGCCAGTCCCGGACGCTGCCTTCGTTGTAGCAGGCATAGCCTGCAACATGGTCCAGGGCGTCTTCCGGTTGAATGTGGGCTCCGCCTTTGCCGATGACCACTGCGATTTCACCCTCGAAGTCCAGCTGTTCCGATGCTTTGGGTACACGCAGCGGCTGTTGGTGTCCGACCTGGGTCTGGGCATGTCGGTGAAAAAGCACCGGGTAATCACCGATGGTGCGACCCGCCTCGCGGGCATGGGCCAGATAGTTGACTGCAACGCAGATCACCTTTGTCGCGTTCGGTATCAAAGGCAGAAACGTGATCTCGTCGACCGGGAAGTCTGCTGAGCGACCGCTTGCATAGTCGGCGGCCCGGGCCATACTGTTGGTCTCAAGCAGGCTTTTGATGTCCGAGGCGCCCTCGATCGACGAACTCAGATCGATAATTCCATCCTCGGTCACGACTCCGTAACCGCTGGTCTTGTCTCGGATAAAGCTGGTCAATTTCATGGGTTCTCCTAGTGGGATGGGTTACGGATAAAGCGGGCCTGACGGCAATCTCACGTGTGTCACGCAAATGGCTGTCGGTTGGCAAAGCTGGTTAATGATATAACCAATTCGGCAGCAGCAAAACGTAAGCCGGTGTGAGCAGCAGAATCAACAGGCGGATGATGTCGACACACCAGAACGGTGTGACGCCCTTGAATACGGTGGTGGTCTTCACGTCCTGTAGTACACCGGCCAGTACAAAGACGTTCAGACCCACCGGCGGTGTGATCAGGCTGATCTCGGTCACGACGACTGCGATGATGCCGAACCAGACCA
>CAJXBY010000138.1 GCA_913051905.1 uncultured Gammaproteobacteria bacterium | reverse complement strand
ATATCTATTTCGACGACCAGCGGGCGCACTGTGAGTCCGCACGTCAGTATGTTCCAACCGGTCATGTCCCCCATGGGGTGACCAACGACAGCTGAGCGGCTCTGTCGGCTTCACATTGATATAATTCGCAGCGAGGGGCCCTGGTTTGAGGCCCGGCGTACTCAATCCCCATATCCAGATCAAAACATGATGCCTCTCGCTCGCTGGTTGATGACTGGCCTTCTGGCAGGTCTTCTTGCGGCTGTGGCACACAACGTCGTTGCCAGCCTGCCGCCGGCAGTGGATGGGCAGGCCCTGCCCAGTCTGGCGCCAATGCTGGAGAGCGTACTGCCTTCGGTCGTGAACATCTCGACTGAAGGAAAAGTCACGGTACGAAGAAACCCGTTCCAGGCTGATCCGTTCTTTGAGCGCTTCTTCAACACCTTGCCAGACAGCCAGCCACGCCAGCGTCGTACCCAGAGCCTGGGTTCCGGCGTCATCATCGATGCACGGTTGGGCTATGTCGTCACCAATCATCACGTGATCGAAAATGCTGACGAGATCCGTGTACGCCTGGATGACGGTCGCTCATTTGACGCCGAACTCGTTGGGGCCGACCCCGAAGCGGATGTGGCGGTGATCCGGATACCGGCAGAAAATCTCAAAGCCATCGAGATCGGCGATTCCGATGCACTCCGGGTGGGCGATTTTGTAGTCGCCATTGGCAACCCCTTCGGTCTCAGTCAGACCGCAACTTCCGGGATCGTCAGCGCCTTGGGGCGGACCGGACTCGGGATCGAGGGCTATGAGGATTTTATCCAGACTGATGCGTCCATTAACCAGGGTAATTCCGGTGGTGCGCTGGTCAATCTTCGCGGGCAGCTGGTGGGTGTCAACACGGCAATCCTGGCCCGGGGCGGCGGAAATGTCGGTATTGGTTTTGCTATTCCTGCCAACATGGCGCTGCGTCTGACCTCACAAATCATCCAGTACGGAGAAGTCCGACGCGGCCGACTGGGAGTGATCGTACAGGATCTGACTCCGAACCTTGCTGAAGCATTCGGGATAGATAGCCGCAACGGTGCTTTGATTTCCAGGGTCATGCCCGACTCGGCCGCCGAGGACGCCGGACTGCAGGAAGGGGATGTCATCACACTTGTCGATGGGCGTTCTGTATCGGGCGCAGCCGAATTACGTAACCTGATCGGCCTGGCCCGAGCCGACGATGAAGTCGAAATCACCTATATCCGGAATCGTGAAGAGATCGTGCAGACAATCCGGATCCGGGCGGTACAGGCAGAAGCGGGACAGGGAGTTCAGATCAGCGACAACCTGGCCGGAGCGCTTTTTGAGGATGTTGATGGGGCTACTGGCCGGGACGGCCAGCCTGGAATAAGGGCAGTGGAAGTTGCGGAAGGCAGCCCTGCCTGGCAAGCAGGGCTGCGTCCGGGCGACCTGATTCTGTCGGTCAACCGGCAGCTGATCTTCAGTCTCGATGATCTTGCCCAGGCCGTAAAACGCAGCTCGCGTGGTCTGCTCCTTAACTTGCGGCGCGGCGATTCGGCCTTTTATCTGGTGATCCCCTGACGAATCGCTGACGGGGTCCGCCTTCCAAGATCCTTTGCCCAACCTGGAGATCCACAGCCAATGACCAAGAAACTCATCGCGCCATCAATATTGTCGGCCGATTTCGCTCGGCTTGGCGTCGAGGTCGAGCAGGTTCTCGCCTCCGGGGCTGACATCGTTCATTTTGATGTAATGGACAACCACTACGTGCCCAACCTGAGTGTGGGACCCCTGGTCTGTTCGGCGCTGAGGGCCTATGGCATAGAGGCGCCCATCGACGTACATCTGATGGTCAAGCCGGTCGATCGAATCATTCCGGACTTCGCGGAAGCCGGAGCGACCTATATCAGTTTTCACCCTGAAGCCAGTGACCATGTCGATCGGACCTTGCAGTTGATCAAGGACGAAGGCTGTCGACCTGGCCTGGTCTTCAACCCCGCCACACCCCTTGATCATCTTCACCACGTCATGGACAAAGTGAATATGATTCTATTGATGTCTGTTAATCCGGGATTCAGCGGGCAGCAGTTTATTTCCGGCACCCTCGACAAACTGACGCAAGCCAGGCAGTTGATCGACGATTCCGGTCTGGATATCCGGCTAGAAATCGACGGCGGCGTCAATTTGGAAAATATTCGTTCGATCGCAGAGGCCGGCGCCGATACTTTTGTTGCGGGGTCCGCCATATTCTCCGCAGGGGACAGATCGGACCCGAACCGTTACGACAGCATTATCCGGGCCATGCGGACTGAAATCGATCACGCGGCCTGAGCAATGATCACCGCTGATCGGAGGGTGTTGCACCGGCAGTGTCCGCTCAGAATAAACGGCCTGCTGTTCGACCTGGACGGGACACTGATCGATACCGTTCCGGATCTCACCAGAGCAACCAATCAGATGCTGCGGGGGCTAGGCCGCCCATCCGTGGCTGCCGATCAGGTCCGGGTCTGGGTAGGCGACGGTGCCCGGCTGTTGGTGATGCGTGCCCTTGCAGAGGACGGGATAACGCACAGCGAAGCAGACGAAGTCGATGCGGCCTACCAGATGTTCGGGAACTTTTATGCGCGGTCGCTGTGCGTGGACAGCGTACTCTATCCGGGTGTCACGGAAGTGCTCTCCCATTTACGGGACATCGGCCTGGCAATGGCGTGTGTCACCAATAAGCCCCGTGCATTTACTACCCCGCTCCTGGAACAGTCCGGACTCATTCATTTTTTCGGGGCAGTGGTGTGCGGTGATGACCTGCCTGTCCGGAAACCGGCGCCGGAGCCGCTCTTGGACGCCGCATGTCGTCTGGAAGTTGATGCCACACACTGTGCGCTGGTCGGAGATTCAGCCAATGATATCCTCGCTGCACGGGCCGCTGGTATGCCGATGTTCTGGGCAGAGTACGGCTACGGTGAGTTACGCCACTCGGAACAACTTGCACCAGATGCTGTGATAGATTCGATTTCCCAACTAACAGGATTGATCGTGATCGGTAGCTGAATGTCCCGCTAATTTGAGCGGCTGATTCGTTTAGCGCGCTGATGCTTGAGATACGGTCCGTGACTCTAATTTCCATGTCAACAAGTTCCGTGACACCTGTGCCACGCCTGACGGGTTGTCGGCGGACGGAATCGGTGTTTTGACCAGTCGCGCTGATTTCGCCCGTTACCGGGCCGCGGGCTACAACCGCATTCCCCTGGTCCGGGAGATACTGGCTGATCTTGAGACACCGGTCAGTAGCTATATCAAACTCGCGCGTGGGCCTTACAGCTATCTCCTGGAGTCTGTCCAGGGTGGTGAAAAGTGGGGTCGTTATTCGATGATCGGTCTGCCTTGCGCCACGATCATCCGGGTCGACGGCGACCAGCTGGTAATCGAGGAAGACGGTGAAGTCATCCACAGCCAGGCCACGTCGGACCCGCTCAGTTCCATCCAGAGTATTCAGCGGCAGTTTCATGTGCCGCAGATCGACGCCATGCCACGCTTTACTGGGGGTCTCGTCGGCTTCTTCGGCTATGACACGGTCAACTATGTGGAAACCCATCTCGGGACCTCAGTCCGGCCCGATCCTGTAGGTGCGCCGGACATACTGCTCATGGTGTCCGACGAGGTCGTGGTCTTTGACAACCTGAGCGGTCGGCTACAGGTCATTGTGCACACTGATCCGGAAGCTGAAAACGCTTTTGAAAACGGCAACGATAGACTGGACGATCTGGTTGCGCAGATTGAGCAACAAACCACATCCGGGGAAGTCCACTACCAGGAGCGGGTTGGCGAGGATGACTTCACACCTTCTTTCGAGCGGGAGGAGTTCGAGAGCGCGGTTGAGACTTCGAAGGCCTATATCCGCAGCGGTGACGTGTTTCAGGTGGTTTTATCCCAGCGGCTTTCGATTCCATTTCGTACCGAACCGCTGACCCTGTACCGGGCCCTCAGAACGGTGAACCCCTCGCCGTACATGTATTTCCTTGATCTTGATGACTTTCATATTGTGGGCTCATCACCGGAAATTCTCGCCCGCCTGGAGGACCGCCAGGTCACGGTCCGCCCGATCGCCGGCACCCGGCGCCGCGGCGAGAGCGAAGAGGAAGATCTCGCACTGGAAAGAGAATTGATCTCCGACCCCAAGGAGCTCGCTGAGCACCTGATGCTGGTTGACCTGGGCCGTAACGATGTGGGTCGGATCGCTGAGATCGGTTCTGTCGACCTGACGGCGAAGATGGAGGTAGAGCGGTATTCCCATGTCATGCATATCGAATCCAACGTGGTAGGGACCTTGCGGGAAGACCTGGACGCGATCGATGTGCTGCGCGCAACTTTTCCCGCCGGTACAGTATCCGGGGCACCCAAGGTCCGGGCCATGGAAATCATCGAGGAGCTGGAACCCGACCGTCGCGGAATCTACTCTGGAGCTGTGGGTTATATCGGCTGGAATGGAAACATGGATACGGCAATCGCCATCCGGACAGCCGTTCTCGCCAACGGGCAGCTTTATATTCAGGCCGGTGCTGGTATTGTGGCGGATTCAATCCCGGCGAGCGAATGGAAAGAGACCATGCACAAGGGACGGGCTGTCTTCCGGGCTGCTTCGCTGGCCGCCCAAGGGCTGGACCTCGGTGCACTGGAGGACTGAGGGTGCCGAGACCCCCCTCTAAGAAGCCGAGCCTAGTGACTCTCTCCTGACTTTCAACGTGACCGACGGGGTCAACGTTCTTCTCCTGTGCAGCGATGAGCATCGCCATGATGCGATGGGTTGTGCCGGGCATGCACTGGTCAAAACCCCTCACCTGGATCACCTCGCATCTCGAGGAACCCGCTTCACCCGTGCCTACACGCCTTCGCCGATCTGTGTGCCGGCACGGGCGGCACTCGCCACCGGGCAGTACGTGCACAAAAACCGCTGCTGGACTAATGCCCAGGCCTACCGGGGTGTGCCGGACAGCTGGGGTCACCAGTTGATACGCCAGGGCCACCGGGTCGATTCGATCGGCAAGCTGCACTATCGCGGCAGCGACGATGACAACGGTTTTGAACACGAGATCCTGCCGATGTATATCCGGGACGGGACCGGTTGGATCAAAGGCCTTCTGCGTGACCATGAAGCCGTGATGGATGTCTCAGGCTATACCCGCGAGATCGGTCCGGGCGAGAACAGTTACACCGACTACGATCTTGCAGTCACCCACAATGCCTGTGCCTGGCTCAAAGACACCGCCAATGCCGAGAGCGATAAACCCTGGACGCTCTTTGTCTCCTGGTTGAGACCACACTATCCGCTGATCTGTCCGGAGGACTTTTATAACCTCTACCCGGTTTCTGAGATGGATAAGGCCAGGTTTTTACGTCGGGAACAGCTGCCGCAGCATCCGGTAACGCAGACGATCCGCAGGCACTTCAATTACGATGACCACTTTGACGAGGAGACCCGCCAGATAGCAAGAGCGTCCTATTACGGCCTGTGTAGTTTTCTGGACGCACAGGTCGGCGAGGTACTGAACACGCTGGAGCAAACGGGACAGGCCGATAAAACCCTGGTGATCTACACCAGTGATCACGGTGATCACAACGGAGACCGGCGCCTGTGGACAAAGATGTCGCTTTACGATGAATCATCGCGGGTACCTTTGTTGTTGAGCGGGCCGGACATTCCAAAGGCCAAAACAGTCGAGACGCTGGCCTCTCTGGTGGATATCTATCCGACGGTGCTGCAGGCGGCGGGCGGGATAGATGACGACGCAGACCGGCCGGGTCTCTCCCTGCAGTCGCTGGTTGAGGGTGCCGGCACGGATCGAGCCGTCGTATCTGAATACCACGATGGCGGCTCTCCCGTTGGCATGTTCATGTTGCGAACGGGCCAGTGGAAGTACAACTGTTATCCGGGGTATGCGCCGGAATTATTTGATCTGGCGGCCGATCCAGAAGAGCTGTGTGATCTTTCTCAGAATCCGGCACATGCAGAAGACTTAAAGCGCTGCCATGACACAATGTGCGCTTTGCTGGACCCTGCCAAGGTAAACGATCTTGCCTTTGCCGACCAGACAGAATTGATCGAGCGGCTCGGCGGAGTGGATACGATTTTGCGGTCCGAAGCGTTCGATCACACACCGGTCCAATAGGAAAGTCTGAGCATTGATCGTACTGCTGGCCAAGGTTTCTGGTACTGATAGGCCCGTTTTGGAAAATCGCCGGCCTTAACTAAAATCACCGCTGCAATGTTCTTGAATTCAAGCCATTTACGGGCGCGAGTGGTCCAGACATGCTACTGATGATCGACAATTACGATTCGTTCACCTACAACCTGGTGCAGTACCTCGGGGAGTTGGGTCAGGAGGTCGTCGTCTATCGGAACGATCAGATCACACTGGATGAAATTGAAAAACTGGCACCCAGCCATGTGGTGATATCACCGGGACCCTGTACACCCGATGGAGCGGGAATCTGCGTCTCACTGGTACAGGCATTTGCCGATACACTGCCCATCCTCGGCGTTTGTCTCGGTCATCAGAGCATTGCCCAGGCTTTCGGTGGTGTGATTGTCCGCGCCAAACGCCTGATGCATGGAAAGACCTCGTTCATCGAACACCAGGGCAAGGGGCTTTTCAATGGCGTACCCAGCCCCTTCCAGGCGACCCGCTACCATTCGCTGGTCGTCAGGGAAGATTCCCTGCCGGAGTGTTTCGAAGTGACGGCACGGGCGGACGATGGCGAGATTATGGCCATCACACACGCTGAGAATCCGATCCACGGCGTACAGTTTCACCCAGAATCAATACTCACACAGTACGGCCACAAGCAGTTACAGAATTTCCTCGACGGCGCCTGATTCACGTGAC
>CAJXBY010000137.1 GCA_913051905.1 uncultured Gammaproteobacteria bacterium | reverse complement strand
GTCGATGAAAGGATTCGGCGCACGTACCCGATCCGACTGCCAAAATCCCAAATGAGGGCTTAGCAGCGGGCTACGCGTATCGGTAGCCAGTACCTTTCGCGGGCCTGAATCTCAGAAGGTCAATAGACCCGGGGAAATGTCTCGCATTCAAGCGGCCCCCCGTTCAACAGGGCCTCACCGCGTTCGTCTGGATTGCATTCCCAGGGCTTGTCGCTAAACCTTGCATCATCACCAAACCAGTGTGTGCAGATTACCCGGCGGCGGTTGCTGTGCCGCAGGTTTCCCGGTGCACTGTGGTGGGTGCGCAGATTCAGGATGGCACAGTCGCCGGGTGCCATCGGTGCGCAGGCGATCCGGTGATCACCGTCGACAAGGTCCCATTGAGGCGGTTCGGGTTCAATGTGGCCACGCATGCTTTTGGATGTGAAAAAGTCCACTCCCCGGTAATCGTCACGCAGCTTGTGTGATCCGAGCACGAAATGAAGTGCCGTATCCTTCGGAACTGGATCCAGTGCCACCCACACATTGCACACCTGGGTTCCCGACACCGGCCAGTATGCCTCATCATAGTGCCAGGGAGTGCGTGCCCGGGTACCGGGTTCCTTGACGATGGCCATATCAAAATAAAGCAGCAGGGACCGCGAACGCATTACTTTGCGGGCGAGCCCCGAAGCGGGTGAGTCAAAGGTGAACTTTCGGAACGACGGCAGCCGTTTCCAAAGAAAAGTGTCGAAGAAAAAATTACCGGATTGCCCGTTCTCCGGGTGGGCCGAATGGAGTTCGCTGCGGGATCGGGTGCGAATCACCGCGGCAACCGCGCGCCGGCCCTGCTCGACCCACTCTCGACTAAACGCTTTGCGCAGGCAGACGACCCCATCGCGCTCGTAAGCCCGAATCGCATCCTCGCTGGGGGCACCGGTGCGGCCCAGTTCAAAGCTTCGCAGTACTTCGAACGTTTCAGTCATGTCCGGCCCTCCGCGCAAGTTAGCGGTGCCAGTGGTCTGCCGGGTTGCCCGACGGCAATGGCCCGCTTGGCCTGCAAACTTGCCCGAACCGGCAGCTGTTCAGTAAAGACGCAGGTATTCCTCCACCTCCCAGTCCGTGATGGCCTGATGGTAACGCTCCCACTCGTCGGTTTTGTAACGCAAATAGGAGGCCATCATATCGTCACCTAGGACCTTGCGTGCCAGTTCGTCAGTCCGAAGTATCTCGATGGCCTCCAGCAGGTTGCGGGGTAGACGCTGGGCTCCGGAACCGACAATCGCTTCTTCGCTCATACTGTAAAGGTCCTCGTTCAGCGGTTGCCCAGCATCGTAGTTGTTGACCACGCCCTCGGTTATTGCGGCTGCTGACAATCCGAGCGCGAGGTAAGCATTCATGCACATGTCGGCCGCCCGGTTCTCAATGCAGAAGCGGCTCTGGGGCAGTCGCAGCATTGCCGAGCGGTTGTTGAAGCCGTAGGTCATGTGTGTGGGCGCCCAGGTCACGGTGCCCCCTTCGAAACCACCGACCCTCGGCACCAGCCCGTTGTACGAGTTCACCGTGGAGCAGGCAATTGCAGTCAGCGCCCCACCGTGGCGCAGTAGTCCGCCCACGGCACCGTAGACGGCGTCGGACCAGCCGCCGTCCTCACCTTCGAAAAGATTCTGTCCCGGATTGTCCACGGGCTGCATCGACGTGTTCATATGGGCACCGGAGCGCCAATCACCGATGGTCGGTTTCGGCATATAGGTGACAAACATCCCATGGCGTTTTGCGACTTCTTTGAGCAGCACTCGCAGGAACACCAGCCGGTCGGCCATGGTGAGGACATCAGTGTAGTGAAAGTCCAGTTCGAACTGGGAGTACGCCCCTTCACAGACCACGTCGTGAAGGTTCCAGCCCAGTGCCTCGATGATATCGATCATCTCACCCAGGAAACCCATCGAATCGATTGAGAACTCGACATCGTAACCAAAGGCCTGACGTCGCGGGCGTGTTCCGTGGTCGACCAGTGGATCGTTGTCGAACGCCTTGACGGGTTGCCCGTCCTGCCATTTCATGACAATAAATTCCGGTTCCACTCCCGCATAGACTGCATACCCTTTCTGGGCGATGTCGTGTACGGTTCTTTTCAGCGCGCTGCGGGGGCACAGCTTGTAGGGGTGATCCTGCCACCAAAGATCAGCGAACACCCAGGCGCAGGTCCTGTCCCAGGGACAGATCACAATGCTGTCGAGGTCCGGTAGCGGGATCTGGTCACTATCCGCTGGACCCAGTTCGGGCACAAAGGAGATCGAGTGGACCGCAAACTGCGGACCTTTACCCATGCACAGCAGTTCGAAATCACTGATCGGGACGGGCTTGGTTTTGGGTATACCCAGCAGGTCGATCCAGCAGGATAGGATGTACTTGACGCCGGCCGCCTCGAGCCGTTTTTTCTCTTCCGCTACGCGGGCTGGGTCGGGTAGTGCGTCAGAGAAATTCTCAATGTAGGCCATGGTATGTCCTTGATCGGTAGGGTGGCGCACGCGGTGTGCGAAAAAGCGCAAACGAGTCTATTTAGCCATACGCAAAAAGTAAAATCTCTGTTATCGTGGACGTTCGGCTGAATCCGGTTCTGCCGGAGGCAGTTAGCTCAGCCGATGAACACAGGTGCGTCTTGATGACCGAAGAACTGGACCAGAGACTGTTTGACCGGTTTGACCAGCAAGCTGAGGTCAGGCATGGGTTGCCGGCTTCGGTTTACACGGCCACTGGTTTTTTTGAACTGGAAGCCCGGCACCTCTTTGCCAGTTCCTGGACTTTTGTTGCATTTGCCCATGACTTGGCGCAGGTCGGTGATGTAGCCCCGATCACAGTGGCCGACAAACCGGTGCTGCTGGTTCGAAGCGCCAAAGACCGCATCCGGGCGTTCCACAATGTGTGCCGGCACAGGAATCTCCAGCTCGTCGACCAGCCGGAGCATTGCAGCGGGTTGATCACCTGCCCATATCACCGCTGGTCGTACGATCTGGAGGGCCAGCTTCGGCTGGCACCGTATTTCGGCGGGAGCAAGACCGGTCTGCCCGATGGCTTCCGACTCGAAGACCACCCGCTGGCGGAGGTGTCGTGCACAACGTTTCATGACTGGGTCTTCGTTAAGCTGGATGAAGATGCCCCGGATTTCGAAACATTTATTGCACCGCTGCGCAGACAGCTCACGGGTTTTCAGCCCGAAGAATATGTTCCGGTCGCTACCATTGATTTCGGTGAGGTTAAATGTAATTGGAAGCTGTTGATGGAAAACTTCATCGAGCCGTATCATGTTCAGTTCGTTCACAGAACCAGTACCACCCAGCCTCTGGAAGATCATTCTGTCTTGATCGACGGGCAGTGTCTGGGCAGCGCCGTGGAACTGTCACCTGAGCAGCAGCGCGCTGCGCCCTCGGGCTCACTGGGTGTGAGTTCGCGGTATCTGGCTTTGTTTCCGAATTTCGTGATGGGTTTGTATCACCCGGACCAGCTCGGTGTGCATCTGAATCAGCCCGTATCAGCTGAGACCACGATCCAGAAGCGGGTGATCTATTTGCACCGGGAGTCTGATCACGGCGAGGCGGCAGTGGAGCCCATTCGTCGGCTTTGGGACCAGGTCCACCGCGAGGACCACTCTATCTGTGAGCGGCTCCAAAAAGGCCGCCGATCTGACCTGGCGGAATCGGGGGGGTTCCTGTCACCGCATTGGGAAGCCAGCGTGCGGCGCTTCCAGGAGTTGGTTGCAGACGCCGTGCGCCCCGCGCTTGGTTCTACCCGTTGATCGGTACGTCTATTCGGCTCCAGAAGTCTTTACTTTTCTTCTCTCATGTTCTCCGCTGAAGCAAAATCGCGCCGCTCCATCAAACGCGATGCAGCGTAGCCGAACACCAGACCCCAGAACGGTGCGCCGATATTCAGCAGGGGCTGTCCTGCCACGGTAAAAAGAAAGGCGACCAAGGCTCCCAGCGAAAACCCACCACTGAACGACACTACGAAGGTGTTCTGAAGTATCCGCAACATGGCAAGACCCGCGAGGGTTGCAATGAAAGCGGGCGGTGCACCCAGTATCAGATGTGTAAAGACCGGCGCCATGATGCCGAACGCGATCGCCATCAGACCAATCACCAGGGCTCCCGTGTAATGATGTGCCCGGTCACCGCCGCTTGAAATAATGGCGTTGCTGGGACCGGTCAGGCAGGTGGATGCGGTTCCCACAACGGCAGTCACCAGGGAAGTTGCGCCGCAGGCCGCAGCAATGCTGTTCGGCGGCGGGTTGTGGCCACGATCTTTGAGGATGGCGATGCCCTGGGCATTTTGTGCAGCCAGTACCGTGACTGCCAGCGGGACCGTCAGTTCAACAATGGCTTCCCATGAAAACACCGGAGTGAACAGAACCGGTTGGACTGTCGCAGAATGAAGTCCGGATGAGGGTTCGAATCCGCCGCTCAGAGCCACCACGACAACCCCGACGATCAGGACCCCGATCATCGGCGGCAGGCGCTGTGCAAGGCGCGCATTCAGCGACAGCAGCACGAAGGCTCCCGTCATCGGAACGGCTATCAACCAGTCTTTCCACAGGGCGTGGACCCAGTCCAGGCCGAACTGGACAAAAACGCCTGCGACCATCGCCATGATGATCGGCATGGGCAGCAGTGACATGATTCGGCTCACCCAGCCGCTGAGCCCGAGAATCAGCAGCAGCAGGCCCGTGACATAGAAGGCGCCGACAACCTGAGCAAAGTCCAGGTGTTCGAGCGCTGGGCCTAGCAGTACTACGCCGGGTATCGTCCAGAAGAAAACCAGCGGCTGGCGGTAGAGCAGTGACATCCCGATACTCAGGCAGCCGTTGATGGCAAATGCTCCAAAGACCCAGGAACTGAGTTCCTGTTCGGACAATCCACCGTCGGTGCCGACGGCAAGCATGATCGCGACGGGGGCGGAGATGGCATACAAGAAGGCAATCACCGCATTGCTGATCTGAAGCGGGGAGAGTCCGCGGCCGATATGGCGCAGGCTGGGCAACGGTAATCGAATCGATTCAAGATGTCTCATTGGGGGTCGTGACTTTTCTTTTCACTTTTGTTTTTAGCGAACTGAGGGCCACCCTTCGGAAATTGTGATCGCAATGGAATTTCTTGCGGAATCACTTCATTTTCCCATTTTTTTCGGGATCTTTTGCTTTGATCGGGCTGCTGCGAGCCCGATCAAAGCAAAAAATATATCTATAGGGAGTATGCCAGTTTGACCAAACTGCGTAATTCATGTTTCACTGTTTGACGGTGCCGAGGGTGTTTATCGCCTTGCTTGGTTGCAACGCGGCGGAAATCCACTTTAAACCAACTAAACGTAATCCTGAATGATGTAAATATGGAGGTGAATACATGAAAGAAGTCAAGAATTTTCAACAGATGTATCGTGACGGCCATCTTAACCGCCGTGATTTCCTGGCGGCCATGGGCGCATTGGGAGTTACTGCGACTACAGCAGGCGGTCTTCTGACCTCCGCCAGTGCGCTCGCCGCCAGCCCGACCCGCGGTGGCTCGGTGATCTTCGCGTCCAACCTGCACGGGCCCGACGATACGCTGGACCCGATTCTGGGTACATCGACCATCGACTACGTCCGGGCAAACACAATGTACAACGGGCTCGTCCAGGTCTGGAACGATATGAGCCTGCACCCCGAACTTGCTGAAGAATGGTCGGTCAACAGTAACGCGACCGAGTACGTCTTCAAGATTCGCAAGGGTGTGGCATTTCACAGCGGAGGTGAACTGACGGCGAGAGATGTTGTCTGGAGCATGAACCGCCATATCGCAGACGGTTCGCCGTCTTCGATTAAATCATTTTTCTCGGCAGTTGTTGAGTGGAAAGCCGTCGACAAGCACACGGTGAAGCTGACTCTGTCGTCGCCGGATGCGGATATGCCCTTCAAGTTGACCCAGCCCCAAGCCAAGATCGTCAAGGCCAATACGCATAACTGGTGGCAGGGGGGGTCGGGCCCATACGTCCTGGATTCCTTCCAGGCTGGTGTGCGTTCCATTCATTCCCGTAACAATAATTATTGGCGGGATACCGGGCAGTGGTTAGACGGTATTGAGGTCACGGCGATTACCGATCCCGACGCCAGGCTGAACGCTCTGCTGGCGGGCAGCGTTGATATGGCTACGGCGGTTCACGCGAAGCACATCAAGAAAATCGAAAGCTCGGGTAAAGCGGTTCTCTCGATCCCGTCGGGTCTCTATGGCGGTATCTGTTGTCTGAAGAACACCGCACCGGGCGACAACGATGATCTGGTCCAGGGCCTTCGTTACATTCAGGATCGCGAGCGGATCGTGCGAAAGTTCCTCAAAGGCCAAGGTACGGTGGGTAACGACCACCCGATTAATGTGGCCTATGGCGCTGATCACTGCCACGAGCTGCCCCAGATCCCCTACGATCCTGACAAAGCCAAGTGGCATCTCAATAAATCGGGTTATTCTGAGGCAGAACTCTACGTCGCACCGGTGATCGGCTTCATTGAAGATGCGTGCCTCCTCATGCAGGCCAACCTCAAGAAGATCGGTTTTAACCTAAAATTGAAGCGGGTGCCGACCGATGGTTACTGGGGCGCGGTGTGGATGAAAGAACCACTGAACGTGGTTGCTTGGAACATGCGTCCGACTGCGAATGCCATGATGGCGATCCAGTTTGGCCCAAACGGCAACTGGAACGACACCTACTGGAATAGCGATCGCATGGGTCAATTGCTGAAGGATTCTCTTGCGGAAACCGACGCAGCGAAGCGCCACGAGATGCATTGCGAGATGCAGAAACTGGTGTCGACGGAAAGCGGAATCATCATTCCAGCGCATACCAACATCATGGATGGACACGACCCCAAGGTTCAGGGCTTCTCCAATTGCCCATTGGGCCAGTTTGGCGGCAACGGCTGGGCCGAGCATATCTGGAAAACAGGGTAAGGCTGCCTGTTCAATCATCTTTGGAAGGGGTTCGCACGGTGACGTGCGAACCCCTTTGTTTAAGATTCTCCGTTT
>CAJXBY010000136.1 GCA_913051905.1 uncultured Gammaproteobacteria bacterium | reverse complement strand
CAAAGAGATCTCTGGGGGTAAGCTGATTGCCTGCGGCGGTGTGATGGCCGACCGGCTGGTTCGGATGCTGGGGGGGCAGCCGGATTTTCAGATCGTACCGTTTCGGGGGGACTACTACCGGCTCTCAGAGCGCCATAATCAGATCATCCGTCATCTGATCTACCCCATACCCGATCCGGCGCTTCCTTTTCTCGGTGTCCATCTGACTCGGATGATCGACGGCTCGGTCACTGTGGGTCCAAACGCAGTGGTCAATTTCTCACGTGAAGGGTACAGCCGGTTCGCCTTTGCCTGGGGAGACAGTATTGAAATGTTGACTTTCCCGGGCTTTCACCGGGTCCTGTGGAGGCATTTCGGCAGCGCGGTCAAGGAACTGAAAAATGGTTTGTCCAAACGGGGCTATCTCAAGGAGGTCCAGAAGTACAGCCCTGGTCTGACCCTTGCCGATCTGCAGGCCTACCCACCGGGAATCAGGGCCCAGGCGGTCAGCGTTGAGGGTAAGCTTGTAGACGACTTTCTGTTTCACAGAACCGCCCATTGCCTTGTGGTTTGCAATGCACCGTCGCCGGCGGCCACGTCGTGTTTTCCGATTGCGCGGCACATCGTCGACCGGCTGTCTGGCGACGAATAACGCTGTCCTTGATTTTCCGGTGAATTGCGGACCGTATTGACCAGGGTTCGGCGGTTTCGACGGTCACTGATGTACCGCCCAAGAGCGTCTTGCATCAGGAACCGAACCGGTCAACAATCGATGCTGACCGGGTGATGGCCAGGTGCAGCCAGCCGGTCATGAAGGGTGATGTCCAGCCTGACTTAGAGGGAATCGATACAAACCGAAGGGCCGCAGCCTGGTGCGTTGTCCGAAGATGGAGAAGGAACTGATGAAATTATCTGCCAAGTTGGTCTTATCACTGGCTTTTTGTTCTCTGGCCTGGGTTGCAGGTCCCGCAAGCGCGGCCGACATACCGTGCAAGACTGCAAAACTGATCGTGCCATGGAAGGCCGGGGGCGGTACGCACGTGATCTTCTCGATATTTGAGAAGACCATTCAGAATCTGGATGTGACGCCAAAAATCAAGGTTGTGACGGTGCCTGGCCAGGGGGGCAACAAGGGCGCGAAGGAAGCCCGCAAGGCCAAGCCCGATGGCTGTACCTTGTTTGCGATTCACCAGAGCGCAATTACCTCCTATCTGAATGGGCGCATAGATTTTAGTTTTGAAGCGTTTGACACCGTTGCTCTGCTGACTGCGACGCCGGATATCGTGGGTGCCGCCGGTAATGCCCCATGGAATACTCTGGCTGAACTCGAAGAGGCGGCCAAGGCCGCGCCCGGTACCATCCTCACCGGTGCGACATTCGGTTCGACCAGTCAGTTCATGTGGTTGATCCTGGAAGATCTGACCGGTATGAAGTTCAAGTATGTGCCGTTCGACGGCACGCGGCAGAGGATGACTGCTCTGCTATCGAATGCGATTCAACTGGGCACGTTGAATGTTGCCTCGGGCCGTAAATACCTTGAAGGGGGTGAGCTGAAAGCATATGGGATAGCCGCGGAAGAACGGTCCAAGCATCTGCCTGATCTGCCGACACTGCGGGAACAGGGTGTCGATCTGGTGTATTCGCTCAAGCGCGGAATTGTGGCCCCCAAAGGGACGCCGGCCGCTGTAATTGACCACTGGTCACAGGTGTTCAAGGCCGCTGCCGAGGACGCTGACCTGTTGGCCCAGATGGATGCCAAGGGCACAGACATCAATTGGGTCGGTCCGGCGGACTATCGTACCTGGGCTGAAAAAACCTATACCGATCATGAAAAAGTGGCCATTAAGATCGGTATGTACAAGAAGGACTGATCTTCGAGTCTTCAATTAACCCCGCGCGCTAAGGGTCCTGAGAATGATCCTGGCGCGCCGGGGTCCCGCCGGCTCAGTGCTGCCATGAATCGACTGAACCGCGACACCGTCATTGCTGTCATTCTGATGTTGTTCTGCGGTGTTTTCTTCTGGGCCAGTTTCGATATTCGTGAACCCGATTACGGGGTTCTGCCACCGTCGGCCTGGCCGCGGGTCATTCTGGGACTGCTCGCACTGCTGAGTGTGATCTACCTCGTTCAGTCGCTGAGGCGTGGTGTCCCCGACCGGCAGGAAAATGCGTCCCCTGCGGGGCGGGGATTCAGTCACTGGTATGCGCGCTGGCGTAATCCCATCTGGTGTTTTGTCCTCTTTTTCGGTTATGTCGCCTCGTTACCGGTTCTCGGTATGTTGATCGGCGGTGTGACCTTTGTTTTCCTGTTACAGAACATACTGGGTGGCTGGTCTCCCAGGAGCCTGTTGACCCACGCGGTGGTGGCGTTGGTCACGGTCGGCGGCATGTGGAGTCTTTTCACCTTCGGTCTGGGTGTATTGCTGCCGGCCGGCGAGATTTTCAATCCTTTTGGCTGACCGGCGTGGCCCGAGAAAAGCGATAACGTGATCCTGGAAAATATTTTAGGTGCGGTGGCAGAGCTGGCCACCATCCAAACCGTCGTACTGATGATGGTCGGGGTTGCCGGAGGCCTCATCGCAGGTGCTATCCCGGGATTCACGATCGCCATGGCCGTGGTACTGACTTTACCGTTCACTTTCGGCATGCCGGCGTCGCAGGGGCTCGCGACCATGGTCAGTGTTCTGGTTGGCGGCCTGTCTGGCGGCCTGATGGCAGGCATCATGACGGGCATTCCGGGCACGCCGTCGTCCGTGGCCACGACCTTTGACGGGTTTCCCATGGCACGTAAGGGCGAACCCGGCCTGGCACTGGGCATCGGGGTATGGTCCTCGTTCAGCGGGGGCATCATCAGCGCCATCCTGCTGGTGACTCTTGCACCGCAGCTCGCCCGGATTGGTCTGGAGTTCAATCCATGGGACTACTTCATGCTGGTGATGTTTGCCCTGACGATTACCGCCAGCCTGGCTGGCAAGGACCTGATCAAAGGGTTGATTGCTGGTGTACTGGGGTTGTTGATCCGGACAGTGGGGGAAGACGAAGCAGTTGGAATGGCGCGGTTTAATTTTGGAACCGATTCGCTGTTGCAGGGCTTTGATTTCATCGCGGTACTGATCGGATTGTTTGCCTTCAGCCAGTTGCTCAGCGATGTCCAGGATCGCGCTTCGGCGCGTAAGTCACTCACCGAGCGGGGCTCGGTCCATGTCCGGATCGAGCACCGCCGGGCTGTGAAGGAAGTCGTCAAACGCTGGACCACTGTGGTTCGTTCGGCTCTGATCGGGGTGTTTACGGGCATTCTGCCGGGAGCCGGCGGATCGATCGCCAATATTCTTGCCTACGACCAGGCCAAGAAGGTATCCAAGCACCCCGAGAAATTCGGCACCGGTATTCCCGACGGAATCGTCGCACCGGAAAGCTCGAATAACGCCGTGGAAGGCGGTGCCCTGATCACGATGATGGCCCTGGGCATTCCGGGCGATGTGACCACCGCTGTAATGCTTGGTGCCTTGCTGATCCATGACGTGATTCCGAGTCCCACTTTCATTGCCGAAGAACCGGTGTTGGCGTACTCCATCTTCTTGGCATTTTTTGTGGCCACATTCTTCATGCTGGGACTACAGTCGTTCATGTTGCGTGTTTTCGTGCTGGTCACCAAGGTGCGCATGTACATCCTGGCCTGCGTGATTCTGGGCTTCTGCGGGATTGGCGTCTTTGCGATCAATAACGTTGAATTCGATCTGTGGACGCTGCTGTGGTTTGGTATTCTGGGCCTATTGATGCGTCATTTCGGGTTTCCACTGGCACCGATGATTCTGGGTGTCGTACTTGGTAACATCGCCGAACTCAATCTGGCCCGGGCTTTTGCGATCACTACCGACCTGACGCCGTTCGTCACAAGACCATGGTCCTTACTGTTTCTGATTCTGGCGGTATTCTCGGCATTCTTTCCGCTCTATCAGCGCCACCGGCTGAGTCACCGCTGGATACTGGGCTACAGTCCAGCCATGGCCGCAGCTGTTTCTGTCCCATTGTTTCTGATGAGCGGAACCGTACGGCCGGTTCTGGGTGGGGGGCTTCTGGTTCTGTCGGCATATCTGACCTGGCACCGGAAGAAAGGAGGGTGGCAGATCGCTGACCGCGGTGTGGAGCGAACCCAAGGGAGGGAGAATGTCTGAATCCGGTCGAACTCGCGGCTCACCCATGCGGGTCGGAATTGGAGGCCTGGGTGCAATCGGCATGGCGCTTGCACGGCGGATGGATGCGGGGTTGGATGGGCTGGAACTCGTGGCGGTATCGGCGCGTGACCGTGAGCGGGCGGCGGCACGGCTGACGGGACTAAAGCGGGCAGTGCCTGTACTCGGACTGTCGGACCTGGCGGAGGTCTCCGACGTGGTGGTGGAATGCGCACCGGCGGGCGTATTTGATCAGGTGGCTGAGCCCGCAATCCGCTTGGGGAGAATCCTGATCCCTGTGAGCGTGGGTGGCCTCCTCGATAACTGGCATCTGGTCGATCTGGCTTCAAAGACTGGGGCACGTATCAATGTTGCGAGCGGTGCTGTGCTGGGACTCGATGCGGTCCGCGCGGCTGCACAGGGCGACATCCAGCAGGTCTTGATCGTGACCCGTAAACCACCAGGCGGTCTTGCCGGTGCACCCCATATCGAACGGAATGCAATTGACCTGGAGGCCCTGGACCAGCCACTGAAGGTGTTCGAGGGGTCGGCCCGGGAGGGGGTTACGGCTTTTCCCGCCAACGTAAACGTCGCGGCGGCGCTCGGGCTTGCTGGAATCGGGCCGGACCGTACCCGCCTTGAGGTGTGGGCGGACCCCGGTGTCAGTCGTAACACCCATAGTATTATTGTGGAGTCGGACAGCGCCCGTTTCGAGCTCAAGATAGAGAACATTCCAAGCGACGACAATCCTCGGACCGGACGGATCGTGGTGCTCAGTATCATCGCCGCGTTGAGGCGCCTGGTCGATCCTCTTACGGTCGGAACCTGATGCCGGCCTGATTCCGGATGACCCGATGCTGCTCGTCCACTGGGCGAGTTGGGCGGGCGAGTAAAAGCAGGGAGTTAAAAGGGGGAATTCAACCCCGCCCAACAAACGGCATGCTGTTGGCCATAACGGTCATGAAAAGCACGTTCGCGGCGAGCGGCAGACCGGCCATGTAGATGATTGCCCGACCGATATCGTCGACGTTCATGGTTGGCTCGACTGCGGTGCCGCCATGGGCCTGCGTCACACCCTCAGCCATCCTCGCGGTCATGTCGGTTAACGCATTGCCGATGTCGATCTGCCCACAGGCGATGTCGTAATCGCGTCCGTCCAGCGATGTGGAGCGGGTCAGGCCGGTAATGGCGTGCTTAGTGGCGGTGTAGGGTGCCGAATTGGGGCGCGGTGCGTGGGCCGAAACCGAACCGTTGTTGATTATTCGCCCGCCTCTGGGCTGTTGGGCTTTCATGACGCGAAAGGCCTCCCGGGTACACAAAAAGCTCCCCGTCAAGTTCACGTCGACCACGGCGCGCCATTCCTCAACGTCCAGTTCTTCGATGGGTACCGGACGTGCGCCGGTGCCAGCGTTGTTAAACAGGACGTCGACCCGGCCGAATGTGCTCACGGACTGGTCAAACAGGGTTCTGACCGAACCGGCATCGGTAACATCGGTGGGAATCACCAGGGTCCGTTCCCCGGACGAGGAGGCGAGGGTGGCGGTCTCTTCAAGTGTCTTCTCTCGACGTCCAGCCAGAGTGACCGCATAACCTTCACTATGCAGGGCAAGGGCAGCGGCACGTCCGACACCTGATCCTGCACCGGTGATAATGGCGGTTCTACTTGGGGCGTTCATGGGGGTTTCAGTCCTTCGTCTGTGTCTGTGAATAACGGAGTATGTGGCTGGGGAGCAGATCTAAAATGATTGGTTTGGATCCTTGGTCAGAAGTGCAGAGCAGCGGTCGCCGGTTTGCGCCAATCCGGCTGGATTCGTTAGAGTGTGGGCCCAGCATCCCTTCAGTCTAGCACTGGAAAGGGTTCCGAGATTGTGGCGACAAACCGGGAATGCGGAGCAGTCACAGGATTCACTGCCCCATTGGCCCGAATTGTGAATGCCTGGAGAATTGAGTGGCAAAGCCCATAGTTGTGGTGACTCGAAAATGGACCCGGCGTGCTCAGGAACTGCTTAGCGAGCGGTTCGACGCGCGCCTTAACCCTGACGATACGCCGCTCGACACACAAGAGATTCTGGCCCGTTGCCAGGGTGCAGACGTACTCTGTCCTTGGGGAGGTGACCGCCTGGATAGCGCGTTTATCGCAAATCTACCCGACAGTATCCGCTTGATCGCTTGTGTCAGTGCCGGCACCGAGCACATCGATATTGTAGCTGCCAAAGCGCGCAACATATTTGTGAGCAACACACCGGATGTCGTTACGGAAGAGACCGCTGACCTGACCTTTGCACTGATGCTAGGTCTGAATCGCCGGCTCATCCACGGCGACCGGTTAATCCGGAAGCGGGGCTGGAACGGGATCGGCATAGTCGACCCCAATGCCGGGGTCAGGGTCTGGGGCAAGACCATCGGTATCGTCGGTCCGGGGGGCATCGGCACCGCCGTGGCAAGGCGGGCCCGGGCATTCCGAATGCCATTGCTCTACCACGGTCGCCAGCGCAGGCCGCATTGGGAATCTGATCTTGACGCTGTTTACTGCGAGAGTCTCGATGAACTGCTCACAGGGTCGCAGATCGTATCTCTACACTGCCCGTTGACTGAGCAGACTCGTGGCCTGATCGATGCCCGGGCACTTTCGCTGATGCAGCCTGAGGCAATACTCGTCAACACCGCCAGAGGTGGGGTGGTCGATGAAGCAGCACTGATTGAGGCACTGAAAAACGGAGTGATTGCCGGGGCGGGCCTCGATGTATTCCAGGACGAGCCGGGTGTTTCGGAAGGTCTGCTGGCATTGGATAACGTGCTGATGTCACCGCACATAGGCACAGCAACCATCGAGACCCGGGACGAGATGGGTATGCGGGTCATCGACAACATTGAGACCTTTCTCAGAACAGGCAGACCGGGTGACGCGGTCGGACCGTAATTGTTACGGCGGACTGATGTTCAGTGCGAGTGCCGCGGTATCACGTGACGAATTCGCTGATACTTGGTGGCAAGT
>CAJXBY010000135.1 GCA_913051905.1 uncultured Gammaproteobacteria bacterium | reverse complement strand
CCACATAGGCGATACGTTCCAGGCCGCGATGCTTCAAGGCATGCAGACCGGCGATTGCACCGTTGCAGAAGATGCAGAATCCCATGCCCATATCCGCCTTGGCATGGTGACCCGGGGGTCTGACCAGCGCATAGCCATTGTCAACACGCTGGTCGAGCAACGCATCCGCGAGTTCAATCACGCCACCTGCAGCGAGCAAAGCGATATCATACGACCCGACCCCCATCGGGGTGCCCTTGCCGGCTTCACCTCCGGTTTCGTTCAGGGCTTTGATCTTCTCCAGATACGCCGGTTCGTGAAGCAACATGATTTCCGCTTCTGTCGCTGGTCGAGGAGAGACCGCAACCAACTGTTCGGTGAGACCGGCAACATCCATCAGGTTCTTGAACCGCCTTTTGGTCTCAGGGTTTTCCGAGTGCTCGTAGGGTTGTACCGTGAGGCCAGGTGGCATGACCCCGGCGTATTTGCCCGTGTTGTGCCACATGTAGAGCTCATGCCAGACCAGTCCTGTTTTGCGCGACATACGATTCCCCGGGGTTCAGTGACCCGTCGTTTCTAATCCGGACTGATTCTAACGTGAGGAAATTTTCTGCGAAAAGCGGACGGCTACTAACCCGAGAGTCGATCTGATACCGTGTCGACGGAAACGATCCGCAGAGGGTGCCTACCGGTCAATTGACATGAACAGCGTGTTCGAAGTCTTCCAGGCCACCGCCGGGCGTTGCCCCGATGCGCCGTTTCTGTGCGTGCCGGCCAGGCCAACGCGTGATTATTTTCCTGAAGGGGCGGAGTTTTCCTATCGGTGGATGCTTGAACAGGCACTGCAAGCCGGTGAGTGCTATGCCCAAGCCGGTTATGGCTCTGGCCATCGAGTCGCGCTGCTGCTTGAAAACCGCCCGGCGTTTTTCGTCCACTATCTCGCTCTCAACAGCCTTGGTGCATCGATCGTGCCGGTCAACCCAGACTACCGGCACGACGAGATCGTCTATCAGCTGGACCACGCCGATGCCGTGCTTGCCGTTGGCATTCCATCACGGCTTGCCGACCTTGAAAAAGCCAGCCAGGAATGCCCACTGCAACCGCCGGTCATCGATCACAGCACCTTGCCAGCGCACAATCCGCCCGCGGCGCCAACCGCCCTGAGCCTTTCCAGCGCAGCACCGGGACGTGACACCGAATGCGCCATGCTCTACACCTCTGGTACCACCGGGAGACCCAAAGGCTGCATTCTCAGTAACGACTACTTCATTACCGCCGGCGAGTGGTACCTGGCGTTGGGCGGACAACTGTCGATGGAACCCGGCCGGGAGCGGGTGCTCAACCCGCTGCCGCTCTATCACATGAATGCGCTCGCCGTGACCGCAACGGCCATGATGTGTTCGGGCAACTGCCTTATCTCACCGGACCGTTTTCACCCGAAGAGCTGGTGGCAGGACGTCACCGCTACCCAGGCAACGGCGATCCACTACCTCGGCGTAGTGCCGCCGCTGCTTCTCAACCAGCCGCCTGTCCCGGAAGAAACCCGGCACAGGGTCAAGTTCGGGCTGGGTGCGGGCATCGATCCTGATCACCACGCTGCCTTCGAGCGCCGCTTCGGTTTTCCCATGGTCGAGGTCTGGGGCATGACCGAAACCGGCCGGATCTATACCGACAACCACGAGCCGCGCGCGGTCGGCAGTCGTGCCTTCGGTCGGGCCGTCGCAGGGCTTGAAGCCCGCGTGGTCGACGAGCGCGATCAGGACGTTGGTCCCGGCACTGCCGGTGAGCTGCTCGTCCGACATAGCGCCGATCATCCCACTACTGGCTTTTTCTCGGCTTATTACAAGAACGACGGTGCCACCGCAGAAGCCTGGCGGGGCGGCTGGTTCCACACCGGGGACACGGTACGCCAGGATGAAGAGGGCATGCTGTATTTTGTCGACCGTAACAAGAACATCATCCGTCGGTCGGGCGAGAACATCTCGGCCGCCGAGGTCGAAGCAGCGCTTCAGATCCACGAAACCGTCGCCCAGGCCGCAGTCATCGGGGTACCCGATGACCTCCGTGAAGAAGAAGTGTTTGCCTGCATCGTCGTCATGCCGGGTGAAGACGCTACGGTCGACAATGCACGAACCCTTTTCAACTGGTGCATGGACCGGCTGGCCTACTTCAAAGCGCCAGGTTACATACTGTTCTGTGAGACCCTGCCCACCACCGGAACCCAGAAAGTCCAAAAGACCCAGATCTTCTCTTCGGACACTGACCCGCGCAGCCTGCCGGGAGTGATCGACTTCAGAGCAGACAAACGTCGGGGCTAATGGGCCGAGAGGTACCACTGGCCGATTGACGGGTGAAAACTGAGCCCTATCATGTGGGCACCCACCGGACCTCCACACCGGAACCGGTTGTCTGATCACACCAACGGGAGGCAAACACTATGGGCAGACTGGCCGACGCCCTTAAAGATTCATCCTTTATCGTGACCGGCGAGCTTACGCCGCCCAAAGGCACTGACCTTGGTGACCTCTTCGACAAAGCTGAACTGCTGCGCGAACTGGTGACGGCATTCAATCTGACCGAGTCACACGCCGCGCGCATGGCCATGGATCCGGTGGCGGTCGGGCACCTGCTGATCGACCGGGGAATCGAGCCGATTGTGCAGATGACCTCTCGCGACAAAAACCGTCTGGCGATACAGGCCAGTATTCTCGGTGCTGCCGCACTGGGAATCTCCAATGTGGTATTCATGGGGGGAGACCCCCCGAAGAACGGTGACCATCCCGATGCCAAGCCGGTCTTCGACCTTTTTGCCTCGCAGCTGTTGGAGGCAGCCTCCGGCCTGAACAACGGCAACGATCTCACGGGCAACCCACTCAAGGGCTCTCCTCAGCTCACCATCGGTGCTGTGGCAAACCCGGGCGCAAGCGATCTCGATACCGAGATCGACAACATGCACCGAAAAACAGACGCCGGCGCGGAGTTCTTTCAGACCCAGGCAGTCTACGATACCGACGCCTTCGGGCGCTTTATGGACAAAGCTAAACCCGACAAACCTGTTCTGGCCGGCATCATCCCCATCAAGTCGGTCAAGATGGCCCAGTACATGAACGACAGGATCCCCGGCGTCGATATTCCCCAGCAACTCATCGACCAGATCGACTCGGCAGGTGGCGACCCGGCACAGATCGCTGAGGTCAGCATCGAGATCGCCAGCAGCACGGTCAGCGCGCTACGTTCGATGACGAGCGGCGTACACGTGATGGCAATCGGCTGGGAAGACAAGATCCCAGCGATTCTGGAGCAGTCGGCTTGACCCGCGCTCCCGTACCGGGCCGGCCGCCCACCTGAGCACGACCGGCCCTCGCGTCAGACAACCGTTCACACCGTGACCGAGACCTACCGGGTTCTGGCTTTGGATGGCGACGGGATCGGACCCGAAGTGACGGCCGCTGCCGTTTCCGTTCTGACCCACACCGCACGGCTTAACGGCCTGACCATCGAGATCGAAGAGGATCTGCTCGGCGGAGCCGCTTACGACAAGCACGGGGTCTTCTGTACCGACCAGACCCTAAACAAAGCCCTGCAGTCCCATGCGGTACTGGTGGGGGCAGTCGGCGGGCCGAAGTGGGACGGCATTCAAAGAGGTGGCACGCCCGCCGAACAGGACGGACTGATGCGGCTCCGTCAGGCGCTCACTGTATATGCCGGGCTGCGGCCGGCCCGGAACTGGCCATCGCTCAGCGCAGTCACACCTTTCCGGCCAGGTCTTGCCGACGAGGCGGATGTGATCGTTGTACGCGAGCTCTGCGGCGGTGCGTTTTTCGCCGAGCCGCGGGGCAGTGAACCCATCGAAGGCGGCGGGTACCGAGCTTTCGATACCAATCTCTACACCACACCCGAGATCGAGCGCATCGCCCGGATCGCCTTTGAACTCGCCCGCCGCCGCCGCGGCCGGGTCACTTCGGTCGACAAAGCCAATGTCATGGAGAGCTACGTGCTGTGGCGACAGGTGGTCGAGACCATTGGCCGGGACGAATACCCGGATATCGAACTCGAGATGCTCTACGCGGACAATGCGTCCTACCAGCTGATGCAGCAGCCCACCCGCTTCGACGTAATCCTCGGCGATAACCTGTTCGGTGATCTTTTCTCGGACCTCGCGGGAACCATCTCGGGTTCGCTGGGTATGCTGCCGTCTGCTTCCCTGCCCGGATTTTCCTCAACGGTGAAAGGTCTAGGCACGGCAATCTATGAGCCGGTGCACGGTTCCGCACCTGAGATCAGCGGCCGCGGAATCGCCAACCCGATGGGCGCCATTCTCAGCGTCGCGATGATGTACGAGTTCAGCTTTGGCCGGCCCGACGTCAGCCGAACCATTGAACGGGCTGTGGCACTGACCCTAGACGAGGGCTGCCGGACGCCTGACGTGGGCGGAAACGACACCACAGCCTCTGTAACCACGCGGGTGATCGATCACCTCACGGCCGCCCAGAGCGGGTGATGATTCGGGTACCCTTAACAGCAATCAGCCCAGGCCCGGACGGGCAATTGACGGAACCCGTCCGAGCCCGAGTTTGTATCTGGAAAAGACAGAACCTAAGAGGAAACGCGGAATGACGACACCTGCGACCTGCGGTGAATCACTGATTGCACTGCTGGAGTCTTACGGAGTGGACACCGTTTTCGGCATCCCCGGGGTCCACACCCTGGATCTCTACCGGGGCCTTGCCGGCAGCAGCATCCGCCACGTGCAGGCCCGCAATGAACAGGGTGCGGGTTTCATGGCGGACGGCTACGCCCGCCTCAGCGGCAAGCCGGGCGTCTGCATCCTGATCTCCGGCCCCGGAGTCACCAACGCCTGCACCCCCATGGGGCAGTCGTTTGCCGATTCGATTCCGGTTCTTGTGATCTCCAGCACCACGGCGAGTGACAGCTTGGGCAAGGGCTGGGGCTGCCTGCACGAGGTCACGGATCTGGAAGCGGTGACCCGGCCACTGACTGCACTGAGCGCCACCGCAGGGTCTGCCGATGAACTCGAGGGACTCATCGCTCAGGCGTTTTCTATTTTCGCCGCAGAGCGGCCCCGGCCTGTGCACATCGCCGTACCCATCGATGTGCTGGCAGAAACCGTGTCCGGTGCATGGCAGGTACGCCGGCCACCCGACCGGCCCGTGCCAACTGCCGAGACCATAAACCAGGCGGCCGCATTGCTGCGCCGGGCCGACCGCCCGGTCATTTATGCCGGCGGGGGTGCAGCAGGGGCTGCCCAGACGCTGACCCGCATCGCCGAACGGCTGGATGCAGCGGTCATCACCACCAATGCGGGCAAGGGTGTGGTGCCCGATTCACACCCGTTGTGTCTGGGCGGAGGCATCGTCCGTGCTCCCGTTAGAACATTCCTCTCCCAAGCAGATGTGGTTCTTGCGATCGGTACCGAGATCTCCGAGACCGACAGCTTCGTCCCGAAGCTATCACTCACTGGCCAGCTGATCCGCATCGACATCGACTCCCGGAAGATCAACGATCTCTATCCCGCCGACATCGGCATCGTGGGTGACGCGGCGACCGCTGCGACTCAACTGCTGAAGGCACTGGGACCGGAGGACACCAGCCGGGGAACGGCCCAGACCGTCAGCCTCGTTCGCCGCTCGATGTTCGATGAGCTTTCGGACAGCGAGTCCCTTCACATCCGCATGCTGAAAGTCCTGCGTGAGACTCTGCCGGACGATGCGGTGATTGCCGGGGATATCTGCCAGGTGATCTATACCGGCGCCTTTGCCTATCCCGTGGAGCAGCCCAGGCAGTGGCACTACCCGGCCGGCTACTGCACCCTGGGCTGCGGTCTGCCCAACGGAATCGGCGGGAAGCTGGCGCTGGGTGACACACCGGTGGTGGTGGTGGCCGGCGACGGCGGTTTCATGTTCACGGTGCAGGAACTGGTGACGGCTGCCGAACTGGAGCTGGCTCTGCCAATCATCGTGTGGAACAACGCCGGTCTCAAGCAGATCCGCGACGATATGGCGAGCCGTGAGATCCCCGCAACCGGCGTCGACGGTAGGAATCCTGATTTCCTTCAGCTGGCAAGCGCCTGCGGCTGCCACGCAACGCGTCCGGAGAACGAAGAGGCTTTCCGTGACGCGATCAAAGGTGCGCTAAAGGCGTCAGTGCCCACCCTGATCGAGGTCAATGAAGACAGCCCGTGGCTGGCGGAGACTCTTTAACGGTCGAATTGGTCCAGGCAGCATTTCACGAGCCGTCCCGCGACACCATCCAAGTCTTCCTCGCTCAACTCATCTGTTTCACTAAAATCATCCGCACTGAACTCGTATCCCTGTTCGGCTCCCAGCGCGATCATTGCATCTATATCAATCTCTTCGCCTATTTTTTCCTGCAGATCTTCACTTGCATCGACCTGGGCCAGAAACTGCTCAAGACTTTCGTGGCTCATGCTTTGTCTGCATCTTCATTCATTCGGATCCAATTCTACGCCGGTGTCTAAATGGTGGCCATCAAGGGCTAACAGTACGGTTTCAAGGTCATTCTGATCGGATTATCCCTGCCAGAATGTGACCGGGATCACAGACAGGAGTATGCTTATTAGCACAGGTTTAATATGGTTAGCAGAGCCTACCCTAAAAGGAGGGATTGAACATGAAATACGCCCACCAATGCCTAGTTACAACAGTCAGTCTTATTGCGATAAGCGCCATGCTCACCGTGCCAGTGCCCGCTAGGGCAGGGGAGATCCATGGTCAGCAGACCGGTCATAATGTTTCGCTGGGCAATAGCGCACTTGCCAGGAACACGACGGGCAAGCGCAACACCGCCCTGGGCCACGGGGCGTTGAACCGGAATACCACCGGTCAAAAAAACACCGCCGTAGGTACGACCGCCTTACGACACAACAGGCTGGGAACAAACAACACCGCTGTCGGTTCCGGTGCTCTTTGGAAAAACTACAGGGGCAGCAACAACACGGCCATCGGTGTCAGCGCCCTTGAGAAAAACACCAAGGGCAATCACAACACCGCTGTCGGCTCAGAAGCCCTCTTAAAAAACCAAACGGGCAATTCCAACACCGCCAGTGGTTTCCGTGCCCTCTCCAGCAACACCAGGGGCTCTAACAACACTGCTGTCGGCTCAGAAGCCCTTTGGAAAAACACTCAGGGCAATTCCAACACCGCCCTCGGCGTCCAAGCTCTCTACAGAAACGAAACGGGCAATTCCAACACCGCCAGTGGTTACGGTGCCCTCAGCCAAAACACCACCGGCAATCACAACACCGCCCTCGGTTCCCAAGCCCTCAACAATAACATTCGGGG
>CAJXBY010000134.1 GCA_913051905.1 uncultured Gammaproteobacteria bacterium | reverse complement strand
TACCGCGCCGGCCGCACACCCAACCCGGACGTGCTCTGTAACCGGGAGATTAAATTCAAGGAGTTTCTCCATCACGCAGACCGTCTGGGTGGTGCCAGAATCGCCACCGGACACTACGCGCGTATCGGATCGAGCCAGACCGGGCTGACGCTGCTCAAAGGATTAGATCCGGCCAAAGACCAATCCTACTTTCTCCATACGCTCGGTCAGTACGAACTGGCTAGGACTCTCTTTCCACTAGGTGGGATGACAAAGTCGCAGGTGCGTCGCCAGGCACGGGCACTTGGATTACCGAACGCGGCCCGCAAGGACAGCACGGGAATCTGTTTTATCGGCGAAAGGCGGTTCAAGGATTTTCTAGGTCGGTACTTGCCCGTATGCCCTGGTCCGATAAAGACACTCGACGACCAGGTCGTGGGAGAACATGATGGTCTGTGGTATTTCACTCTGGGGCAGCGTCATGGACTCGACATCGGCGGCCCAGGAGAAGCCTGGTATGTCGCTGCCAAGGAGATGGAGGCCAATGTTCTACGGGTGGTTCAGGGGCACGACCATCCTGCACTGATGTCCAATACCGCCGAAGCGATCGATCTGCACTGGATAGAAGAGGTACCGGATGTATCGTTTCGCTGTACAGCCAAGACGCGGTACCGCCAACCAGACCAGCCATGCACAGTCTCCAGCATTGAGCCAGACCGAATCATGGTCGAGTTCGATCACTCTCAGCGGGCGGTCACTCCGGGCCAATCACTCGTTCTGTACCAGAACCAGACCCTGATCGGGGGAGGCGCCATCTGCCATACCGCTAACGGGTGAGCAGCAAACGGCTCAGACGGCGGAGCAGTATTCCGACTTGTCGGGCACAGCGGTCGACCCGACTGGAATGCCCCAGGTTCATCTTTTCTCTCTCAGACAAAAGATCCGGTGCAACCTGATACTTAAGTTTGATCAGAGCCTTTCGATCGGCCCGGCAGAAACGGCGGAACACAGCGCGCCAGAGGAGATTCCAGTCGGGACCGTCAAAAAAACAGGCCACAAAGTCAACAATGCAGGGCTGGCCTTGTTCATCCAGCAGAACATTGTTCATACCCCGCAGGTCACAGTGAGCCACACCACGCTCATGCATGCTGGCGAGACGTTGCTCAAGCTCTGAAAAGAATCTCCCCCAGAACTGCAGATCACGTTCCACATACTTGAAGGGGACTGCCGGCATCCACTCCATGAGCAGTGCCCGTGATCCACGACGCTCGATCAGTCCCGGCACCCCATCCACTGACACCAGTCTGGTGAGCGCTTCACACTCGCGTCGGGCGAGGGTCCGTCCCAGAATCATCGCAAAAAGTGGATCACACCCCGAATGATCCTTCAGCACGGCCAGTTGGTCCCCCAGCCGGACCTGTTCAACCCGAGGGCGGCTACCGCCTCCCGTACGAAGCACCTTAACTACCGACCAGTGCTGAACGGTATCACCCAGCATTGGAATTGCGCAGCCCCAAGGCCTTCAGCTCGAACCGCCAGCCCAGCAGGATTCCAGTCAGCCCTACTCCGATCACCATGCCGTACCACAGTCCCTCCGGACCCAGGCGCGAACCCAGAAACCAGGCCACGGGAAAGCCGATCAGCCAGTAGGCCAGTACCGAAATCCACATGGGTCCCTTAGTGTCTTTCATCCCTCTGAGTGCACCAGCCCCGGTCATGTATAAACCGTCAAAGATCTGGAACAGCGCAGCGATCATGAATAATGCTGTCGCAACCGGTACCACTTCAGAATCGCTGGTGTAGATGCTGATTATGATCTCCGGAAAGAAAATCATAAACACGACCGATGGCATGATCAGAACCGTCGCCACTGTGATTCCCAGCCAGCCTCGAAAGCGTACCTCGGCAAAATCGCTTCGGCCTACCGACTGGCCGATGCGGACCATTATTGCACTCGAAAGACCAACCGGGATCATAAAAATTAGGGTCGCATAGTTAATCACCAGCTGATGTGCAGCGAGTGCCACATGGCCGATCTGACCCATCAGCAAAGCGATGCCACCGTAAAAACCCGAATCAAGTACCAGGTTCAGTGAAATCGGCACCCCCAACCGTAACAGGTTCCGGATCTCTTTGACGTTTGGTCTACGAAAGTTGTGGAACAACCCAAATGACCTGTAACGCCCGGCCCTCAAGACATAGATTGCCATGAAAACGGCCACCAGAATCAATCCCACAGCAAAGGTCACGGCCGCCCCGTCAACCCCCATAGCCGGAAATCCCCACTTGCCATAGATCAGCAGGTAGTTACCGAAGAATCCAATCGGGAGCAGCAACAGTTGGGCAACCATCATCGGCCGGGAGCGCCCTGTGGCTTCACAGAAAAAACGCAATACCAGATAGACACAGACCGCTGGCATACTCCAAGAAGTGATAGCGAGATACCCATCGACTAGCGGAATCACTTCAGGATCGACTCTCATGACCCGCATCACGTGGCCGATGACCCGCATCACGAGGAATGCCAGAATACCCACAATCAGCCCCAGCCAAAGTCCCTGCTGGAAGCATTCGCGTATCTCCTGTTTGCGCCCGGCACCATGATGCTGGGCAATCGTCGGCGACAATCCCATCAGCAAACCCATACAGCCCAGCCAGACGAAGACCCACAGCGAGGCGCCCAATCCCACCGCGGCCAACTCTCGTGACCCGACGCGGCCCATCATGATCACTGCGATGGTCCCCTGGCTGACTTGCAGCAACTGGGTAAAGATGATCGGTAGACCGAGGGAGAACAATCCCACAAGCTCCGGCCAAAGCCTGCGGACCACTGGGTCGTTGAGTGTCACCACCAGTGACCTGATGCTCTCGGTATCAAAGTCGGTACCTGATTCAAGCCCCGGCCTGTTCCTCTTCCCGGATGTCGCTGATGATCGCCTGATATCTACGCATGATTGACGACCTGGACACCACACCCAAAAAGACCCTGTGGTTGTCGCTTTCGACGACGGGCAACCATTCCCAGCTTGAATCCAGAGCCCGATCCAACGCCAGGGTAAAGCTGGTGTCAGCTCCCAGGACAATATCGATATCTTTGCCAACATCACCCACGGCACGATCTTCTAACCCTTCGGATATCTGCTGACGAAGAGCTCCGATCTCTACCCGGCCACGCAGCAACCCGGCATCGTCTATAAGCCAAGCGGTTTCCAGTTCCTGTTCTTCGATCTTCCGTACTGCTTGGGCAACCGGTTCCGTAATCTGCACCGTCAAAGGCATCACAAACGGGAGTTCGTCAACGCGATGTTGCCGGAGCACCAGTCGGTCTCGGCCCTGACTGACATCCAAGCCTCGTTCGTTCAACTGATGATCGAACCAGGAACGACTAAAGAGCCGATAGGACACCATGTTGGCGAACACCACGCTGAGCATCGCTGCTGTTGTCAGTTCATAGTTACGGGTCAACTCGAATACGATCAGAATCGCCGAAAGCGGTGCACCGATTACCGGACTGGCGACGGCGACTGCCCCACAGATTGCAAATAGCCCGATTTCTGAATAACCGAATTGGGGCAGTAACTCCAAACCCTGCCCTACCAGTGCACCGAACATCAGTCCAATCACGAGCGCTGGCGTGAAGACCCCTGTCGCCAGTCCGAATCCCACACAGATGACTGTCAATGCGATCTTCATCGGGAACAGGATCAACAGTTCGTGGCCCTCGAAATGACTGCCGGACAGTATCAAGCGCATGGTCTCAAGACCGATTCCTGTCACCTCCGGAATCCAGATCAGACAGAGCCCGACAGGAACACCCGCGAGCGCTGGCCGTACCCACGCCTCCACAGACAGCCTCTCGGCGTACCGTCCGGTCCAGATCAGAGCCTTCATGAACACCACAGCCACCAGCGCACTCATCACACCCAGCACCACGAACAGTAGGTAGTCACCTGCATGCATTACAGAAAGATCAGCGCTGTCCAGCATCGGTCGCTGGTTGAGTACGTATGAAGCAATAACGTATCCAACGATTGCTGCTACCGTGACCGGTGCAAATGCACGCAAGGAAAAATGCCTCAGCACCACTTCATGGGCGAACAGCACACCGGCGATGGGTGCGGTAAATGCCGTCGCGATCGCCGCAGCCACCCCGCAGGCGATCGCTGTGCTACCAGCCCATGCACTGCGGCCCGTCACTCGCGAGATGACAGAACCTACGGTCGCGCCCAGATGTACCAAAGGTCCATATTGACCGGCCGATGCCCCAACACCCAGGCCCAGCAAGCTGGCCAGTACCGACCGTCCGCCTTCGGCTGCCGGTATACGGCCGCGGAATGTCTGTACCGACTCGACAACATCGGCTGGACCCCGCGGCCTGCTGTTCGGTAGCGTGCGGCAAATCAGTCCAACCAGCAGGCCGCCAAAGACCGGAAGGATAAACAACACCAACAACCACCAGGCGCCGTTTTTTGTCTGGTGAGCAGCCCACGGCAGCCACATCAGCACCGCATTAAGAGAGTCCAGAGCCCACAGAAATGCGAGCGTGCCCAGCGACGTCACTGCACCGACGGATCCACCGAGCAGCAGGACCCAACCCAGTCTGACTACCAGACCCACCATCAGGTTCACGGAGCCGTCCGCAATTGTGCCTTCTTTCCAGGCGCTGCCCGTAAGGCCGGAATCCCTGCCAGAATTAAAAATAACAGGCCGGCTAGACCCAGGGCCAAAGGCAGGCCATGGGGGTCCCATAAGTCCATGAAGTAGCCGGACAACACCGGCCCAGCCAGCCCGCCGACTCCCCAGAAGACCCCGAATGATGCCATCGCGGTCGCCAGGTCCATACCACGGAACCACTGGCCGGCGAGCGTCAGAGCGATGGTATAGATTCCGGCAAAAAGGCCCATCCAGAGAAACAATGTCAGCCACAGCAACCACGGCACTGCGACCACGAACGGCAGTGCCACTGCGCCGGCCATTCCGGCAACTGCGCAGACCACCATGACGGCAAAACGGTTGAAGTGATCGGCCAGCCAGCCGATCGGAAACTGCATCACGGCGCCGCCCAGAGCCGCATAAAAGAGCATCAGCGCCGACATCGATTCAGTGAGCCCGCTACGAATGCCGTAGACCGGTAACAACCCGACACTCCCCATTTCCTTGAAAGCAACAACAAAACAGGCGATCACCAGTAACGGTGCGATGCGCGTGAAACTGATAATACCGAAGGACGGGTTCTCCCGCAGGCCGGGCTCGTATCGTCGCACCACAAATAGCGGAATCGCCGCGACCAGCATCAAGCCGACGCCGATAAGAAACGGAAGCAGCCCCTGGATACCGGTCAGTGACAGAATCAATGGTCCAATTGCAAAACTCAAGGCCAACACCGTGTTGTACATACCGACGACGCGGCCACGGACACTTTCCGGCGTGATCTCGTTGAGCCAGGCCTCGGATACGGTAAAGACGATGGCACCCGAAAACCCGCCCAGGAAACGGATCGCAAACCACCAGCCGTAGCTGTCACTGGACATCAGCAACAGGATCAGAACGATTTCAACAATCACTCCAACAAGCAGGAGTGCCCGACCTCCGACCTTTCGAAGACACAGCGGCACGCAGAAAGATCCCAGGATCACTCCAAGCGCGGGGGCCATCGCCAGGCTGCCGATCAGGGTACTACTGGTCCCGCGAGCCTCAAGTATCAGTGACAGCAATGGGGTGTACAGACTGAAGGTCATACCGAAAAGACAAACACAGCCTATGATCGCAGCGAGGTCACCGACAAGAAGCCGGTTTAGAACGCGATGACGGGGGCTTTTCTCGTGGGCCAAAGAATCCATCCTTTCGATTAACGCACCAGGGATCAGCTCAACGCCAACACGATGGTAAGATACTGCAGAGTCACTCAGGAGGCCGCAATTTTAACTGTTGCAGCCAGCGGCGCCTTCAGCAGTTTCGGGGGGAAACCGACTGTGTTCCCATCTTCCCCGTCCGCCAAGACAGGACCATGATGATCACCCGCCGAAGAGGAAAGTACATCGGCCGAAACGCGGCATCTGCGTATCAGGACCTGGTGTGGACTGTCGCCACAGCCGGGGACACGACCCTGGATATCGAAGGACAGACACAAGAAACCCTCGCAGTTCTCGAGAAAAACCTGCGGGAACTGGGATCTGAAAAAACACAGATCGTCTCGGCACAGGTGTATCTTGCCCACATGGCTGATAAACCCGTCATGGACGGAGTCTGGCGTGACTGGATCGGCGACGACCCGCAGCATTGGCCGCAGAGGGTCTGTGTCGGGGTCGATCTGCACGGCGACATGCTGATCGAAGTCTCCGTAACCGCGGTTCGCCAGGAACCCACGGCGGCACTCTGAATCGAGTAGCGCCCCGGCAGTCTCCGACTTGAATCCGGTTTTCAGGTCTACAGCCTACCGACGCCTGTGGCTGAACACCGCATTCAATGGCGTCAGTATCAGCGCCGACTACGTACTCATCGGCTGGCTGGCACTTAAGGTCACAAACACCTCGAGTTGGGTCGGCAGCGCATTCGCGCTCTATTACCTACCAATGCTGGTGCTGGGGGTCTTGGCGGGGAGCCTGGCAGATCGCTTTTCACGGCGCAGGTTGATTCAGGCGCTGGAACTGGTCGCTGCTGCTGTCATCGCCTTCTTTGCAATAGCGTTTGCCCAGGCCACACTGTCCATCGGCCATGTTCTGCTGCTCACCCTGGCTCTTGGCAGTCTGAGGGCTGTTCACGGGCCCGTCCGGCTGGCATACGCCTACGATCTGTCCGGAGCAAGGCAGGCCACCCCCGCGTTGGCGGGTATAAACGTAGCGAGCCGGGTCGGCTGGCTGGCCGGGGCGGTTATGGCCGGATTCCTCACCGAAAGACTCGGGATCACCTGGGCGCTTGCTGGAATGGCGCTGATGCACCTTGCTGCGGCCCCCTGTCTGGCCGGCGTGATGCCGCCTGAACAGACCAATCGGCCGCAACGTACTTCGTTGATACATAACCTCAGGGACTATCTGGGCGAAGTCAAGCTCAACCGTGTGCTGCTGGTGCTGGTCATCGTGACGGCGTGCATAGAAGTGTTCGGTCCTTCGTATTCCACCGTGCTTCCGGAATTGACCCGATCCCGCCTGGGCCTCGGCGCAGAAGGTCTCGGCTGGATGCATGGCGCACAGGCAATAGGCGGGCTGATCGTGGGGCTAGCGCTGTTCATCCTGCCGCAGCGCCGACGCAACGCCGGCATCTACACGGCTTGTATCCTGGCCCTGGGCGCCGGACTGTTGATGCTGGCAGGCGCCAATGGTCTTCCGGTAGTCTTACTGATACTGGCCTTCATCTCTGCAATGATTTCAGCGTGGGACATTGTCACCCAGAGCATGATGCAGCGCTGTGT
>CAJXBY010000133.1 GCA_913051905.1 uncultured Gammaproteobacteria bacterium | reverse complement strand
GCACCTCTGGCGCCAGGGTTGGTACTATTCTTGTCATTGTAACCGGCCGGAGTTCAGACCCTGTATGAACAGCCCTCACGAAGAGCTTAAAAACAAGGTCGCCCTGATTACGGGTGGCGCGTTTCGCATCGGCGCCAGTATCGCCCGCGCACTGCACGCCGAGGGGATGAACCTCGTCATTCACTATCATTCATCGGCTGAAAAAGCCCGCGCACTACAGGTCGATCTCCACAAGCTACGACCAGAATCGGTAATGCTGATCGGTACGGATTTGCGGGAACTGGCAAAACTCGAGAAACTTGTCAGCCAGACAACTGAAACATTCGGCCGACTTGACGTACTGGTCAACAACGCCTCGACTTTTTATCCGACGCCTATCGGGGAAACGAGCGAAGCGCAGTGGGAGGATCTTGTCGGTGTCAATCTAAAGGCTCCCTACTTTCTGGCCCAAGCTGCAGCCGGAGCACTGGCCGAAGCCGGCGGCTGTATCGTCAACCTGGTTGATATCTATGCCGAACGACCACTCAAATCACACTCGGTCTACAATGCAGCCAAGGCGGGATTGATTGCTCTGACCCGGTCCCTAGCGCGAGACCTAGCCCCGGACATCCGGGTCAATGCGGTGGCTCCCGGCGCAATACTCTGGCCGGAGGACGACGCTGACCAGATCGCCCAACAGCGCATTATTTCCCGGACCCCGCTGAAAAGAAACGGCGAACCCGAAGACATTGCACGAACGGTGCTGTTTCTAGTCCGCGACGCGGGGTTCCTAACGGGACAGGTCATCAATGTGGATGGCGGCCGCTCGATCGTTCCCTGACAGCCTAACCGGCGGCCGGTTCAAGATTGAGCGTCACTTCTTCGAGCTGTTCTCCGACAGCTGACGCCATCTCTTCCCAAAGCGCGGCATAGCGCTCCCCGCTTACCGGGTGGCGGTGCTCCGGCAGAATCTGGCTCAAAGGCTTCAGCACATAGGCCTGCTCGAGAATTTCTTCCCGGGGTACATCCAGCCCTTCGCTATACAGGACAGCATCACCGTAGAGCAGCAGGTCCAGATCGAGTTCGCGTGAGTCCAACAAATTACCGGTCCGCACACGGCCCCGTTCAGTTTCGATACTCCGCAGACTGGCGACGATCTCCGTAGCCGATTGACCGGTGTCAAAAGCGGCCACCAGATTGAAGAATTCGGGTCCTTCGAAACCCACCGCAGGATTGGCGTAAACCGATGACAGGCGGACTGGGCCGTAAATCCGGCCCAGTGCCGCAAGGCCCGCCCGGATGTTGTTCTCTCGATCGATGTTGCTACCGATACTGACAGCGACACTGACCATTCAGCGCACTCCCCGCTCAATCACCACACCGACGTCTCTGGCCCCTGTGACCGCGCCGCGTTTGTTCACCCGTACTCTGCACCACTGGACACCAAATTCGCCGAGAAGAATATCCGCAATACCCTTTGCGAGGCTCTCAACCAGGTTGGCCCTGGTGCCTTGAACAAAAGCCGTCACCCGTTTGGCGACATCCTTGTAACTGAGCGTATCCTTCAGATCGTCGCTCGCTGCTGCAGGACCGGTATCCCAGCCCATATCGAGATCAATGATGACCTTCTGGTGAATACGTCTTTCCCACTCCCAGACTCCGATGACGCATTCCACTTCCAAATCATGCAAAAAAACAATATCCACTACGCTTTCCTGCCGAATTCCACGCACCTCAGATTATACTGACCGCCTTCGTTCTCCAGTCCTGCTGACCGCGGACCGTGATGCTTTATCTGCTGATACCACTCGCTGCCTATCTGATCGGATCTTTCTCAACCGCTGTCCTGGTCTGCCGGTTGATGGGGCTCCCGGACCCTCGTGCCGAAGGGTCTCGCAATCCCGGTGCCACCAATGTCCTGCGCCTGGGCAGTAAGACCGGTGCAGCGCTCGCGCTGGCCGGCGATGTCGCAAAGGGGGTGATTCCTGTTGTCGTAGCACGCGGACTGGTCGACGACTCTGCGCTTCCGGCACTGGCTGCACTCGGTGCTTTCCTGGGTCACCTGCTGCCCATATTTTTCCGCTTTGAGGGCGGTAAAGGTGTGGCCACTGCCTTTGGCGTTCTAACCGCAATCGATTGGCAATTGGGGGCATTACTGGCTGGCACCTGGCTGGCGGCAGCACTGGTTTTCCGTTATTCCTCGCTGGCAGCCCTAATCACAGCAGCAGCCACACCGCTCTATGCCTGGTGGTTGTCGGGTGAGTGGATTTATGTGGGACTGGGAGGCATTCTCGCTGTCCTGCTTTTCCTGCGCCATCGCCAGAACATCAGCCGGCTCTTTGCAGGCACAGAACCCAAAATCGGCAAGAAGAGCTGAGCAATAATTCAACTGACCGGTGGCAGATCGGTCAGCGGCCAACGTGGTCGGACTGAAAAGTCCAGGTCATCGTTTTGCCCGCCCCGCAGACGTATCCAGCCGGCATAGGCGATCATCGCCGCATTGTCGACACAGAATTCCGGCCGCGGGTAGTACACCCGGAAGCCGCACTTATCGCCGAGTTCCCGCAAACGCCGACGCAGTTCCCGGTTTGCACCTACACCGCCGGCGACCACCAACCTCTGCCGGGCCGTGGCCTCCATGGCCCGGGCACATTTGATGACCAGGGTATCGACCGCAGCGTCCTGGAAAGCAAAGGCGACATCAGCCACGGTCTGCTCATCGAGCACACCCGCTGGAATCGAGTTTCGGGTAAACGTCTTTAGACCGCTGAAACTGAAATCCAGGCCGGGGCGGTCTGTCATCGGCCGTGGAAACCTGAAACGATCAGGGCTCCCTTTCTGCGCAGCTACAGCAATCGCCGGCCCGCCAGGATAGGTCAAGCCCAGGAGCTTAGCGGTCTTGTCGAAAGCCTCACCGACCGCATCATCCAGGGTGGTGCCCAGCAGTCGGTACTGCCCGACTGCCCGGACGTCAACCAGAAGGGTGTGCCCACCGGACACAAGCAACGCCACAAACGGGAATCTGGGCGGGTCGTCCTCCAGCATGGGTGCCAGCAAATGACCCTCCATATGGTGTATACCGGCAGCCGGGATATCCAGCGCCCACGCGAGACTGCGCCCCAGCGAAGCTCCCACCAGTAGAGCACCGGCAAGACCCGGCCCCGCGGTGTAGGCTACCGCATTGATAGCACACTGTTTTATCCCGGCATCGGTTATGACTTGCTCGACCAGGGGCATGAGCACACGCACATGATCCCGTGCGGCGAGCTCAGGCACTACCCCGCCGTAAGGGCGGTGGAGTTCGATCTGCGACGATTGCAGATGAGCCTCAAGACCGCGTTCAGAATCAAAAATGGCGGCGGCGGTGTCATCGCAGGACGTTTCTATCCCGAGGACCTTCATTCGTGTGAACCGATATTTCCCGGGTTTCTACCGCCTGCCGGGAGCCATCAGCCGACGACAGAACGGTGTGGGCGCCACGGATTATAGGCCCCTAAGCACAACACGCTCTGTGCTCAAATCGGGAAATCCCCCTCGGCGTTGCGGGTGATGTACTTCCAAAGCGCCAAAAGGTAGAATTGCCGGCCCTTTTCGCCGACAACAGGTCAGGAATTTTCCAGCATATGCCCCATGTGAAGGTCAGACAGGACGAGCCTTTCGACGTCATTCTGCGTCGTTTTCGCCGAGCCTGCGAAAAAGCCGGCGTATTCACCGAGTCACGCCGTCGTGAGTATTACGAAAAACCCACCACAGTACGTAAACGTGCCGGAGCCGCAGCGGTCAAACGCGAGAAAAAGCGGGTAAGCCGGCAGGACCCCAGAAGAGCTCGCCACTACTAAGCTGTCATCCCTCCTGGCCACCCCGCCTTCAGCTCAGCATGTCGTTGCAAGCCCGAATTCTGGCCGATATGAAAGAGGCCATGCGCGCCAAGGACCAAACGCGACTTGAGGCCGTGCGACTCTTACGCGCTGCCATTCAACGCCGCGAAGTCGATGAGCAGATCGAACTGAACGACGAGGCAGTTCTTGCCATCGTGCAGAAAATGATCAAGCAGGGCCGCGATGCGATCGAACAGTTCGAGCGTGGCAACCGGTCTGATCTTGTCGACAGCGAGACCCAGGCGCTCAAGGTACTGGAGGTCTATCTCCCGAAACAGCTCGATGAATCAGAGATCCAGCAGCTGCTGGAGCAGGCCATGAGTGAAACCGGCGCTGCGTCCCAACGCGATATGGGCAAAGTCATGGGGTGGCTCAAGCCGAGAATCCAGGGCCGCGCCGACATGGGATCAGTCAGCAGCGCAGTCAAGCAGCGCCTTGGTGTCTGAACCCATAACACCCCTCCGCTGACTGACCCTCGACCTCTTCCTATCGCTCACCCACCGGGGTGTGTCGGCTCACGAACACCACGTACAACGAAACCGTAAAGAGCAGCAGAGCACTGCCCTGGTGAGCGGCACCGAGAATCACCGGCACATGCAGCAGTAAAGTCAGGATACCGAGCACCACCTGCAGCGTCGCGACTCCGGCAAATAGTGCCAGGGCGGAGCGGTAACGGGCGAGGATTGCATCCTGCCAACCTCTGGCCACGAACACGAGCACCACAACATAGGTCGCAATGGCCAGCCAGCGGTGGTTGAACTGAACTGTCGGAATGGTCTCAAAGAAGTTCCGCCACACCGGTTCGACCGCCAGATATCCCGGGGGCAGCCACTTGCCCGCCATCAGGGGAAAACTGTTGAACGCGTGCCCGGCTTTCAGACCCGCAACAAATCCACCGGACAACATGGTCAGCAGAACCATAAATGTGGCCACACCGGCCATGCCGGCAAGCCGAGACTGGCTAGTTTTTTCAGGCCTGTCGTGCAGCAGGCTCAATGCCACCCAAAACATATAACCATAAATAGCGACCGCGGCGACCAGATGGGCTGTGAGCCGATAAGGACTGACCCGTGGAACATCCACCAGTCCACTCTTGACCATGTACCAGCCAAGCAGGCCCTGCAAGCCACCAAGGATAAATAACGCGATCAGGCGGGGTACCAGCTGGCGGCGAATCCGCCGACGCCAGAGCAGGTAGAGAAACGGCAGCAGAAACGCCAATCCAATGATCCGGCCCAGCATGCGGTGGGCATATTCATAATAGAAAATAGTCTTGAATTCATCGAGCTGCAGATGCCGATTGACCAATTTGAATTCCGGTGACGTCTGGTAATGCTGAAACTCAAGCGCCCAAGCCTTAGTGGTTATCGGTGGAATAACACCGCTGATAGGTTCCCAACGAACCATCGACAGCCCGGATCCGGTCAGGCGCGTGACACCGCCCAGCATCACCATCGCGAACACGAGGACGCAACAAAGGAGCAGCCACTGGGCGACGACCCGGTTGTCGCTGCTGCGGGTCATGTCTATTCGACCGGTCAATCTATTCCACCCTGATGTGTTCTCAGCTAGACAGCTTGGCGTTCTCGGTGCTGATCCATAGCGAAGGACCACAACCAGCCAGCTGCGTGACAAAAGGCCATACGGTTCAACGTCCCAATGCTAATATCGACAACCAGCAGGCCGAGGACAGGTGATGCGCGGCAGAATTCCCAGAGAGTTTATCGACGAACTGCTTGCCCGGCTGGATGTGGTTGAAGTGATCGATCGCCGTGTGCCACTGAAAAAAGCCGGCAAGGACTTCAAGGCGTGCTGTCCTTTTCACAACGAGAAAACACCGTCCTTCACCGTTAGCCAGACCAAGCAATTTTATCATTGCTTCGGCTGCGGCGTGAGCGGTACCGCGATCACTTTCCTGATGGAATTCGATCACATGAGTTTTCCCGAGGCGATCGAAGAGCTGGCCGGAGTCGCCGGGATGGAAGTTCCCGATACCGGCGGGCCGCGCTCGGTGGACAGCCCGGCACTGCCCTTGCTGGAGGTGCTGGGACAGGCGAGCCGTTATTTCAAAGATCAGCTGCGGTCGCATCCAGACGGGCCAAAGGCCATTGCCTACCTTAAACAGCGCGGTTTGACCGGCGAAATTGCTGCCCGGTTCGAGCTCGGCTACGCGCCTTCCGGCTGGGATAACCTGTCGTCGCTGGCGGATGGTCAGGCAAAACTGACCCTGATGACCAAAGCCGGTCTCATTGCGCGCCGGGAATCGGGAGGGCACTATGACCGATTCCGGGCCCGGGTCATTTTCCCGATCCATGACAGTAAAGGGCGGGTGGTCGCTTTTGGCGGCCGTGTGCTCGACGACGGCGAACCCAAGTATCTGAATTCCCCCGAAACGCCGGTCTTTCATAAAAGTTCTGAGCTTTACAACCTGCACCGGGCCCGCTCGGCAATTGCTCAGCAGCAGGGAGCACTGGTCGTGGAGGGCTATATGGATGTCCTGAGTCTAGTTCAGGCGGGCGTCGACAATGTCGTGGCCGCATCGGGTACTGCACTCACGACGGAACATGCTGAGCTTCTGGGTCGCTATGCCGAGAAGGTGGTCCTGCTCTTCGATGGAGATGCTGCGGGTTCGAATGCGGCGGTCCGCGGCATAGAAATCCTGCTCAGGACCAATCTCGACGTTCGCGTCGTCACACTTCCTGAGGGCCAGGACCCCGATTCCCTGGTTCGTGATTCAGGTACTGAGGCGCTCTCCCAACTGGTAGAGAGCGCCCCTGCTGCCCTGGATGTATATCTCGATCACTTGGCCTCCACCATGGATGTGACGTCTGTCCAGGGCCGGGCCCGCGCCATCGATCAACTCCTGCCTCTGGTGGGTGACACGACCGAGTCGGTTCGGCAGGATCTGATGCTACGACGTGTGGCCCAGCGATTTGGTGTGGATGAAACCGCCCTGCGCCGAGATGTGGAGCAATCACTGGCACACCGCAAGACGTGGGCATCCCGGCCTCGATCTGCAGCACCTCAGTCTGAGCCAGAGGCGCCTCAAGGTCCGGCACCTTTGCCGCCACCGACAGCGGCGCAGCGGCTGGAACGACAATTCGGAGCCCTTCTGTTGCAGTTCCCTCAGTACATTGGCCCAACGATTCAGCGACTGGGGGCGGACGAATTTACCGATCCTCTCGTGGCCCATCTCGTCGAACTGCTGGGAGCACGCTTTGCCAGTTCCGATCGAATCGACGTGTCCGCATTGATGAGTGACCTGGGAGACGACCCTCTGGGCCAGCTTGTGGCCCAGAGCGCCATGGAGGAATTCGACGAGGCTCAGGCGCGGCATTGCCTCGAGGCGGCGGGCTGGGACCTGCATCGGGCGGTGGACAGCCCGGATGCGCGAAAGCTTCACCGCGAAGATCGGCGTGCTCAAGAAGAAGGTCTTCGGCAGGCTGAAGCCCAAGCTGCTGCAGGGCGGCGCGGCGCCAGCCGTCGCTGCTCGCGCTCACCGCCGCCGCCGCGCCGCTCGCCGCCGCCGAC
>CAJXBY010000132.1 GCA_913051905.1 uncultured Gammaproteobacteria bacterium | reverse complement strand
AGGTCGCACTGGTGCTGGGTTACGGGGACGTGGGTAAAGGCTGTGCCCAGTCACTGCGCGGCCTCGGTGCGACAGTTCTAGTCACGGAAGTCGATCCCATCTGCGCTCTGCAGGCCGCCATGGAGGGGTTCCGCGTGGTCACGCTGGACGATGTAGCAGCAGAAGTTGATATTTTTGTCACGGCCACCGGGAACTACCGGGTTATTACCCACGACCATATGTTGAGAATGAAAGATCAGGCCATCGTCTGCAATATCGGCCACTTCGACAACGAGATCGATTGTTCCGCTTTACAGTCTTACACCTGGGAGAACATCAAACCGCAGGTCGATCATATTGTCTTTCCGGACGGTAAACGGATCATCCTGCTCGCTGAAGGCCGGCTGATCAACCTCGGTTGTGCAACCGGGCACCCCAGTTTCGTCATGTCCAGTTCTTTCACCAACCAGACGCTGGCTCAGATCGAACTGTGGAACAAGCCGGACGAGTACCAGAACAAGGTTTATGTATTGCCGAAAAAGCTCGATGAGATGGTGGCCAGGCTGCACCTAGAAAAGATCGGTGCCAAGCTAACTGTACTCACTGATGAACAGGCAGACTATATCAGCGTGTCGCCTGAAGGGCCTTATAAACCCGAGTACTACCGCTACTGAATAGTGCCTGCCGACCGCAAAAAAAACGCCCCCGATCCTGGGGGCGTTTTCATTCAGTTCAGTCCCACATTCTTCAGGCGGTTATGTCTGGAACAAGTCTGCTCTCAAGATGGGTAATGCTGTCCTTGAGAAAAAGTTTACGCTTTTTGAGGCGGCGGATATGCAGATCATCAACGGATGGGTCGCTACCGAGATTCTGCAGTTTTTCGTCCAGTGCGCGATGCTCGGATTTGAGCTCACCAATTTTCGTCTCCATGTCCGCGTCTTTCTCTTTCATCATAAAGTCGGTTTCCTCGCTTTCACCATAGGTGAACGATTCATTATCACGGAAAACATCGGGAGAGTCTCCTCGTCCCGGCAGGCCAGAATTCCTGTTGTGTGAGCCTGGCTTCTCGGTCATGGTACTCTTTTTTCATGCACCTTTCACCCCTGTTGATGTCCCGTGCAACTCCGCCGCGCAAGCCTTGTCGCATCAAAAATACTGGTGGAGAATTCAGCTTCGCACTATAAAGCCTGAGAATCCTGACAATGGAATCGATAGCCACCTGGGAAAAACTGCTTCTGGGCGTGGTTGCCTTGCTTGCCCTGATGTGGTTTCTGCCGGGTGTACGGCAAATGACCCGGCAAAGTCGCGAGACCGAGGCCGACTGGCCCGCTCTCATTATCCCCATTGTGGCGGTCATCCTTTTTGTTTTCCTCCTGGTCAGCCTCGTCTGACGGATCCCTGCTGAACATGTACCCCGTGAACTCCTTTTCCTCCCGGCCCCAAGATCTCATGCGACGATCCCGTCACACCAATGTCTGAACCCGTTGCCGTCGAACGCGTTTATCTGCGGGACTACCGGCCGCCAGATTTTCTGGTTCCATTTGTCCGACTTGACTTCGATCTCTCCCCTGACGCGACCCGGGTCCGGTCCGCGTTGTCCGTTTCCCGGAATTCCGGCGACACACAGCCACTATGCCTTGACGGTGAAGACCTGGAGCTGCTGGCGGTGCGTATCGACGGAAAGTCCCTGTCGCAAGACTGCTACACGTTGACCTCGCACTCCCTCACAATTCACGATGTTCCGGATAAGTTCGACCTTGAAATCGAGAACCGGATCAATCCGCGCACCAATACCAAACTTGAGGGTCTTTATCTATCTGGCGGAAACTTCTGTACACAGTGTGAGCCCGAGGGCTTTCGGCGCATCACCTATTTTCTTGATCGGCCGGATGTTCTGTCTGACTACACCGTGACCATCCGGGCCCCTCAGAAAAGCTGTCCCGTTCTTCTCAGTAACGGGAACAACGTCTCGAGCAGAATGCTACCTGATGGAAGGCACGAGCTAACCTGGCACGACCCCCATCCCAAACCCTGCTACCTCTTTGCGCTGGTGGGCGGTGATCTCCAGCACATCGAAGACCATTACACGACGGTCAGTGGCCGCGAGGTGAGTCTGCGTATCTATGCCGTCGAACGGGATCTTGGCCAGTGCGGACATGCCATGGATGCGCTCAAAAAATCGATGCACTGGGATGAGGTGCGCTATGGTCGCGAATACGATCTTGACTGTTTCAATATCGTCGCGGTGGAGGATTTCAATATGGGGGCCATGGAGAACAAAGGCCTCAATGTGTTCAACACCCGGTACGTGCTTGCCCTGCCCGAAACCGCCACTGATTCGGACTACCAGGCGGTCACTGGTGTGATTGGACACGAGTATTTCCACAACTGGTCCGGTAATCGGGTCACCTGCAGGGATTGGTTTCAGTTGAGTCTCAAAGAGGGATTCACGGTATTCCGCGACCAGCAGTTCAGCGCCGAACTGGGTTCGGTCGGTGTCAAGAGAATCGAAGACGCCAATCTGGTGCGGACCCACCAATTCAGGGAGGCCGCCGGACCCATGGCGCACCCGGTGCGGCCCGACTCCTATGCCGAGATCAATAATTTTTACACCCTGACCGTTTACCTGAAGGGCGCGGAAGTCGTCCGCATGTTGGCCAGCCTGCTTGGTCCGGACCTGTTCCGCAGGGGCTGCGATCTTTACTTCGAACGCTACGACGGGCAAGCCGTCACAACGGACGATTTTGTCTCAGCGATGGAAGATGTTGCTGATATGGACCTGAGCCAGTTCAGGCTATGGTACGACCAGGCTTCTACACCCAAACTCACCGCGCGGAGCACTTATGACGCGGTGAAGAGGCGCTACACGCTCTGGTTGAGCCAGCACTGCGGGTCAGCGGCCGGAGACGACGAGACAGCACCCTTCCACATACCCGTCGCCGTGGCGCTCTTTGACCGGGCAGGCGGGCCCCTCACGACCCGACTGGGGCTGCAGACAGACAGTGCTCACGAGCACATTCTGAGTCTGACTCAAAGCGAACAGGCTTTTGTCTTCGATGATGTCCAGGACGTACCCGTGGCCTCGTTGCTCCGCCGCTTTTCCGCCCCGGTCGAGCTTGAAACCAACCAAACAGATGATGATCTGATCGTACTCATGGGCCATGATAACGACCCTTTTAACCGTTGGGATGCCGGCCAGCGTCTGGCCAGTAAAGAAATCCTACGTGCTTTGGCTCATTGTGAAAGTGGCGAACCGTTTTCGCTGGATGACGGATTTGCCGGCGGATTTCACACGCTTCTACTCGCCCAACTCGAAGACACAGCGTTTCAGGCCTTTGCACTGCGTTTACCCGAAGAGACCTATCTTTCCAGTCTCACCGAGATCATCGAACCGGACCCCCTGCATCAGTCGAGGAAGGTCGTCAAACAGGCTTTGGCAACGCTCTTCAGGACTGATTTTGAGCGCCTCTATCACGCTCTGAGCCCGGCAGGACCGGCCAGAATTGATACCAAAGATGCCGGCCGGCGGGCCCTGCGCAATGTGTGTTTGTCCTACCTGATGGCGCTTGAAGAACCACAGACCGCGGGACTCGCGCTTGAGCAACTGACAAGTGCCGATAACATGACTGACGCCCTAGCTGCACTGAATGAACTCGCCCGGTCACCGCATCCGGAACGCACCGAGGCTCTTGGTGCGTTTTACCAGCGCTGGGAAGATTACCCACTGGTGGTGGACAAGTGGTTTCGGGTCCAGGCTATATCTGATCTGCCTGGCACCCTCAGCGACGTCCAACGGCTCACGGAACATGAGAAGTTCCAACTCGGCAACCCGAACAAAGTGCATGCCCTGCTGGGCACTTTCTCGCACGCCAACCCGTTGCACTTTCATGCAGCGGACGGGAAAGGTTATCAGTTCATCACGGAGCAAATTCTCAGGATCGATGCTGCCAATCCGCAGGTTGCCGCCCGGCTGGTGTCCGCATTCAACCTGTGGCGACGCTACAACGCAGAACGCCAACAGCTCATGCGCGCTGAGCTGGAACGGATTCAGTCGAGCGCCGGCCTTTCTCGGGATGTATCGGAGATCGTCGAGCGCGTGTTGGCCTGACCGGAACCGGCGAGGCGTCCTCGACCTGAGCGTGATTCCACCACGTAGCACCGATCCTCAGAAAATGCTGCGGCGGTGTTATGATCTGAATTCCATTTATCACCTTTTCCCGGACCGTTTTTGAACGAACCAAGCAATAAATCGCTGCGCAGGTCAAGCCGGGATGAAGTGGACAGTTTTCTGAAACAGATCAAGTCTACGCCACCCGCAACCCGTGGTGATGCGCGGGGCCGACTACTGTTCGCGATGGACGCCACGGCCAGCCGCGAGCCCCTGTGGGATCGGGCCTGCCACATCCAGGCCCAGATGTTCGAGGAAACTGTAGCCCTGGGCGGACTGGATGTGCAGCTCGCATACTACCGTGGATTCATGGAGTTCTCATCAACACCCTGGACGCGAAACGCCAAAGACCTCCTGGGCCATATGACGGGATTACGCTGTGCAGCCGGCCATACACAAATCTCCCGTGTGCTTGAACATGCGAGGCAAGAGACCCGTCGACGGTCAATCAATGCCCTGGTTTTTGTCGGCGACTGCATGGAGGAGAATCCGGACACGCTCTGCCGGCTGGCCGGAGAACTGGGTATCCTGCATGTACCGGTTTTTGTTTTCCAGGATGGTCACGATGGTATTGCTGAGCGGACGTTCCGGGAAGTCGCCAGACTGAGTGGCGGTGCCTGGTCAAGATTCGATCTCGACAGTGCCGGTCAGTTGCGCGACTTGCTGTGCGCGGTCGCTGTATACGCAGCAGGGGGCAAACGGGCACTGGAAAATTTCAGCGAGCGCCGAGGCGGCGTCGTACTCAAACTAAGCCATCAGATCGGCAGCAGAAATTAGGTCTCGTGATCAGACTGTTACTGGCCTTCATTGCTCTGGTGGGCCTGATGTGGCTGGCCGGCTGGCTGGGCAAGGCGACACCGGCCCAGCGCAGCAAAGCGCTGAAGCTGATCCTGCTGTATGGTGCGGCCGGCATTCTGCTACTACTCGTGGTCACTGGCCGGATTCCCTGGATATTTGCGGCACTGAGTGCTGCCGTGCCGTGGCTGCAGAGGGCGATGATGGCCCGGCAGGCTTGGCGCCTTTTCAGGTCGGCCCGGGGACCCAGCGCAGCGCAAGCCTCAAAAGTTGAAACAGCTTTCCTGCGAATGACGCTGGATCACGATACCGGTGAACTCGGCGGTGAAGTCATTGCAGGCTCTTTTTCCGGCCAGCTGCTGAAAGACCTGGACCTCGATCGACTTCTGGTCCTCCTGGGCGAGTGCCGCACCGAGGATGCACAGTCTGCCGCCCTGCTCGAAGCTTACCTGGACCGTTACCACGGCGAGAGCTGGAGAGCCCAGGCGGACACAGGGCAAACCGGCACGCCGTCAGCCAGCGGACCGATGACCCGACAGAAAGCTGCGGACATCCTCGGGGTTGCAGAAGACGCTCCGGATAAAGAAATCCGGCAGGCCCATCGACGGTTGATTCAGCGTCTTCATACCGACCGGGGCGGGTCAGACTACCTAGCGACCCTGATCAATCAGGCACGGGACACGCTCAGATCCTAGACTCATGACTACCTGACGTTTAACGAATGCGCTGCGCGCCTTATACTTGTGGCCTGTTCCATCCTGATCTGCCTCCGGCGGTCTTTTTTCTGACTGGACAGCCTCCTATCTGATTCAGATGAGCCGACATAACGCTGCCGAATCCAAAGGGACGAAACACCGGGCACGAACGGTTCTGTGGGTTCTGTGGCCCGTGATGCTGGTCGGCGGAATGCTCCTCTCACCTCGACACCTGGACTCGATGGTATGGCAGCGCCCGGATATCTGGGGCCTTGACCGCAGCGTGATCAACCAAGCCATCTCCAGCGCAGTACGAGACAATCGCTATCCCAGGCAAATCACCGTGAACAACACCCACCGTCGTCTGCCAGCGACCCTTCATTACAACATCGACCCGGAACTTCAGCAGTCGGTCATGGCCGTGTTCGCGGATAGGAAAGATGGTGGTCCCGACTACGGCATATTTGTTGCTTTAGATCCAGAAAACGGCGATGTGCTCGCGCTGGTCAACCACCGCCGGCAATCGAAATCGGTCACAAATCTGGCGCTGCGGGCCACGTACCCTTCGGCGTCTGTCTTCAAGATCGTTACCGCATCTGCAGCAGTTGACCTGGGCAGAGTCAATGCAAACAGCGTGATTCCGTTCAACGGAAAGACTACCAGCCTGTACCGGAAAAACGTCCTGCACCACAAGAACAACAAGTGGACCCGCTACCTGCCGCTCAGCGCATCGTTCGGCAAATCCGTCAATACCGTGTTCGGCCGACTGGGTCTTGAGTATGTGGGCGCAGAAGCGCTGCTCGACTACGCGAACCGCTTCGGTTTCAATCAGGGTCTGAACGGTGATTTTGCCGTTGATCTAAGCCGTGCTCAACCTGATCCGGAAGATGACTGGTCCGTGGTCGAAGCCGCCTCGGGTTATACCAGAGAAACGACAATGAGCCCGGTTCACGGCGCCCTGCTGGCGGCATCTATTGTCAACGGCGGCCGACTGGTGCGGCCGAGCCTGATCGATTCCATTACCGATGAAAACGGCATTGTGCTTTATGCCAACGACGAACTGCTGTCACACCGGGTGATTGAAGCTCACTCGGCCGGGCAACTGCAGGACATGATGGCCGATACCGTCCTGAATGGCACCGCCCGAAAACATTTCAGGAACTTCTTCCGTGGCAACCTCTCAGACGTCCGCGTTGGCGGCAAAACGGGCACACTCTACGGTACCAACCCGAAGGGTATGTACGACTGGTTTGTAGGCTACGCCCAAAGAGGAGATCGTAAGCTGGCCTATGCGGCACTTTGTATCAACCAGGAAAAGTGGCGTGTAAAATCTGCCCATGTGGCGCGTAAAGCCATAGAACATTATTTCACCGACCGGAACTGACGGCGGACCGGCCGCGCCGGCCATCCATATTCTGGAGAAGAACTCATTGCGGCAGTATCTGGATGTCGTTGAAACGGTCCTCAAATATGGTCAACGCAAGACCAATCGTACCGGTGTCGATACGCTATCCTGCTTTAACCTCAACTATCAGATCGACCTGCGGCGGGGCTTTCCTCTGCTCACCACCAAGGAAATTTCCTGGAAAAACATCGTTGTTGAGAACCTGTGGTTTCTGTCGGGCCGTACAGACATCGGCCTGTTACGCCGGCACGGCTGCCGGTTCTGGGATCCGTGGGCCGACGACGACGGAAAAGTACCCAGTGCCTACGGAAATTTCTGGCGAAATTTTCCAGGTACCGCGGACGGGCAGCCGGGTTTAAATGATCAGATTGCCTGGATTCTGTCGGAGTTGAGACGCAACCCTGACAGTCGACGCCTGGTGGTATCCGCCTGGGCACCTGAGAACGCGCAGTACAGTACTCTGCCGCCGTGCCACGCGCTGTGGGTGTTGAATGTTCAAAGTGATGAGAAAGGCA
>CAJXBY010000131.1 GCA_913051905.1 uncultured Gammaproteobacteria bacterium | reverse complement strand
CAGAATTCTCTCCCTTTCTTGGCAGCTTTGCCGGCCAGGCCAGGGTTGTCGGGGTAGATCAGAGTACGGCGCCTCGCGACGTCGAGGTTGAGATTGAAAAACACAAGAAGGGCTTCACAGTCAGCTGGGCGACGATCAAGACCAGCGCTTCAGGAAAGAAGAAAAAGAAAGAATATTCGATCGATTTCGTACCGACCGACCGCGAGGGCATCTACGCAGCCGGACAGAAAGTCAACGTTTTCGGGGGCCGGAAGCCCTTGGATCCTCTCAAAGGTGACCCTTATCTGTGGGCGCGGATCCGGGACAACGAACTGACGATCTTCGGCCTGCTGATTCCTGACACGGGAGATTTTGAGCTGTTCAGTTACCATCGGACACTCCTGGACCAAGGCAACACAATGAACCTTCACTATCATCGAATCAGGGAGGACAGCGAGGGCCGGCCGGGTGAGGTGTTTGAGGTGAAAGGGAAACTCACCCGTACCGCCGACTGACGTTCGGCGACACCCCTAAAGACATAAACGAGAGGAATCCGGTAAAAGAGGCAGCAACTTCCGGAATCCTCGGGGCTACACCCCGCAACGGAAATCCTTCAGATTCATACCGAGCTGCGCATCAGTCACTAGAGAGACCAGTTTCTTCGCCAGCCGGGCATCGTCGCGGCCGTCACGCAGCTTGCTTCCGAGCTTGCCGGCGATATCATCCGCGACCGCGAGTACCCCCTCGAGCGTGCCATGGTCATTGAGCAGCTTGACTGCCGTGTGCACGCCAACCGAACGGACTCCAGGGATTCCGAGGGAAGTGTCACCGGCCAGTGCGAAGAGATCAGCAAGAATCTCCGGCTCTACACCGAACCGGTTCCTGGTCCAGTTTCGATCATGCTCGACATCAGCGAAATGGTCGTAGACCCGGACGCCAAACCCAATCAGCTGGCAGAAACTCTTGTCCGTAGAGAGAACTGTGACGTTACCGTTCAAATCCGCCACCCGTCTAGCAATGGTTGCAATCACGTCATCTGCCTCCAGTTCCGAAACCGTGATTGATCTGACACCGGCAGACAGGAAGGCCTCCAGAACATCAGGCAGAATGTCGCGCAACTCTTCCGGCATCGGCGAACGGTTCTTCTTGTAATCCGGATAGAGCACCTTTCGCCAACCCGGTTCATCGCTGTCCAGAGCACAGACTGCATGGGTGGCAGGGTGGGAACGCAGGCCTCTCTGCAGCGAGAACAGGCACGCGTTGACAACCGATTCCGAACGGGTTGCCGGGCCTTCGGCCGGCGGCACGCCGGCATAAACCCGTCGAATCAGATTCAGTCCGTCAACCAGCAGCACACGCATCGTGCCGTCCTCCCTCTCGGGGTGGACAAACCAGTATACGCCTGGGGAAAGCCCCTGTCAGGACTGAAAAGTGGGCTGTTTCCGGAAGGCGGGTATTACGGACCCGGCGTGCTGGTGGCGCGAATTCCGATTAGAGAATGTAGCGCGATAGATCATCGTCCGCCGCCAGCTTATCCAGGTGCTGGTCGACGTATTCACGGTCTATGGTCAGAGCAAGTCCGGAACTGTCGGCCGAATCGAATGACACGGTTTCCAGGAGACGCTCCATGACCGTATGCAGACGGCGGGCACCGATATTCTCAGTCGACTCATTGACCTGCCAGGCGACCTCTGCGACCCGCTGTACTCCATCAGCGGAAAACTCCAGCTGAACCCCCTCGGTCGCCATCAGTGCAGCGTACTGCTCTGTCAGTGAAGCGTCCGGCTCGGTCAGAACACGAACAAAATCTTCGGTTGTCAGCGCGTCCAGTTCCACCCTTATCGGTAACCTGCCCTGCAGTTCCGGAATGAGATCCGACGGTTTGCTTAACTGGAAGGCCCCGGAAGCGATGAACAGTATGTGGTCTGTTCTCACCATCCCGTAGCGCGTGCTGACCGTGCAGCCTTCCACGAGCGGCAGTAGATCACGCTGTACTCCTTCACGGGACACATCTGCGCCCTGGTATTCCGTCCGACCGACGATCTTGTCCATCTCATCCAGAAAAACGATCCCATCCTGCTCGACCCGCGTCTGCGCTTCATGCTTCAGATCATCGTCGTTGACCAGCTTGGCAGCTTCTTCTTCGGTCAGCAGTTTTCGGGCTTCGCTGATTTTTACTTTGCGATTCTGCTTCTGCTGTCCACCGATGTTTTGGAACATACCTTGCAGCTGGCTGGTCATCTCCTCCATTCCCGGCGGCCCCATGATTTCAACCCCGACTGTCGGCCCTTTGACTTCGATTTCGATCTCCTTTTCGTCCAGCTTACCTTCACGGAAAAGCTTGCGGAACCGCTGGCGGGCCGCACTTTCGTTTTCAGAATCCTCGCCGCTGCCGGAGTCCTCACTGCCCATCTGCCGAGCCGGCGGCAACAGAACATCGAGAATCCGTTCTTCGGCTGCGTCTTCGGCACGGGGTTTTACCCTCTCGAACGCTTCTTCCCGTGTCATTTTGACAGCCATATCGACCAGGTCCCGGATGATCGAATCGACTTCCCTGCCGACATAGCCCACCTCGGTAAACTTCGTTGCTTCGACCTTGATGAAAGGCGCCCGCGCCAGACGGGCCAAACGCCGGGCGATCTCGGTCTTGCCTACCCCCGTGGGACCGATCATGAGTATGTTTTTGGGTGTAATCTCGTTGCGCAGAAACTCATCCTCAACCTGCGAACGCCGCCACCGATTCCGCAACGCGATGGCCACTGATCTTTTGGCATTGGACTGTCCGATGATGTGCTTGTCGAGTTCCTGCACGATCTCGCGGGGTGTCATCTCGGACATCAGCCGTTCCCCTCTGCAAACACGGTAAGGCAAGCGTTACAGCACACACCGTCACCCCCCCGTAAACCACTAGCGGCGATCGATCGAGAGGCCGTCAATTCCCGAGTTCCTCGATGGTCAGCTCCTGATTGGTATAAATACAGATCTCCGCGGTGATCTGCAGTGATTTCTCGACGATGGTCCGGGCGTCCAGCTCTGTCTCCTCGAGCAAGGCCCGGGCTGATGCCTTAGCGTATGCCCCGCCAGAACCGATTGCCATGATACCCAATTCAGGCTCAACCACATCGCCCGTTCCGGAGATGATCAGTGAAACGGATGGGTCAGCCACGGCCAGCAGTGCTTCTAGCCGCCTTAACATCCGGTCGGTACGCCAGTCCTTGGCGAGTTCTACCGCCGAGCGCAAGAGATTGCCCTGATGCTTCTGCAGCTTGCCTTCAAAACGCTCAAACAGCGTAAAAGCATCCGCCGTGCCACCGGCAAATCCTGCGATCACTTCACCGTCATGCAGTCGGCGTACCTTGCGTGCATTGCCCTTCATCACGGTCTCGCCTAGGGTCACCTGGCCATCACCGCCGATGACCACATGATCTCCACGGCGAACGGAAAGAATCGTCGTACCGTGCATCTGGCCGTTCATGTCCTGAGCTCGGTCTTTGGGATTCGCTTTTTACCGGTCGAGAACACTATTCAACCAGCTTGAGATTTGGCCGTGGCCCTTCCCTTGGACGGTCGTGATGAACCTCTTGGGTGACTTCCTGCTCGCCCGACTGCCCGATCTGACTGGACTCATCACGAAAAAACAATCCCTGATTGTTCTCCCTGGCGAAGATCGCCATCACAGAAGACAAAGGCAGCGTCACCTGTAGAGACCTTCCCTGGAACCGGGTCGCAAATAAAATCTCCTGATTACCGAGATGGAGATCGACAACAGCACCCGGATCAATGTTCAAAACGATACGCCCGTCCTTAACATACTCCGGGGGCACATTGACACCGTCTACCGTCGCATCGATCAGTAACTGCGGCGTCAGACCGTTGTCGATGGCCCACTCCCGAATGGCCCGGACAAGATACGGGCGGGTCGATATCAGGTCGTATGTACCGTCTTCCATCTTGATACTGAGTGCTTACTGGACTCCAACAGACCGGGATCGCCACAGAGTTACCCTGTCCTCAGATTCCTCTGATTTCCCTTTCCGCCTCGCTCAGGCTTTTGGCGAAAGACGTGCGGGCAAAAATCCGGTTTCCGTATTCCTCCAACCCTTTGGCTTGCCTGGGCAACTTGAGATTAAACATCGGCAACCGCCACAGTAGTGGTCCAAGATAACAGTCCGCCAGGCTGAATTCCTCGCCGAGGACATATTTCTGGTTATCAAACAGGCCGGCCATCGCCGACAGGCCGTCCCGGACCAGCGCAGCCAGCTTTCTGTCGGGCTTTTTCCGCTCATCAATGCAGTTCTGCAGCGGGTCCAGCCAGTCGCGCCGCAGGCGGTACATCAGCAGCCGGGCACGGCTACGGCCCACTGGATCGATCGGCATCAGAGGCGGATGAGGCAGTCGTTCATCCAGGTACTCATTTATCAGCATGGAACTGAATAAAACCAGGTCGCGGTCGACAAGAGTCGGCGTTTCACCGTACGGATTCAGTTCAGCGAGTTCCACTTCAAGCTCACCTGGCTGCACATACATTGCTTCGTATTCGATGGTCTTCTCCTGCAGCACGATGCGGCAGGCATGACCGAAAATACAAAGAGGTCCCGAATAAAGTTTCATAGTTTCATCGCGTTTACGGACTGGATGTTCTGCGTCGCCGGCCCGTGCACAGGGCCGATACAGAAATCCGGGTCGTGGTGTTCTCGATCAGTGAATATCGCGCCAGTATTCTCTTTTGAGCGCATAGGAAAGCAGAATTAGAATACCCATGAATACCATGACCCAGAAGCCGATCTTGTAGCGTACGAGCTTGGCCGGCTCGGCCAGATAAACCATGAAATTGGTCAGGTCGCGTACGGCGGCATCGTATTCATCCGGGCTGAGCTCTCCCAGTGCACGGTCTTCGAATCCCACAAATTCTTGCACACCATCCTGCTCTTCAAAGCGTGCGTCTCTAGTTCCTTGCCACCGGTAGAGCACGTGCGGCATCGCAACGTTTGGAAACAGCAGATTATTCCATCCCGTGACCGTCGAATCGTCCCGGTAGAAACTACGCATGTAGGTATAGATCCAGTCAGAGCCGTGGGAACGGGCGGTCAGGCTGAGATCGGGCGGTACGACGCCGAACCAGTCCTTGGCACCCTCGTCGGACATGGTCACGGTCATCAGTTCACCTGGCTTGCTGGTGGCGAACATGAGGTTTTCCCGTAACAGCTGGTCGCTGATATCGAGATCCGCTGCCATTCTTTCGTAGCGCATGTAGCCCGCACTGTGGCAGGACAAGCAGTAGTTCACGAAGGTTCTCGCCCCACGCTGCAAAGACGCCTTGTCCGAAAGATCGATATGCACTTCATCGAGCGCTTCGTTGGAACCCCCTCCCGCTGTTGCCAGCACTGGCACCAGAGCAAAACAGAGTGCAACCAGTAATCTTCTCATGGACCGGTCACCCTATCAGGCTCCGGCTTGGTGCGGTCAAGCTTTGTATAGATGGGCATTAACAGGAAAAAGGCGAAATAGATGACCAGCCCGATCTGGGCCCAGACAACGTTCTTGAACCAGATCAGATCGACGTAACCCGGGTTCTTGGTTCCAAGGTAACCGAGCATTACGAAATTCACGGCAAAAAGCGTCAGCATTGTCTTGTACATCCAGCCGCGGTAGCGAATCGAACGGACTTTGGACCGGTCCAGCCAGGGCAGGAAGAAAAACAGGACGATTGCGAACCCCATCGCCAGCACGCCCCACAACTTGGCTCCGCCAGGCAGCCATTCAAAGGTCACTGCCCGAAGGATGGAGTAGTACGGGGTCAGGTACCACAGCGGAACAATCTCCGGCGGTGTCTGGAGAATGTCGGCAGGTTCGAAGTTATCTTTTTCAAGAAACCACCCGTCCAGCTCGGGAGCAAAGAATACGATCGCAAGGAGAAGAGCCATGAAGACACTCACGCCGAAAAAATCCTTGACCGTGTAATAGGGATGAAAAGGAACACCGTCCAGCGGTTTGCCTTCAGCATCTTTTTGCTTCTTGATTTCGATTCCGTCAGGATTGTTCGATCCAACTTTGTGCAGGGCGACGATGTGTAGGTAAACGAGCAATGCCAGAAGCAGAGGAAGCAAAATCACGTGGAATGCAAAAAAGCGGTTCAGCGTCGCGTCCGAGACCACAAAATCACCCCGAATCCACTCCGCCAGGCCTTCACCGATCCAGGGGATTGCCCCAAACAGGGAAATAATGACCTGGGCCCCCCAGTAACTCATGTTGCCCCAGGGCAGAAGGTAGCCAAAGAACGCCTCTGCCATCAGCGCGATATAGATGACCATGCCAAGCAGCCAGATAAGTTCCCGCGGGCCTTTGTACGAGCCGTACAGCATGGCTCGAAACATGTGCAGATAAACCACGACGAAAAACATCGAGGCCCCCGTGGAGTGCAGGTAGCGCATGAACCACCCGGCCGGCACATCGCGCATGGTGTATTCAACCGACGCAAACGCCAACGAGACATCCGGCTTGTAGTGCATGGTGAGGACGATCCCGGTCGCGATCTGCAACACCAGCACGAGCAGGGCCAGGGATCCAAAGTAGTACCAGAAATTGAAGTTTTTGGGCGCATAGTACTGCGCCATGTGCTCCTGCCAAACCTTGGTGGCCGGAAACCGGTCGTCGATCCAGTCCATCAACTTGGCCATCAGGCGGTATCCTCCGGCCCGACACCGATCAGTACGCGGTCGTCGGACAGAAACGAGTACGGCGGTACTTCCAGATTAGTGGGTGCTGGCACGTTACGGTAGACGCGACCGGCAAGGTCAAAAGACGAGCCATGGCACGGGCAGAAAAAACCACCGACCCAGTCGTCGCTCACTCCGGAGGCCTTGCCCTGTTCGAATTTCTTTGTCGGCGCACATCCCAGATGGGTACAGACACCAAGCACGACCAGAACTTCCGGTTTGATCGAGCGGTATTTGTTTTTGGCGTATGCGGGCTGCTGGGTTTCGACTTCAGAGTCGGGATCGGACAGTTTTTCCCGAATCTGGGCCAGGTCTTCGAGCATCTCCGGCGTGCGGCGGATAATCCAGACCGGTTTACCACGCCACTCTACCGCGAGCATCTGCCCTTCGGACAACCGACTGATATCGACTTCAACCGGTGCTCCGGCTGCTTTTGCGCGGGCACTGGGTGTCATGCTCGCCACAAACGGCACAGCCAGCGCGCCGGCGCCGACGAGGCCCACACCGGTGGTCACGGTCGTCAGCATTCGGCGGCGTTCGTTGTCAGTCTCTTCAGCCATAAATCACCTCACAGAAAATCCGGATATCACCCGACAGACTGAATAGCCCAGGCGCTCGGAGAATCGGGCGTGGGCTAGAAAAGAGTCAGATTATAACAAACGGGATTTACATCCAGCCGTATGTAAGCGGCCTCACTCTATCAGACCCTGGTGGCGCAGAAACGATTCAATGCCCGGATCGCGTCCGCGAAACGCCACGAACATATCCAGCGGATTCTCCACTCCGCCCTTCTCCAGCACCTCCTGCAAAAACGCCTGGCCGGCCTGCGGATCGAATATGCCTTCTTCCTCGAAGCGGCTGTAGGCGTCGGCCGACAACACCTCGGCCCACAGGTAGC
>CAJXBY010000130.1 GCA_913051905.1 uncultured Gammaproteobacteria bacterium | reverse complement strand
CGACTATCAATGCCAACCCTTTTCTGCGGGTCCAGTATCGTGCCAGGGTGAAGAGAGCTGTCCGGTCGATTCGCGGATGATGTGAACGGGGAATTCTGTCTGCCAGTCCGAGAAATACCAGGCCCATCAGCAGAGGGGGAATGACCGAAACCTGGAGTACGGAGCGCCAGTCCAAATGCGAGAGCAGAAATCCCACCAACAACGGAGAGAGGACCTCGGCTAGCGAACCGCCGAGGGCATGGATGCCCAGGGCCTGTCCTCTACGGCCGGAGAAGTTCCGGGCAAGCACACCCGTCGCGATCGGATGCCAGGCGGCATCTCCCATTCCAGCGATTGCCAGCAGAATCGCCAGGCTCCAGAAGCCGGGCGAGTAAGAGGCCAGTAGATAGCCGAGTCCGACCCACCAGAACGTTCCGAGTAGAAGGCGGCCTTGACTGGCGGTTCGGTCGGACAGGATACCTGCCGGCAGATAGGCCAGCGCAGCACCGACAGAGTGGACGGTGATCAGCAGGCCGATCTGTGAGGGTTGTAGGTCAAAGGACAGTCCGATGGCGGGAGCGAGCAGCCAGACAGCACCGGGCGCCCAATCATTGGTCAGATGTCCCAGGGCCAGAAATGCCTGTAGCCGTCTCGGGCCAAGAGGCTTCGAGTTCATGGTACGGAGTGCTCCCGGATGTCAGGTTGCCGGGCGTGTGTCAGAATGCCGACTACACCAACTTCATTTGTTGCCAGAGTGCCTGATGGCGTGGCAGCAGCCGAGCCGAGTATACCGATGCCCGTTCTTCATTTCTCCCAGACCGAATACGAACGTCGACTCCGGGCTGTGTTGCACTCGATGGCTGGTGCAGGCCTGGATGGTCTGGTGCTGTTCCGGCAGGAAAGTATGTACTACCTGACAGGATACGACACCAGCGGCTACACGATGTTTCAGGGAATGTATCTGGGGACCGATGGAGAGATGGCGCTCCTGACCCGGTCCGCGGATCGCATTCAGTCTCGCATGACATCCATCATCCCGGATATCAGGGTTTGGATCGATCGTGATGGTGCAGAACCGGCCGATGAACTCCGGGAGTTATTGCGGGACTACGGCTGCGAAAAAAAACGCATCGGAGTCGAGTATCACGCCTACGGCCTGACCGGTCAGCGGGCCAGAATGGTCGATGCGGCCCTAGACGGGTTCTGCGAAACCACCGATGCGTCTGATCTCGTGCGCCTGGTCCGAATGATCAAAAGTGAAAGCGAACTGGAATGTGTCCGTAAGGCAGGCGAGTTGTGTGACCGGATGCTGGATGTCAGTATCGAAAACACCCGGCCTGGCAATCAGGTCAAATCGGTCTACGGCTCCATGATGCAGGTATTGATGGCCGGAGGGGGAGATCCGACAGCCAGTCGCTGGCCGATGGGGGCAGGAGAATCCGCTGTGTTCTGCCGTTACCACACGGGCGATGAAACGATCGGTGCCAACGACCAGGTGGTGTTCGAGCCGGCCGCTTCGTACCGGCACTACCACGCGTGCATGATGTACAACATTATCACTGGGGAACCGCAGTCCGGTCATGCGGCGATGAACGCAGCCTGCGTGGAGGCGCTGGAGGCCTGCCAGGCTGTATTGCGCCCCGGCTACACGGTGGGTGATCTCTACGCCGCCCATGCCGAGGCATTTAACAGGGCAGGGGTCAGCGCCGCTGCGCTTGCCGCCTGCGGATACAGCGTTGGGATCAGTTATCCCCCGACCTGGATGGACTGGCCCATGGTGTGGGCTGACAATCCACAGGTACTGGAACCCGGCATGGTTTTTTTCCTGCACATGATCCTGTTGGATGATCAGACCGGCCTCAGTATGTCCCTGGGAGAGACTGCCATTGTTACGGAGGGCGGTTGCGAGCGCGTCAATCATATGCCCCGTGAATTGATCAGGACGTGAGCCCAAATGCCGGGCAAGAGGTTCCACGGGGTAGAATAAGACGTCAAACAACGTATGGAGACGCTCAATGACCAAAGCAATACGGGTTCACGAAACAGGCGGTCCCGAGGTGCTGTCCTTGGAAGACGTAGAACTCGGTGAGCCCGGTGCCGGTGAAGTGCGTCTGCGGCACACCGCGATCGGACTCAATTATATCGACGTCTATTTCCGTACCGGAGCTTATCCGGCGCAACTGCCGTTCACACCAGGTTTTGAGGCAGCGGGTGTCGTTGAGGCAGTTGGAGATGGTGTAACGGGCCTTACAACCGGAGACAGGGTTGCCTACGCAGCACAGCCAATCGGCGCCTATACAGAGTCGCGCCTGATTCTTGCCGAGCGCATTGTAAAACTGCCTGACGCCATCGAGGATCGCATCGGGGCTGCCATCATGCTCAAGGGCATGACGACCGAATATCTGCTGCGCCGCACATTTAGAATCAATGCCGGGGACACGATTCTTTTCCACGCGGCGGCTGGCGGCGTTGGGCTCATGGCTTGCCAGTGGGCCAACCATCTGGGGGCAACGGTCATCGGTACAGTTGGCTCTGATGAAAAGGCCGATCTGGCACGAGCTCACGGCTGTACCCACCCGATCGTGTACAGCCGGGAGGATTTCGTCGAACAAGTCAAGGAACTGACCGATGGAAAGGGTGTAGATGTTGTCTACGATGCGGTGGGCAAAGACACCTTTGAGAAAGGATTCGACTGTCTGCGCCCGCGCGGAACCATGGTGCTTTTTGGTGCCGCCTCGGGTAAACCGGATCCGGTAGACCCTGCACTCCTGCAGGCCAAAGGGTCGCTCTTTCTTACAAGACCTTCCTTGTTCGATTACATTGCTGACCGGGAGACGCTCGCACAGTCAGCAGTCGATCTTTTTGAGGTAATCGAATCCGGTACAGTTACGGCTGAGGTGAACCAGGAACATTCACTGGCCGATGCGTCCCAAGCGCACCGGGACCTCGAAGGACGCCGGACAACCGGCGCGACTGTGCTGGTACCCTGATCCGGGCTCGCCTGCACGACCCTCTGGGAAAATTCCGAAATGGACATGCTGGATGCAATCCGGGCCGTTTCTGTACCCCGCGACCTGGATTCGGGGGAAATGCAGGACGTCATGCGAGTGATCATGGAGGGGGCCGCAACGCCTGCTCAGATCGGCGCCTTTCTGACTGCCCTGCACATCAAAGGGGAGACGGTCGATGAACTGACCGGGGGTGCCACAGTGATGCGCGAATTCGCAGCACGTGTCGCCGTCGCCTCCGAGCACGTAGTGGATACCGTCGGTACTGGCGGCGATGCAGCGGCCCTTTTCAACGTTTCAACCGCTGCTGCCTTTGTCGCATCTGCTGCGGGTGCAGTGGTGGCCAAGCATGGTAACCGTGCCGCGACCGGAAAATCCGGAAGTGCCGATGTGCTCGAGTCTGCCGGACTTAATATTGCGTTGACACCTGAACAGGTAGGGCAGACCATCGATGCCACCGGCATCGGGTTCATGTTTGCACCAACCCATCATGGCGCCACACGGCATGCGGTAGGGCCCCGCCGGGAGATTGGGGTCAGAACCATCTTTAATCTTCTGGGTCCATTGACTAATCCAGCCGGTGCCCGCTGGCAGCTCGTAGGGGTTTATGAGCCGCGTTGGGTACGACCTCTGGCTGAAGCGTTTGGTAACCTCGGCAGTAAGCACACGCTAGTCGTCCACTCACGTGATGGGCTGGACGAAATCAGCATTGCTGCTCCTACCAGTGCCTGTGAGTTTCACAAAGGCACCTTGACCGAATACGAGATTAGCCCGGAGGACCATGGTGTCGAGTGCCAATCTCTTGATTTGATCAGGGTCGAAGATGCTTCCGGTAGCCTGGCTCTAATTCGTGAAGCCCTGGGCGGGATGCGAGGCCCGGCCTATGACATGGTTGCCCTGAACGCTGGAGCAACCATCTATGTCGCTGATCTGGCCGATTCACTTGCCTCTGGCATATCAAAAGCCCGTGAAATATTGGATTCCGGTGCCGGCCTCGACCGGATGGAGGAAATGGTGGACTATACGAAGCGGTTCGAGGCGGCCTGATCACCAAGGAGAATTGGGATGCAGACGATCTTTGTGCAGGTCAAATGTCAACTGGGGCTGTCCTACCGAGTCGCGGAAGAACTGGCGGATATCGACGGCGTATCGGAAGTCTATTCGGTGTCCGGGCTGTATGACCTGCTCGCGAAGTGTTATCTCTTAGACGACGATGACGTCGGCCGATTTGTCAATCACCGGATTCAGTCGGTTGCCGGTATTCGAGACACACAGACCATTATCACGTTCAATGCCTTTAGTTAGGCCCGGTTAGTCGAATTACGGAAGACTCAACGGTCCGCAATGTCCGGAGATGAACGTCTACTAACCATTAGCCTGGCACAGATCTTGCATCAGCAACGCGGCTAGGGGCCTCCGCGAGTAATTGCAAGTGGTGTCATGGGCTTGATTTATCAGTCATCTATCGTTATGGTCCCGACCCTGTACTCGGAAATTTGTACAGATGACCGAATGGTGACAGGCGCGAGCCTGAAGATCTGCCTAAGCAAAATAAGGTATCCCAGCTCTACATCCCGCTCTATTTCCATTCACGCGTAAGTGCGTGCTTGTTTTCTGGTAACGCACAGCGAAAACTTTTAACGATAAAGAGATTCAGACGATAATGAATATTTATGTTGGTAACTTGTTGTACAACCTGACCGAAGAAGACCTCAGGGCGATGTTTGCCGAATATGGAGACGTCAGCAGTGCGAAGCTGATCATGGACCGGTACACCGGGCAGTCCAAGGGCTTCGGTTTTGTGGAAATGTCAGATGACAGCGCAGCCCAGAAAGCGATCGATGAACTCAACGGACGTGACATCAGCGGCCGTTCATTGACCGTTAACAAAGCCAGGCCCCGAGAGGAGCGCCCACGGGGTGGGCGCGGCAACTACGGCGGTGGAGGCAACCGCTACTAAAGAAGCTCCGATCTGCTGTGCGGAACAACGCTGTGGTTCCGATTCCGCTGGCGGAGCCTGAATTTCTGTAGATCCGGCTGTTTCAAGAGCCGCAGTTCCGGTCGGTTTAGGATTGTCTGGAGCCGGGTGCGTTGTTGTGATGCAACACGATTGTCTTATTTTCGACCTCGACGGCACCATTAGTGACCCGGGGCCGGGGATCATCCGGTCGATAAATTTTGCTCTGATCGAACAAGGCCACAAGGCCCGACCCGATGACCAAATCGCGGCCCTTATCGGTCTGCCGCTGGACGAGATGTTCGAGCACCTGATTGGAGATTCTGGCCGCCACGAGAGTTCGATACTGGTGGATAAATACCGCGAACGGTACATCAGTATTGGCTACAGCGAGAATACCCTCTACTATGGCGTGGAAGCATTTCTGAGGCACGTTCATCAGAAATCCGAGCAGCGTCTGGGCATCTGCACTTCAAAACGAGCGGACGTGGCCGAAAAGATACTCGAGTTGTTTGCGTTGCGGCCGGTGTTCGACTTCGTCAGCGGCGGAGATATCGGCATAGAGAAACGCAGCCAGCTGAAACGGCTTCTGGAAGCGGGATCGATCACTGATCGATCACTCATGATCGGAGACCGTTATATAGATATAGCGGCCGCCCACCATAACGGACTCGACGCGGCGGCAGTCCTCTGGGGGTACGGTAGCAGGGAGGAACTCGTAAAAGAGAATCCGCAGTATCTTCTTGAGTGTCCGACCGAACTCAATACCTTGCAACAGCAATAGAGTTCATGCATTTCCCTGATAGAGGAGGTGTTTAACAGGTCTGTAAACGCAGGCCAGTCTGTGTCCCGTCACTTGTATTTCACGGAAAAAAGAAATGATACCGGTAAAACCACTGGCCGCGTTGCCGACCCATGAAGTCACCAATATGCCGCCACACCTTGAAAACCAGGACCTGTGGCAGGGTGACATAGCGCTTCGCGAGAGTGTCCATCGGGAAGGTGGCGGCTGGGGAGAAGAGAAACTGTCCGCGTTCGGTGCCCTCTCCGGTTCTGCCGAGATATTCGAACAGGCCCGACTCGCCAACCGCCATGCGCCGGAGCTTAAACCCTTCGACCGCTACGGTATGCGCATCAATCAAGTGGATTATCACCCTGCCTATCACCAGTTGATGGATGTGGCGATCAGCAATGAACTGCCAAGCTTTGCCTGGAAGTATTCTCAACCGGGGTCGCATGTTGTTCACGCTGCACTGACCTACATGTTCAACCAGGCCGAAGGAGGCGTGTTGTGCCCCATGGCGATGACCTACGCTGCGGTACCTTCACTGCGCGTGACACCGACAGTCGGTGATGAGTGGATCCCCAGGTTGTTGTCTACCGCTTATGATGCGCGCGACATCCCGGTGACTGAAAAAACCGGTGCCACCATGGGTATGTTCATGACGGAAAAGCAGGGCGGCTCGGATGTTCGTTCCAACACGACACGGGCTACGCCGGTCGGACCGACCCAGGGTGAGGGAGCCGAGTACCGGCTTACCGGGCACAAATATTTCTGTTCGGCACCGATGTCTGACGCTTTTCTGATGCTGGCCCATACAGATCACGGGTTGTCATGCTTCCTGGTGCCGCGCTGGACGCCGGAGGGTGAGCGTAACCGACTGTTCATTCAACAGCTCAAAGACAAACTCGGTAATCGCTCCAATGCGTCATCCGAGATTGAATTTCAGGACAGTTGGGCCTTAATGGTTGGCGAAGAGGGTCGTGGCATCCGCACCATCATAGATATGGTGCAGGGTAATCGGTTTTACTGTTGTTTCAGCTCTGCCGCGTTGATGCGCCAGGGCTTGATACAGGCCCTGCATCACACGTCCCATCGTATGGCGTTCCACAAGAAACTGATCGATCATTCGCTGATGCGTAATGTGCTGGCCGACCTGGCGGTTGAATCAGAAGCGGCGCTGGTGTTGTCGCTGCGAGTGGCCCGTGCAATAGACGAGTCTGTGCGCGATGAATCGGCTGCTGCGCTGGCGCGGATCGCTACAGCAGTGGGAAAGTACTGGGTCTGCAAGCGTGCGCCGGGCCACATCTTCGAATCCATGGAATGTCATGGTGGTCCGGGCTATATCGAAGATTCAATCATGCCGCGGCTGTACAGGGAGGCACCGGTCAACAGTATCTGGGAAGGGTCCGGCAACGTCATCTGTCTGGATGTACTGCGCGCCATGTTCCGGGAGCCGGCGGCGATTCCTGCCTTGCTGGATGAGCTTGATACTGCGCGAGGTGCAGATCCGAACTTGGACGGTGCTGTGAACCGGCTGAAAGAAGAGTTAAACGACCCCGTCGACATGGAATTGCGGGCACGGAGGGTGACCGAACTGATGGCTGTCACGCTGACTGCATCGGTACTGGCCCGGTATTCGCCACCGGCGATTGCAGATGCTTTCTGTGTTTCACACCTGGGAAGCTCGTCAAGCAGCAGTTACGGGGCTCTCCCCGCCGGGTCTGATTTCGATGCAATTATCGAGCGGGCAAATCCAGCGGGCTAGCTGACGACCCCATGGGTATACTTGCCGAGTACCCTCTCCTGATTTACCGCTCCGGGTTTCTTCCGCGTTTTAGTCCAGTTTAGGGAAGCGGCTCGGTGGGTAGGTATCCACGTTGGCGG
>CAJXBY010000129.1 GCA_913051905.1 uncultured Gammaproteobacteria bacterium | reverse complement strand
CTTTCAGGAAAGTTCCACGAAGAGGTCTGCCGGAAGCTGGACATGACATTTGTGTCGACGGGTGAGCAGGAGATGAAAAACATCCGCGATCCGATCTCTACCTACAAAATAGACATATCTGAGCTCTCCAAACTAAGTGACGATTCAAGTTCAGACAGCCCCTCAGGCGATCAAGACGAGCCTGCTGTGGTCAAGGACGATGAAAATAAATTGCCCGCGATAGCGGTATTGCCCTTTACCAATATGAGCGGAGATCAGGAGCAGGAATACTTTGCGGACGGCATCGTTGAAGACTTGATCACGGCGTTGTCCCGATTTCCCTGGTTGTTTGTCATATCGCGCAATACAAGTTTCTCCTACAAGGGTGAGAATGTTCCAGCAAAACGCGTCGCCGAAGACCTGGGTGTGCGTTATATCGTTGAAGGAAGCCTGCGGATGTCGCCGTCTCGGCTCCGTGTTACTGTGCAACTCATCGATGCTGTGAATGATCGCCAGGTATGGGCGGAGAACTACGATCGTCCAACCGGTGACCTTTTTGATTTGCAGGACGAGATCAGTCAAGCGATTACCGGGGTTCTGGTCCCCGCCCTGGGTATCGCTGAACGCGAACGGTTCCAACGCGAGAACCACCCGAAGCTGGACTCCTGGACAGCCTACCAGAAAGGCCTTGCGCACTATTACCGTCCATTCAGCCATGAGGATCACGCCGAATGCAGGAGGTTATTCGATCAATCCGTTGAGCTTGATCCGAGTTTCTCCGATGCCCACGCCATGATCGCGATGATGGGGGCTTATTCGATTCGTTCGGGCCAGACAAGCTATACCGGGTCGCGCGAAGAAATCCTCAGTGAAGCTGAGCAGGCGGCCGAACGTGCGGTTCAGTTGCAAGACGGCAATGCCCTTGCGCATCTGGCGCTGGCACCGATTTTACAGTTGAAAGGCCAGCCCGAAGCGGGAATTCTGGAGTGTGAAACGGCCACCAGGCTGAATCCAAACTTGGCACTCGCACATAACGAATTGGGCTTTATTTTGTTTAACTTTGGCCGGTTAGAAGAGAGCGTTGAAAGTTTTGACCGCGCTATCAGATTGAGTCCAAATGATCCATCGCGATGGAATTTCTTTTTGATTAGGGGCTTTGCCCTTACCTGCCTGGAGCAGTTTGATCAGGCGATTGAAAGTCTCCTCGAAGCAACACGGTTGAGGTCGAGCGCGTTTTGGCCCTTTCTTGGCCTGGCCGCGGCGTATTGTGGCCAAGGGCAGATGGAGGAGGCAAAAGCGGCTATTGATAAGACTCTGGCACTCAAATCTGACTGGACGGTTGCCAAAATCCTTAAGCCTGGAGGTGAGTCACCGGAGCATATACAGAACTGGGCCAACCTGATACACCAGGCAGGATTGCCTTTGGAGTAGCACGGGTCCGCAAGTTCACTCACGGAACAATGCTTCAGACACGGTGTCCTTTCTTCTTTAAGGTCCAGAAATATGGCGCGCCCGGAGAGATTCGAACTCCCGACCACCTGGTTCGAAGTCAGATACCCTACGGTGGTCGTTTTCCCTTTAAGTGCAGCGTTTATTGCGGATTATTGTACAACTTTTGTCGGATATAAATTTTAGTTTGGGGGTCTTTTGCCCTTTATTGCCTTGTTGAGGCTTGACTAGGTAAATAGAGGAGGAGGGTATAGCCTTTAGCTGATTGATTACTTCTCTCAGTGTCTGCCTTCTCGCCGCAGGGGAGAGAAAGAGGGCTTTTCTGACGTTACTGGACAGGCATCAGCTAGCCTCCGGAGGATCCGTATAACAACCCTGCAACATCGATTACCGCGAAGCACACGTCGAGTTCCTTCAAGACGTCGACCACGAGGCTACGGCGGCAGTCGGTGAGATTCGGCGTTTCCCGCAATTCTTTCTCTGTCGCTGCTTCCGAGATGAAGGCGAAATCGGCATGGCGTGATCGCACTGGAAAACAGTCCAAGGCGTGCCAGGTGCCGGTGCCGAGAAGGACGCCCTGCCGGCCGTTGAGGAGAAAGGCGCGAACGGACTCGAGGCGAGGTAGCGCCGCCCGGTCGTCGGGAGACGTCGATTGCGCGACCACCAGGACCACCGGCTCTGGAGTCAGCGGAACCCGGGTTTCGGTCACATGGAGATGTCGTTCCATGAGGTGGAATTTCATCGGCTTAGAATCGTAGCGAATGACTTGCAGGTCCACTGCACCGTCTATTTTAAAGTCAACGGGTTTCATGGCTTTGAATCCGTCATCGGCGTGGGCCGAATCGGGAAACTCGTCGATGACCTCCCCGAACGAGACAAAGGACTCGGACGATAAGGGCTCGACCGGTATTTCGAGAAGTTGACTCATTGTTTTCCTGATTGGTTTCGGACACCACTAACAGCGTTACATTTGTTTGTTCAGGCACTCTATGCGGCAGAAATAAAAACACGCCTTACAGCAGTTCCCCAGCCATCGATTACCACCTTGGAGGTCTGAATTATTTCGAACAATGCGCTTTATTTCGGACAGTGGAATATTTTAGGGCGCCGTAACTCATTGAAATTATGGCGCGCCCGGAGAGATTCGAACTCCCGACCACCTGGTTCGAAGCCAGGTACTCTATCCAGCTGAGCTACGGGCGCGTATGTACTAGAGGGGTTTTCTATCCACCCTGAATCCGCGGCAACAGAAACACTTCGGCATCTTCTGGAATTTCATGGGACCAGCTGTCACGATAAATCTCGCCGTTGACTGATACCGCGATACCATCGTCGAGGTGATTTTGCATGTCCGGATACCGTTTGACGAGCTTGCGCAACAGTTCACGAATCGTTACAGCCCTAATCGACACGGAAGCAGCGCCATCCGCCGCAGCTTTTAGCGGGCCTGATAAGCTGACCGTCAGCACAATTCTTCAATTCAGGCTTGATTTTCCTTGATCGCCTTGCGAATCCGCGGTGGTGACATCGGCACGTGGGTCATCCGAACACCGGCGACGTCGGAGATCGCGTTTCCGATTGCGGCCAGTGGAGGCACGATGGAGGTCTCTCCCACCCCGCGGATTCCGTAGGGATGATTGGGGTTTGGAATCTCGAGAATCTCTGTATCGATGTACGGCAGGTCCGAGCAGACCGGAACCCGGTAATCCAGAAATCCAGGATTCTGTAAGCGGCCTTTCTCATCGTAGACATATTCCTCGTTCAGTGCCCAGCCTATACCCTGGGCAGCACCACCCTGAAATTGTCCTTCGACATAGTCGGGATGGATCGCTTTGCCGGCATCCTGAACAACGGTATAACGCACGACTTTTGTAGCACTGGTTTCCGGGTCTACTTCGATATCGCAGATGTGGCTGGCAAATGAAACGCCGGCGCCATCGGCTACTATCTGGCTATGCCCGGCAATCGGACCGCCTGTGTTCGGTGACCCGGCAGCCAGGTCATCGAGGCTCAGCGATTTAAGCTTTTTGTGCTTTTTGCCTTTGGCGCTTGCCTTGCCGTCTGCCCAGACCACATCTTTAACAGGGATTTCCCAGGTGTCCGCTGCGCGTTGACGCAACTCCTCAATCGCATGGCGGGCCGCAAAAATGGTTGACATACCCGAAGAGAAAGTCCCCCGACTGCCATCGGTCATGTCGTTATGTCCAAGTGAACCCGTGTCAGTGATATTGCACTTGACCCGTTCGTACGGAATACCAAGTTCTTCGGCCGCGATCAGCGACAGTGATGCGCGGGCACCGCCAACATCCACCGTGCCGACGGTCAGCGTGACGGTTCCATCGACACCAATGTTGATATCAGTACAGGTCTCACCGCCGAAATTGAACCAGAAACCGCAGGCCATGCCCCGACCCTGATTCTTGCCGAGCTTGGCGCGCATATGCGGATGTTTCTTGACCGCCGCCAGGGTAGGACCAATACCGATGGGGCCAAAGGTCGGTCCATAAGACGATTGGGTTCCTTCTTTTGCGGCGTTCTTGATGCGGAAATCAAGAGGGTCCATGCCGACCTCTACAGCCACTTGATCGATAGTGCTTTCCACGGCAAAAGCGGCCATGGGTGCCGAAGGCGCTCTGTAGGCAGCCACTTTTGGCCGGTTGACCAGAATGTCGTAACCCACGGTTTTAACGTTCTTGAGGTCATAGCAGGCATAGGACGTCATCGCACCCAGCATCGCCCAGGTACCGGGAAACGCACCATCCTGGTAGCGCAAGTCCGCGGTTGCTGCAGTGATTTGACCATTCTTTTTGGCACCGATCTTAACGTCGATGGAGGTCGAAGACGTCGGTCCGGTACTCCGGAAGACTTCGTCCCGGGTCATCTCGAGTTTGACCGGACGGTTCGATTTGCGAGACAACGCAAGCGCCAGCGGTTCCATCCAGACATGGGTCTTGCCGCCGAATCCACCGCCGATCTCTGAGGACGTTACCTTGAGTTTTGCAACATCCATTCCGAGCAGGGCCGCACAGGTATTGCGATAAATAAAATGTCCCTGGGTTGTTACCCAGAGTTCACCGTGGCCGTCAGGGCCGACACTAGCAAGACAGGCGTGTGGTTCAATATAGCCCTGGTGCGTTTGTTCTGTCTTGTAGCTTTTCTCGATGACCACATCGGCTTCTTTGAATCCTGCTTCAACGTCGCCGTGACCGAACTCACTCACCCGCGCCACGTTTGACGGTGACTTTGGCTTCGGTGATACCCCGCGGGTATAGACCCGAGGCTGTACGATGGGGGCGCCAGGTTTAATGGCTTCATCGACATCGGTCACGTGCGGTAGGACCTTGTAGGTGACACGAATCAGTTTGAGTGCTTTCCGGGCAGTGGAGGCATCCATGGCCGCCACAGCAGCGACAGCATGCCCATCATAGAGCGCTCTTTCACGGGCCATACAGTTCTCTAGCGTGTCATACAAATCACGGTCGCCATCGGTCAGGTCGGGTAGGTCCTTGCTGGTGATGACCGCTTTGACACCGTTTAGTTTTTCGGCTTTAGACGTATCGATCCGCTTGATTTCGGCGTGTGCGTGAGGGGAGCGCAAAACGAGTCCGACGAGTTGTCCCGGTGCAAATGTGTCTGCACCGTACTTGGCTCGGCCGGTGACCTTGTCGAGGCCGTCAGGTCGGGGTGGGCGTGTACCTACAGATTTGAAATTTCGGTTTCGAAACTTGCTGTCGTTCGCCATTTCAGGCATCTCCTGAGAATTGAATCGGTTATTGGTTTGATTGGCTGGGCGTGTCGTCAGTCGAACATCTATTTCTTTCGGAGTTCTTTCGCCGTAGCCTTAACAGCCCGTACGATCTTGTCGTAGCCTGTGCAGCGGCAGAGATTGCCGGCCAGGGCAAATCGGATTTCCTCGTCGTTGGGGTTGGGGTTTCGGTCGAGCAGCGCCTTGCTGGCAATCAGAAATCCCGGCGTACAGACCCCGCACTGCAACGCCGCATGTTTGATGAAATTGGTTTGCAGCGGGTGTAACGTATCGCCGTCGGCCAGACCTTCTATGGTATTGACCTCACGGCCCTGAGCCTCGACCCCTAGCACGAGACAGGCGCAAACCAGACGACCGTCAAGCGTAACGCTGCAGGCACCGCAGTCTCCAGTGCCACAGCCTTCTTTAGAACCGGTCAGCCCTAGCCGGTTGCGCAGTACTTCAAGTAGCGTCTCGTCCGTCTGGCAGACAAATTCGGTGTGATCGCCATTGACCGTTGTTGACACAAGTGTTCCAGCCATCATTTACCTCCAGCCCGCTTATAGGCAATTTTCGCCGCACGCTGTGCAAGAACACCGGCGACTTCCGTTCTGAACTCGATGGTGCCGCGCTTGTCATCAATCGGATCGCATGCTCCGGCACACGCTAGCGCGAGTTTATCGAGCGCAGCGGCGTTCAGTTTGGTACCGATAATGGCTTTGGCAGCAGCTGGGACCAGCAAAGGCGTGGGTGCAACCGCACCCAGGGAGACCCTTGCACTCTTGATGACTGATTTGTTGTCCAGTGTGAGGCTCACGCCGGCGCCTACGACCGCGATATCCATCTCGGATCGCGGTATGAAGCGCAGGTAGGCATCGCCCGACTTGGGTGGCCTTGCTGGCAGCGTAATCGCTTCGACCAACTCACCTGTGGCAAGCGACGTCGAGCCCGGACCGGTGATCACTTTTTCGACCGCAACGCTCCGTCGCCGGTGTGGCCCTACAACGTTGACCTTTGCACCGGCAGCGATCAGCGCAGGCACCGCATCTGCCGCAGGTGACGCATTGCATAGATTGCCCGCGATAGTGCAGCGGTTTTGAATCTGATCTGATCCGATCAGGTTGGCCGCTTCAACAACGCCGGGCCAGGCCTTCTTAAGGGGTGCGTTCTCACCCATCTCAGCCGCAGAAATGGCGGCACCGATGCGAAAACCGCTCGCTGATTTTTTGATCGACTGCATTGCCGCAATGTGTTTGATATCAATGACAAGATCTGGCTCGATCTGTCCGTTCTTCATGCGGACCATAAGATCAGTACCACCTGCAAGCGGGAAAGCGTTGCCTTTTCCGTGCATCATGAGTACTGCAGCCTCTTTGGTCGTTCTAGGGGTTTCATATTTCATCGAGTAGAGTTTCCCGGTCGAGTTGATCGTGACAACGATGTCGACTCTCTGGCTTTCTGGATCAATTAATAGACCGCTGGGGTGTCCCGCCGGCCTCTGGACTGTACAGGTTATTAGTTTATACCTTGAAGACCGGTTTGGTAATGATTATCGGCGACGAAGTATTGACTCGATTCAAGCAGCGTGAGTGTTTTCCAACGCCCTGAGCTGGCGGGCCCGCCGAGTCAAGGTCGGATAATTGGTTAGACTTCCCCCGTGAGTTCGACAACAAGGGGCCTCTTGTGGGTCGCTGTTGCCGGTGTATTGTTCGTGTTCTTTATCGCTCTCGTACGTTACATTGGCAACGAGTTACACCCGATACAGGCCGCATTTATCCGATATTTATTCGGCCTGCTGGTGCTGTTGCCGCTTTTTCTGCGGGCCGGCATGGGTCTTTTCCGCTCGCGCCATATTCGGCTTCATGGTTTTCGGGGGTGTGTTCACGCTGTGGGAGTGATGCTGTGGTTCTTTGCAGCCAGCCAGCTGCCGATTGCCGAGGTCACTGCACTCAGCTTTATCTCCCCGGTATTTGTGGTCGTAGGTGCCGCGTTTTTTCTCCGTGAGCGCATGACTGCTCCGCGCATCCTGGCCGTCATACTAGGGCTGATCGGTGTGCTGATAATACTTCGGCCCGGCAGTGCTGTGATCCAGTGGGGGGCTGTCGCGATGCTGTTTGCCGCGCCCCTATTTGCTGCGTCCAAGATATTGACCAAGCATCTGGTCCGGTATGATTCGAGCAGCACGCTGGTGGTTTATCTTTCTATATTTGCCACGCTGACCATGCTGATACCGGCGCTGTGGGTCTGGCAGCCACCATCGTCATCGGACCTATTTTTTCTGGCTGGAACCGCGGTATTTGCGACCGCCAGTCACCTGTGCATGGCCCGCGGGCTGGCGCTCGTTGATGTGACGGTGTCACAGCCCGTTGATTTTCTGCAACTCGTGTGGTCTACCTTGATCGGGCTGGCATTCTTCGGTGAAAAACCGGAAATCTGGATCTGGGCTGGAGCGGGGAT
>CAJXBY010000128.1 GCA_913051905.1 uncultured Gammaproteobacteria bacterium | reverse complement strand
TGCTCTACCGGCGGGCCTATCCGGCTGCACGCTGGAAATGCGCGGACCTGGTGCGGCTGGTCATGATGGCTGTTATCTTCCTGGTTTTCGCTGACCACCGGATGACCAACCTCGTTATGATGTGCCGGGGAATCGTGGATGGGCTGCGGGGCCGGACGGGTCGCAAGTGGCAGGTCCACCCGGGTTGAACCACCTGTGCTGAAGGCCGGTAGACCGTCACGCCGGTGAATTGGCGATTTTAGGATAAGTCATGCGGGTATCTTTCATTGTGCCGGTCTTTGACACCGAGGTCGATGTGCTGCGCCTGTGTGTCAACAGCGTCCTGAAAGCCGCTGGCCATGAACACGAAGTGGTTCTGGTGGATGACGCGTCACGGCGGCCGGAAACCCGAGCCTTCGTCGATCGTTGTGCCGACAGTGGGATCGAGAATCTGGTCGTACTCAGGAACGCGGAAAACAGCGGGGTCTCCTACACCCTGAACAGTGCAGCGTCTGCTGCGACAGGTTCCGTGTTTGCCCCGGTGGACCACGATGACGTGGTCGTCAGTCAGGGGTTCGAACAGCTGCTGCGGTGTGCCCGCTACCACGATTCAGCCTGGACGTACTCAGATGAGATCCAGGTGGATGCCAAAGGGTTTCTCATTCGACGCATGTTCAAGCCGGACTACAGTCCTCAGTTGCTTCGTTCGACGATGTACATCAACCACCTGCAAATCTTCTCGCACGAGCTTTTCGAACGCGTCGGTGGTTACCGGCTGGGATTTGAAGGCAGCCAGGATCACGACCTGGCGCTACGGATGAGTGAGCGGGTGAGCCCGGTACACGCCGAAGCTGTGGCGTATCACTGGCGGATTCTGGACCAGACGCAGTCGCGTTCCGGTGAGAGCCTGTCCAGCGACAGCCGTGATCGTTCACAGCTTGCCCTTGAGGAACACTTCGAGCGGCGCGGTCTGGTTGCCCGCATCGAGCCGGCGCTTTTCCAGCGCCGCGGGAGCGGACAGGCTGAACACATCGGGGTCTACCGTTCGCGGCTGGTACCGGCCCGGGTGCCGTCCCTTTCCATACTGGTCCCGTGCAAGCTCGGCACCACCCGCATTGTGAACGGCTCCCGGCGCTCATTGCTTGAAGACTGCCTGCGGTCGGTACGTGCGTCGCTGCCCGTCCAGCCCCGGCCTGACCTGCTGTCCCCGGAGCTGGAGGTAATTCTCATTCTGAATCATGAGGACGACAGTACGACCGCCGAGCAGATTCTGACCGGTCTGGGTCTTCCCGGCCGGGCCGTCTGCGACGCGCCCGGCTTCAATTTTTCCCGCAAGTGCAACCTGGGTGCTTCGGAGGCGTCCGGTGACCTTTTGGTCTTTCTCAACGACGATACCGAGATCGCCAGTTCCGGATGGAGCGCCTCGGTGATTTCGTTGCTCGCGGACGACGGCGTCGCCTGTGTGGGTGGGATGCTGCTCAACGAAGACGGCACGGTACAGTCCTGCGGTGACAACGTCGGGCGGAATTCTGCTGTGCACTATGCACCAACGCCGGATCCCGATGATGTGGGGGATCCCATGCACCGTTACCTCGCCGATCACGAAACCACGTCGATCAGCGGTGCGTTTCTGTGCTGTGCCAGGAAGACGTTTATGGACCTGGGCGGTTTCTCGCTGGCTTTTCCGAACAGTTTCCAAGACGTTGATTTCTGCCAGCGGGCACGTCGCCAGGGACTGCGCTGTTTGGTGTCGCCGCAGATCAGACTGTGGCACTTTGAATCGGCGACCCGGGATTCGGAGGTCGACTATCAGACCCTGAGTGCGTTCCGGTCGTTTCACGGGCCTGAACTTGCCGGTACCGACCGCTATGCGCTGTGGCGATACCAGCCGATCTACTTCTCGGTGTTTTCATACAACGGGCTCAAGGTCAGGCTGCTGCGGGTGATCAGGGTGTTTGTCAGGGTCGCCCGCCGTCTGGAGCGGCGGATGACACGGCGCCCCAGGTGTTGGCGCGGAGTGCTGAAGAAAACCGAGTTCAGGGTACACTGAAAATGAGGGCCACGCGTTTCACGTTGGGTGAAGCACCGCCCACAGCCGTCGGGGAGAGGACGTTTGAACCAGAAACTGCACTGCTGGAGCTGCGGTGCCGGGATTGAAGACGAGCCGATGCCGCTCTCCACTTACGCGGCGTGTCCTCAATGTCGAGCACAGTTACACACCTGCCGAATGTGCCGTAACTGGAATCCCAGGCTACGCAGTGACTGTGACGAGCCGCGGGCCGAGTCAGTCAGCGATAGGGAAAAGGCCAATTTCTGCGACTGGTTCGCACTGCAGCCGGAGGGCCGCACTGGGCCGCACGCGAAAGAGCCCGCTGCTTCCCGTTCCGAACTCGACAGGCTGTTCGGTAAAAAGAGTACCGGTGAACCATCTGGACCGGTCGATAACCCGCGCAAACAGCTAGACGAACTGTTTGGCGGTCCACAAGACGGCTGAAGGCGTGCGCTGCTTTTTACTGTCAGTTGGGGTACGCAACCGGAGAGGTCCATGACCAGAGACAGCCGATACGACGTTCTGTTTGAGCCGATACAGATCGGGCCGGTCACGGCCCGCAACCGGTTTTACCAGGTGCCTCACTGCAACGGTATGGGACACACCATGCCGAACAGTGTCGCCGCCATGCGCGGGATGAAAGCAGAAGGCGGTTGGGCAGTGGTCGCGACGGAGGAGTGCGATATTCATCCCAGCAGCGATGTGCTGCCCTATCGTGAAGCCAGGCTGTGGGATCTTGATGACCAGAAGCGACTGGCCCTGATGGTCGACCGGGTACATGAGCACGGTGCGCTGGCAGCTGTTGAGCTGGTACACAGTGGACATAACGTGTCCAACAACTACTCACGGCTGCCGGTGCTGGGTGTCTCCGACAGCCCGGTCAATAGTTTTGATCCGGTCCAGGCCTGTGCCATGACCCACCGTGACATCGCCAGTGTCCGGCGCTGGCACCGGCAGGCGGCCATCCGTGCGCGCGATGCTGGCTTCGATATCGTCTATGTGTACGCCGGCCATGATCTTTCATTGCCGATGCACTTCATCAGCCGACGCCACAACCGCCGTGGGGACGAGTACGGTGGCTCGCTGGAGAACCGGGTTCGGCTCACTCGAGAGTTGCTGGAAGACACGCACGAGGCGGTCGGTGACACCTGCGGAGTCGCCCTTCGTTTTGCCGTCGACGAACTGCTGGGTGATGACGGCATCTGCAGCGCCGGCGAGGGCCGCGAGATCGTCGAAATGCTGGCCGAGTTGCCTGACATCTGGGATGTCAACGTCAGTGACTGGGCCAACGATTCGGTGACTGCGCGCTTCGGTGAAGAGGGCAACCAGGAACGCTACGTGTCCTTCGTTAAACACTGCACAAGCAAGCCAGTGGTCGGCGTGGGGCGATTTACCTCGCCGGATGCAATGGTGGCACAGATACGGCGCGGCGTGCTGGACATGATCGGGGCAGCCAGACCGTCGATTGCCGACCCGTTTCTGCCACGCAAGATCGAACAGGGCCGGATAGAAGACATCCGCGAGTGTATCGGCTGTAACATCTGTGTGGCCGGCGACTGGACGCAGAGTCCGATCCGCTGTACCCAGAACCCGACCATGGGTGAAGAGTGGCGACGCAGCTGGCATCCGGAGTCCATGAACCCGCGTGGCGCCTCAAAGACTGTGTTGGTGGTCGGTGCAGGACCGGCGGGTCTGGAAGCAGCCATGTCGCTCGGCCGGCGGGGTTACGAGGTCACCCTGGCTGACCGCGACCAGGGCGGCGGGCGGGCTGTGGCCGAGGCCCGGTTGCCGGGACTTGCCAGTTACCAGCGGGTCGCCGATTACCGGATCGGTCAGATCGGACGCTGTGCGGACGTGCGTTTCTATCCGGGAAGTGCAATGGACGCGAACAGTATCCGTGAATTCGGTGCCGATCACGTGGCCATCGCGACCGGTGCGCAATGGCGCCGCGACGGTGTGGGTCGCGCCACCTGGCAGCCTGTCGCCGGCTGTGATACGCATCCGGCACTGTACACATCCGACGATATCACCGCCGGCCGGAGTCCAGATGAGGGACCGGTTCTGGTCTACGACGATGACCATTACTACCTGGGCGGGGTGATTGCTGAACTGCTGGCAGCGTCAGGGCTGGCCGTCACGTTGGTCACACCGGGTCCGGAAGTTTCGCACTGGACCCAGAACACCATGGAACAGCACCGTATCGAACAGCGGTTGCTCGAGATGGGTGTCACACTGGCGGCTAAGCAGACCCTTGCTGCAGTGTCTCCCGGCCATGTTCAGACCCGTTGCAATGCAACCGGTCAGGTCGTGCACCGCGATGCGGTTTCACTGGTCCTGGTGACGAGCCGTGTACCGGACAATGCGCTGTATTTTGCACTCGCCGGTGAAGACGAATCACGACTGGCCGACCTGCCGTTCAGCCTGATGCGGATCGGCGATTGCATGGCACCGTCCACCATCGCGCAGGCGGTTTACGACGGCCATCGATTTGCCCGGGAGGTCGACGAGCGCCCTGATCCGGACGTGGTACCGTTCCAGCGTGAGCAGTCGCTGATCCACCCGCTGGGCGGTTGAGGCCGGCACGACCGGAAAGCCAGCAGGGATGAGGCCGATCAGGCTTTGTTGTGTCCGCTGATCTGGGCGTGCAGTGGTTTGGTCTCGTCGAAAAGGGCTTTCTGTTCGGCCGAAGCCTCCTTCTGGTGTGTGGATTTCCAGGCCCCATAAGTCATGCCGTAGACCTTTTCGCGGGCTTTTTCGTAATCCATTTCCACGCCGCGTTCTTCAGCGGCCGCCAGGTACCACTTGGACAGGCAGTTGCGGCAGAAACCGGCAAGATTCATCAAGTCGATGTTCTGTACGTCGGTTCGCTTCTGCAAGTGCTCTACGAGCCCCCTGAAAGCTGAGGCTTCCAGTTCGGTCCGGGTTTTTTCGTTCACGGCAAATTCTCCGGCGCTGATGATCCCGCCCGTGCGGTTGTCTCGGAAGTGGGTGGTGCGGCCGATTGTAGCATCGGGCCATAATGGTTCTGGGGTACGATCCTGTTTCTGACAGACGCGGCATGACGGAGGCCTGTCCGTGACATTCAGCTCAGCGCACGTTGCCGAGACGGCTTTTTACGACGCCTTCCAGAGCGCCGATCTTGAGGCGATGATGCGGGTCTGGCACCCGGATGAAGCGGTCTGCATCCATCCTTTCGGCCGGCGCATTGAAGGGCATGATGCCGTGCGCCGGAGCTGGGGTGAGATTTTCTCCCAACCGACGGCACTGCGTTTCTCGCTCAGCCATACCCGGCGCTTTGAAAGCGACGGCCTTGCGGTCCATCTGCTCTTCGAGAACATTACGGTGAATCAGGACAACAGCTTGAGCCGGAGCACCGTGCTGGCAACGAATGCCTACCGGCTGGTCGGGGACAGCTGGAAGATGGTGCTTCACCACGCATCGCCGGTGCCCCCCGATGTCCAAGGCAGCGGCGCTGCCCCGGGGCGCGTACACTGACCGGGCACGACGTGACGCAGAAGTTCAATAATTTAATTATTAAACAATATGACTATATAATAATATCCGAAATAACTCGCTAATGTGCAATTGAACCCTGATATTCACCGCTCAAAATGCCAGGAAACGCCTTGATGCACAGTTTTTTCACTGGGTGTGGCTATGTCGGCTGCCAGGTCGCCTTTCGTGAACTGGCTGACGGAGGCGCCGTCGGCGCGCTGGTGCGGCGGGCCAGCAGCGCCGCTGATCTCAAAGCCCTGGGGATTGATGCCCGGAACGCTGATCTCGACCGGCTGCCGCCGGGGTCTCTGCCGGACCTCAAGGGCCGGGTACTTTACTGGTTCGCCCCACCACCGACGCAAGATCGGGTCGATACTCGACTGGCAGCCGGGCTGGCCGCTGTGCGTCCCGGACTCGAGCCCGACCGTATTGTGCTGATCAGTACAACCGGCGTTTATGGCGACTGCGGCGGCGAATGGGTGGACGAATCGCGGCCGGTCAACCCCAAGAGCGACCGGGGACACCGCCGGGTAAACGCCGAAGAGACCCTGCAGAAGTGGTGCGACGACCGGGGTGTGCTGTCGGTCATTCTCCGTGTCCCGGGTATTTACGGGCCGGGCAAGCTGCCTCTTGAAAGGCTGCGCGCCGGCCAGCCGGTGCTGGCGCCGCAGGCGTCACCGTGGAGTAACCGCGTACACGCCCATGATCTTGTTGAGTCCTGTCTGGCAGCTGCAAGGATCGGTGACCCGGCACCGGTGTACAACATCAGTGACGGCAACCCCAGCACTATGACCGATTTCTTTTTTGAGGTTGCTGACGCGCTGGGATTACCCAGGCCGCCGGTCGTCAGTCGGGCCGAACAGAAGCAGGCACTCAGCGCCGGAATGCGGTCCTACCTGGCTGAGTCCAAGAGGATCGACAACAGTCTCATGAAAACACACTTGGGTGTCGTGCCGCGGTATCCAGACCTCGCGACGGGACTGGCGGGTTTGGGTCGCGGGGTGACAGGGGCTTCAGGTTAGCGCCAGTTTCTCACACGCGAGCCGGATCCGGTCACAGGCTTCCACCAGATTCTCGATAGCAGTTGCGTAGGACACCCTGAAGTACCCCTGCAGACCAAAAGCCTCTCCGGGCACCACCGTGACCTTGGCGGCTTCGAGCAGATAGCTGCCTACGGCGGTATCGTTTTCAAGCGTCTCACCTGTCGGCGTGACAGCACCGATCAGACCCGTACAGGAAGGGTAGACATAGAACGCGCCATCTGGTGTGGCGCAGGAAATGCCCTCGATACTGCCGAGTAGTCCGACCACGGTATCCCGCCGTTCCTCGTAGGCGGTCAGCATCTCGGTAAGAAAGTCCCGGCCACCTTTCAATGCTGCGGTGGCCGCATACTGGGAAATGCTGGTCGGATTGGATGTCGACTGAGACTGCAGTTTTGCCATCGCACGGATCAGGGGCTCAGGTCCCCCGGCAAAGCCGATCCGCCAGCCTGTCATGCAGTAGGCCTTGGACATCCCGTTGCAGGTCAGGGTCCGGTGGCTGAGCTCGGGCTCGATCTGGGCCAGAGTAAAGAAACGAGCATCCCCGTAGATCAGGTGTTCATAGATGTCATCGGTCATTATGAGTACGTCGGGGTAACGTAGCAGTACAGCAGCCAGAGCCTCGAGTTCTTCCCGGCTGTAGACCGAACCGGTCGGGTTCGAAGGGCTGTTGAGTATCAGCCACCGGGTGTTGGGAGTGATCGCGGCTTCAAGGTCTCCGGCGGTCAGCTTGAAGTTGTTTGCTGCCGGACAGGAAACAAACACGGGGCGGCCTTCAGCAAGCACCACCATGTCCGGGTACGACACCCAGTAAGGTGCGGGGATGACGACTTCATCACCCGGGTTGAGTGTGGCCATGAAGGCGTTGTAGAGCACCTGCTTGCCACCGGTGCTGACCGAGACCTGGGACTGATCATAAGAGAGCTGGTTGTCTTGCCTGAACTTCATGCAGATCGCACTCTTGAGCTCGGGTATGCCGTCAACCGAGGTGTAGCGCGTGTGGCCGTCGTGCATGGCACTGAGTGCGGCTTCCTTGATGTGATCGGGTGTCTCGAAGTCCGGTTCACCCTGACTGAGGCTGA
>CAJXBY010000127.1 GCA_913051905.1 uncultured Gammaproteobacteria bacterium | reverse complement strand
CTCCAATTGATTCCCCCTGGTAGTTTTTCATGTTACTGATCTGGATCACCTGAGGTGTCGTAGTAGAGGCCCAATCTTCGCGAACGATCACGTCCGGATCTCCGAAATAGGTGCTGAACTTCAGCAGCTCGGCTTCGGACAGTGCCTGGCGGCGGAAAAAGAGAAGACCATGACGAGACCAGCTGTCCGCAAGGCGTGCGACGGTGAGATCGTCCAGACTCTCCCAGAGTGAAAGCTCGCTCACTTCACGGGCGAAGGTGCCGACCGGTCGCGATGAATACATCAGGTCGGGCGAGGAGGCTGTCCTTTGCCCACAACGGGCCCGGTAAAGACCGGCAGGACCAGGAAAGTGCTTTGACTGTCGAGAGTCATCTGACTGTTGGATTAAACATCTCTTTGGAATGAATAATCACGGAGGGCAGAAGACACGGTGATCCTATAGGAAGAAAAGATCTCTTCTTTTCCCTGTTTCATCACACGGACATGCTCAGGATGCCGTCGCCACGTCTTAACTGCGTCTTCGTCACGCCAATATGACAGTGACAGCCGTTTACCCGGTTCAGATCGACTTTCAAAGCCCTCCACCGAGATAAATCCATCAATGCTGTGCACATCAGGGTAGACCTTTTCGGCAAGGGCCTCATAGGCTTTCTCAAAACCTGGTCTAATGAAATACTCTATCGTCACGCTGATCATCAATGTTCTCCAAGAGGGACAAAAAGTCTAACCCGTTGTCCTTGTTGACGCGAAGCCGTGCTTGGATAGGAGTGCCCGAAAGCCGGATCGGGTTGTTTTCTGATGCCCCGGTGAGTTTAGACTACTCGGAGTCGTAGATCTGGAGAGGCACTATGTCCAACATTTGGCAACAGGTTCGAACAATACTGGAACCACCCAAGCATCCGGGGGACGCGAAGCCCAAGAGTGAGCCGATCAGTGAGGAACTGGAGGCTGCCCGAGCAGACTGGCAAAGCGAAAAGACAATTGCCAACGCGGCACGCTACATTACCCTGCTCGAGCTTTCGATACGCATCAAATAGGCTCTCATTGCGGGCCGGAAGGCACCCCACAGTGCCTGACGTTACCGGAGTGAGTCTCGGTCGCAGACCAGCTGGTGTACGGTGGCGGCTTCCATCGCCGGCCAGTCGACGTCATACCCCAGCCCGGGCTCAGTCGGTGCGTACACGTGTCCGTCAGCTTGCGTCCGTATCACCGACCGCATGCCGTACTCAAATGTTTCTAGAGGCAGTGGCTGTTCGTAGTAGCTGCAGTTTCCACAACCAAGCATCAGGTGCAGATTGGCTGCCGAGGGCAGGGTATAGCCCCAGGACATGAGTTCGCAGCGCATCCCGGCTGCTTCTGACATCGAAACCGCTTCACGAGCCGGTGTGATACCCCCAAGTATGGTGGCGTCGGTGCGGGTCGTATTCCAGGCACCCATTTGTATGGCTTCTCCGAAGAGAGACAGATCCTGAACCCAGTTGCCTGATGGGATTATCGGAATGTCGACCTGCTTGACCAGACTCTTGTAGTCGGCAAGATCCCGGTCGGGTAACGGCGCCTCCAGCCAACGGAACTCGAGTTCCGAAAGAACTTTTGCGACCTCCAATGCGCCGGCTGGATCGTAATTGTTCTCTGCATCAAGCATCAGCGCCAGGTCGGGATAGCAGCGGCGGGCTTCGCGCGCGAGTTCAAGGTCACGTTCCGGTATGCACCAGGTGTGAAACTTGACCGCCTGGAACCCCTGTTTTACCAGATCTTCGATCAGTGAAAGGTAGGCATCGATGTCGTCGAACATGGGTGTACTGGCATAGGCCGGAATGCGATCGAGTCGGCCACCGAGCAGTTCACAGACCGGTTTTCCAGCCAGTTTGCCAGCAATGTCCCACAAGGCAATGTCGATCACGGCCAATGCCCCGGGGGGTTGCGGAAAAACCCGGGGGCGAAGATCGTGAAGGATAGCACCACGATCAAGCGGATCCCGGCCGATCAGAATCGGGATCAGATGGCGCAGGGATTCAGCGGTGTACCGGTCGTAGTCAAATGAAGTCGCGTTCCAGACGCCGGCAACACCCTCTATTCCGGAGTCGGTGAATATCCGGATCAGTGTGTTGCTCTGATGCTGTGCCGGCAGATCGTCGGACCACGTGTAGTGGCGGGTTTCAGGTCCGACGACCCGGATCTCAATGCGTTCAATCTGCATGTCGGGCGCCCGCCGTCAGTCGGCTGAGGCCAGGGATGCCGTGACCATGCTCTGAAAATGATGCACCGCGTGTTCAGAGAGTTCGCTGCGTGACTCGTCAACGACAAACCGTCCCTGGTTGTAGCCTTTCGATAGCAGTCCGCGCTGCACACTTTCACAAAGACGGATATCTTCGGGCTGCAAAACGTCTTTCTGGTAAACCATCGCCTCTTTGAGTTGTGTGCTGAGGTTCCCTGCTGGCAGAAACCAGTCCTGATGCTCGATCGTACGGTTAATTCCGCTTGGAATCATTTGCAGCACCGAGATGTTTGGGTCACCTGGGTAAATCCAGATCGTGAGATTCGGCCATAGAAACCATCCTGCGTAACCGAAATCGACCTTCCCTTTCTCGAATCGGTAGGCGCTGTTTTCTGTAGAGCGGGATGCAGTTGAAATATGTCGTGAGTAAATTCCGCTCACACTCGAGCGGTAGCTGTTCATGTCGACCAGATCAACGAAGTCCCGATGTGCGGGGTCGCAGTGATAACACTCCAGAAAATTATCCACCAGGACCTTCCAGTTGCTGGCCACATCGTAAGTATCCCTCTGGGCAAAGACGACGGCGTTCAAGTCAGGACAGAACGATCGGATTTCCGCCTCGAGTTCTCCTGCTTGTTCGCAAAGGGCAGTGGCGTCAGGATCAAGATTGACAAAGACCAGGCCACAGAAAACCTCGATACGCACCGGCTTGAGCGAGAAGGCGCAGCGGTCGAATCCCGCCATCCGTTCGGTGTTGCGGGCCCGGATCAGCGCACCGTCAAAATCGTAGGTCCAGGCATGATAGGGGCAGACGATTGCCGATTTTTTCTGTCCTGCCCCAAACAGCAGTTCGTGACCACGGTGCTGGCATACGTTGTAAAACGCGTTCAGCGTACCCGAAGCATTACGGATCACGAAGACATTCTGCTCATGAATCCCGGCAGTCAGGTAGTCGCCCGCTTTAGCCAGTTGGCTCTGATGACCCACATAGATCCAGCTGCGATAGAAAATGGCCGATTTTTCTTTATCATAGATTTCGGCATCATGGTAGAAACGCGCGGGCAGTGTGAACGATTCCGCCGGGTCGGGGTGCAAAGGAATGTCGTTCATGTCAGCTTTGACAGCAAGCAGCCATGCGGCTGGGTGGGTACAAGGCCCAGGGTCTTGAAGATGCGCCAGTAAAGGGCGCTGTCCGAAGACACGATTGGTTTGCCTGTCAGTGCCTCCAGTTGAGTCTGAACGGAAACAATGCGCTGCGGCTGTCCATCACTGCGTCTGAAATTGGGCATGCCGTTGACCACGATCGCCTCTGCTTGTGGTGCGAGCTCTGCGACCCGCAGCATCGATTTCTCGGCCATCTCGCCAGGGAATATCCAATGCCGATCGTTGACATCTTGCTGGGTCGGGTAGAGCCCGAGATCCACAAAGTTACCCGCATAGATCAGGTCGAAACCGGCTTGTGTCAGGAACCGCGCGATACCATCCCGCCAGTCCGGCCAGTAGTAGACCGAGTTCAGGGCAATTTTCTCGACGTTCAGTTCACGCAGACCCTCGACCAGGCACATACCCGCCATGTGGAAGGGGGTCTCGTAGCTGTCACTCAGCCGGTCGCAGAAGGTCGCTATGTCGTCGGGTGTTGTCCCGTTGCAGTGGACCCAGTTGGTGCCCACCTGTCCCAGGACATCGGCACCATTGTTCGACATACAGTGGACAAACTCCTCCAGGAGCTGGAAGTTGTCCGCCCGCTGTTTGAGTTCGTGGGAATAGTGGGGCACATGAAGCATGCGGCCGTGAATGCCAACGGTATCAGGGGCTATGCGCAGAAAATCAGTGGGTGCGGCGTCAAAATCATGCGGCGGTGACGTAAATCCAACCTGGTAGGGGAAGAGCTTATTGGCAGCATCCTTCCATCTTTTGGGCTTCATGCAATTCTCCTTGCCTGGTCCCCTACAGGGTCCTGCGCCGGCGGGATATTATCAGGCGTGTACCTGGCACCGAAATCCTGTCTGGTAGAGGACAGGATCAAATTGTGGAGGTCGGATGTGCAATACCGGGCCCGGTGTCAGTCAGGTTTGTCGGTTCCTGGCTGGGCAGTGATGAGGTTGTGCAGTGTATAGACCGGATGTGACCGTACCTCCGAAAATCCAGTTCTCTCGAGCTGGAGACGGATTTCAGAAGCGGAAACGCGGCGCCCAGGGGATTCGGGGCCGCCGTCATCCGGATGTTTCCAGTCGACTATAACCAAATGGCCTCCTTTTTTAAGAATTCGGCGGCATTCGCCGAGTACGGCTTCTGGGTCGTCCAGTTCATGATGGACCTGTAACATTGTCACCAGGTCAACGGTATGGGCTGACAGTCCAGTGTCCACTCCTGTCATGAGGATACCCTTGAGGTTGTCCAGCGCACGGGTCTGGGCAGCTTCATCGACCAGATCCAGCATGCCACTCAGTACATCACAGGCATAAACGGTTGCTTCAGGAAAGTGAGCCGCGAAGGGAAGGGCGACGTAACCTGCGCCGCACCCGATGTCGGCGATCACAGCTGAAGGACAGACTGACACACACTGCCAGATGCGGGCCGGGTCAACGGTTTGAAGTCTTTGTGGATCTTGCAATCGGGCGATTCGCGCCGGGTCCATTTTCAGATGATCTGCCATAGGCCTAAAAAGGGTTTTCTTCGTTGGTTTGAACGGTGTTCACAAGTCAATGAGCCAGGTTTCTGCAAGAGCCTGGTCAATTTCTGCTTCGATAAACAGAGGATTGTGCTGGGCGACTTCGGTTTGTTCAATTTTTTCCAGTGTGGCCACGGACTGGTAGAGCGATCTGACCTCATTGGCAGTGACACTGTACGGCGGCCCCTCCATCCGGGTTTGATCATAGCTCAGCGTACTCAAAAGAACGCGTCCGCCGGAGTCGAGCCGATTGAGAACCCAGGGTACGTAGCGTGCACGGTCCGGTTGATTCAGTGCAACCAGCGCGGCCCGGTCCCAGACGCTGTCGAATGTTCCGACCAGTAAAGGATCGAGTGCGAAGAGGTCGGAGACGAAAATCGCCAGAGACCCGTACCGCCAAACCTCATACCCACTCTTGCGGTCAATGGTCGGGGACCAGCCCGAATCAGTGAAAAGGTCCGACACGGCTTTTTCTGAAAGCTCTACACCAACGACATCGTGACCTTGTTCGACCAGCCAGCCGAGGTCCAGACTTTTGCCACACAGCGGCACCAGCACGCGGCACTTCTTGTGCGGAAGAAGGCGGTTGGCATAACGGACGAGAGTCGGGTTGATCTGCTCCAGATGGAAGCGGATTCGGCCCTCCCGCCAACGGGCGAGCCACGCATCCCGCTCTGCATTGGACAGCGTCATAGTCGAACTTGGACCCGGTAGTGGCGTGATTGGAATTCGGGTGGGTGCCTGGAAACCTGGCGGCTCACTGCCGGTGCCATGAGGTGCCCGCCGGACCATCCTCGATCCGGATGCCGACAGCCGACAGCCGGTTCCGAATCAGATCGGCCTGGGCAAAATTTTTCTGCTGCCTAGCTTGTCGGCGCTCCTCAAGGCACTGTTCGATCCATTCCTCATCGATTTCATCGGACCGATCTTTGTCTTCGGCCAGTTTCTGCAGTGCCTGCTCCGGATCCTGCTGCAGCAGGCCCATGAGTCCGGCAGACGCGACAATAGTCCCGTGCAGTCTTTGCTGTTTGCCGGGCACCGCCTCTTTGTTTAAGTCTCTGACCAGCTGGTGAATGCGTGCCGAAGCCTTTGCGGTATTGAGATCGTCACATAATGCGGTTGTCACCAGGGCATCCGGTTGTAGTGTCTCTTTCTGCGAGGGGGCTGCGCTTCCGGCGAGTGCCTCATACCACTTGGTCAGCGTGCGTCGGGACTCCTGGAGGCGCTTGGACGTCCAGTCAAGGGGCGCTCGGTAATGGGCGGAGAGCAGGGCCAGACGAATTGCTTCCGGCGGTGCCTCACCCAGCAGATCGCGTACCAGCAATACGTTACCTAGAGACTTGGACATTTTCTGCCCTTCGACAGTGACAAATCCGTTGTGTACCCACATGCGGCAGTAAAGGGCCCCATCGTGGGCACAGGTACTCTGCGCAATCTCGTTTTCGTGGTGCGGGAAAATAAGGTCGCGGCCGCCGCCATGAATATCCAGAGTGACACCCAGGTGGCAGGCGCTCATGGCCGAGCACTCAATGTGCCAGCCGGGCCGACCCCGTCCCCAGGGACTGTCCCAGCCCGGCATCTCGGGTGTAGAGGGTTTCCAGAGTACAAAGTCCATCGGGTCGCGCTTGTACGGTGCGATCTCAACTCTGGCACCGGCGATCATGTCTTCCGTGCTGCGGCCGGACAGGTGGCCATAGTCCGGGTATGAGTGCACATTGAAGAGGACGTGGCCTTCGGCCTCATAGGCGTTTTCCCGGTCAATTAGATCAGCGATGAAGGCGATTATCTGGGGAATGTGATCCGTGACGCGCGGTTCGACATCCGGTGCAGACACCCCGAGTGCCTGCATGTCATCGTGGTAAGCGGCAGTAAATCGCCTGGTTATCGTGCCGATCGACTCACCGGTTTCCATCGCAGCTGCGTTGATTTTGTCGTCTACGTCCGTGATGTTTCTGACGTAGGTGACCTGCGCGTAGAACAGCTGAAGAAGACGTGCCAGCATGTCAAAGATGACGGCGGGCCGGGCGTTGCCGATGTGGGCAAGGTTGTAGACGGTCGGTCCACACACGTACATCCCTACGGTGTCCGGTTGCTGTGTTTCCAGCGGCTCTTTCCGGCCGGTCCGGCTGTTGTATAGAACAATTCTGGAATCAGGTTCGACCATATTATTCAGCCGGGTCAGTGCTGCCCAGACGTCCTGCAATTTCTTCCTCGATCTGTTTGAGTTCCCGAATCGCGGCAGGGATATCCGAGCTGTCGAGAATGTTGACTTCAACATGTTCACGGGCGTGATTGAGTTTTTTGAGGTCGCTGCGTTTCGAGGTTTCAAGAAATCCTTCGACGGTATAGACGTTGAAAGGCCGGGCAAACCCCTTGGGTTGAATCTCATCGAACAATGTGCACTTGATCTGGTCACCAACCAAGGCCTGGGTGCTTTCCGCAATCAGTATCTGACCGGCTTCTGAGATCGACTGGAGACGGGCTGCGAGGTTGACCGGTTTACCCAGAACCGTGTAGTCCATTCTCTGGTTGGAGCCGAAGTTCCCGACCGTACAGTACCCAGTGGTGATTCCTGTTCGGACCTGGATTCCGTTGCTGACACCCTGTTTTTTCCAATGGTCCTGAAGTTCACTCACCCTTTGCTGCATCTGCAGTGCCATTTCGATACAGGCCAGTGCGTCATTCTTTTCTCCCTGGGAGTCAGGGTCTCCAAAGAAAACCACGATGGCGTCACCGATGAATTTGTCTATGGTGCCGCCGCACTCGAGTGCAACCGTCG
>CAJXBY010000126.1 GCA_913051905.1 uncultured Gammaproteobacteria bacterium | reverse complement strand
GCTTCGATCAGATGTAGTTCCGTCACGTTGAAATGACTGAACTGGCAGTAGCCCTCCAGAAGAGTATTTAGGGAAGTTTCCTGATCCTGTCGATCGCCGGACAGGAACATCCACAGGTCCTGTACGGCCGGCCCCCTACGCGAATCATCCAGATCGACCAGATGGGGTCCATCGTCGGTCCACAGGATGTTGCCGGTGTGGCAATCACCGTGTAGACGGATCAGATCAACCGTCCCTGCGCGCTCATAGCACCAGCGGACCTGCTGCAGAAGGTCTATGGTGAGGGAGCGGTAGGCAGGCTCGAGGTCAGCTGGTATGAACTCGTTGTCTAGCAGGTACCTGACAGACGCCTCGCCGAACGTGTCTACATCGAGAACGGGGCGGTACGCGTAGCGGCGAGTCAATCCGATCGCGTGCAGACGCCCTAGAAAACGGCCGAGTTGCCTCTGGTGCTCCGGGTCTTCAAGGTTGGGTGGCCGTCCGCCGCGGCTTGGAAAGAGCGCAAACCGATGTCCTGCGTGCCGGAACAGTGTTCGTTCCAGTCTGTCTTTTATTGGAGCGATCAGCGGCACCTCGCCTTCCGCGAGTTCCAGAGCGAAGGCGTGTTCTTCCAGGATGGTCGCGTCGTCCCACCGACCAGGTCGGTAGAACTTCGCGATCAAGGGACGACTGTTGTCTATTCCTACCTGGTAGACCCGGTTCTCGTAACTGTTGAGTACCAGAAGGTGGCCGTCGCAGGCGTGTCCCTGACTTTCGACCGCCGCAAGAACGGTGTTGGGATCAAGGTTCTGGTAGGCGAGGTCGTCGGTCGATGTCACGTTCAGATCCCGCGAGTGGGTAACTTCTTTAAAGGTATCATGAGTCGCGGTCCCGATGGACCCACTGACGTAATGTGCTGGCTAGAAGCAGCCCCGCACAGACCGCATAGACAGCAAAGTACAAGCACACCGTACTGAGCGTCATACCGAGATCGGCCAGTGAGCCCATAAGTACGGGACCTAGTGCGGAGGCCAGTACACTGAGTGAGAAGTACAGACTTTTGATCGAACCGATATGACGGACGCCGTAAAGCTCCGCCCAAAGGGCCGAGGTCACGGTGTGATACAAACCGGACTGGATGCCCAGCAGCACCATATAGAGAATGACGCTCCAGGCTCGGTCAAGCAGCGCGATACTGAGCATCGATAGGATCAGTGGAACCAGCATTGCCGGTGCAACGCGTACTGCACTGAACCGGTCAATCAAACGCCCGAAAAGGAGCAGAGAAACCGTCGTGGCGACTGCAAAAACGGCATAGTTGCCGGTGATCCAGGTATGTGACCAGCCTTTCTCATCGGCAAGATTCAGATGATGAAAAAACATTGCGGTCCCGATGGTCGAAGTGGCGAGCAGTCCTGGCATGAGCAGGTAGAACACCCGGTTCCGCAGTACTTCAGACCGGCGCCAAGAGCGCCGAGAGTCGGTTGCTCCAGCTTCGTTCTCTGCCACTCGCGCGAGGTGGATACGGTGTGCTGATTCGTGGTTTCTCAGCAGCCAGAGCACCGTCGGTATCACGGTCAGACCGATCAAAAAAGCCACCGATCCGTAGGTCCAGCGCCAGCCGACGGTACCGATTAGAACGACGGCGAGGAACGGCAGAACCGCCTCACCTGCGGTAAAACCAACCGAGGCAACTGCGATTGCGCGGCCGCGTTCCCGGTTGAAGTAACGCGTCATGGTGGTGATGGATATATGTGATACGAGTCCCTGGCCCGCGTGGCGTAGGAGGAAAATCGCTAGAATCAAGGAAACAGTCCCACTGACACTCGCTGTGTAGGCACAGGCACCGATCAGAAGGAGGCAGGCAGCCAGCGCATAGCTTCGTAGCCTGAACCGATCGATGAGTGCACCCGTCCAGGGCAGAAGCGCAGCACTCAGAAGTGTGCCGACCATATAGATGGTGCCCCACAGGGTATGGCTCAGGCTGAACTCCCGCTGTATGTCCGGGCCGACGATACCGATGAAGAAGGTCTGGCCAAAGCTTGAACACAGCGCCATGACAAAGCCAAAGCCCAGCAGTCGTTTGTTTGCGGTCACGAGCTGCCGGTAGGCAGTAATCGCCATGGATTGGTTCTTTATCAGGATTAAAGACCGGCGGAACTATACAAAAAAGTGTTCGACTGTGATGGGTCCGAACACTGACTGAGGGTGGACCCACCGGGTTTTGCCGGTCCCAGGCGACAATACCGGACCCGCCCCCTATAATCCCGCCCGCTTTCAGCCCGGATTCCGAATATGCCGGATCTTGACCAGAACCTATGAATCAGTCGGCCAGCACACTGCGCAACATCGCGATCATTGCCCACGTCGATCACGGCAAGACAACGTTGGTCGATCAACTGTTGCGCCAGTCTGGAACGCTTAATGCCCGAAGCACGTTACCGGAACGCGTCATGGACTCGAATGATCTGGAGCGTGAACGGGGCATTACTATCTTTTCTAAGAACACCGCCATCCGCTGGCAGGACTGTCAGATTAACATTGTCGACACCCCGGGCCACGCCGACTTCGGCGGTGAAGTTGAGCGTGTGCTTTCCATGGTGGACTCGGTGCTGCTGCTGGTCGACGCAGTCGAAGGACCGATGCCACAGACCCGCTTCGTCACGCAAAAGGCTCTCGCCTACGGCCTAAATCCGATTGTGGTGGTCAACAAGATAGATCGACAGGGTTCTCGCCCCCATTGGGTTGTCGACGAGACATTCGAGCTTTTTCACCGTCTGGGTGCATCCGACCAGCAGCTGGACTTTCCGGTGATCTACGCTTCAGCCCTGGAAGGATGGGCTACGTTGGAGAGTGACTCGAGTACCGGCGATATGGATGTCCTGTTCAGCGCCGTGGTAGAGCACGTGCCGCCGCCTCAGGTGGACCTCGATGGACCATTCCAGCTGCAGGTCAGCGCCCTTGACTATTCGAATTATGTCGGTGTGATCGGGATCGGCAGGGTACAGCGCGGCAGCTTTCGCCGCAATGACACCGTGTGTATCGCCAGTGCAGATGGCCGGGTACGGGATGGACGGGTTTTACAGATTCTCGGGTTTGATGGCCTCGAGCGAGTCGAACTCGAGCAGGCGGATGCGGGCAACATCGTGGCGTTTACGGGCATCGAAGGGCTACGGATATCCGACACCCTGTGTGAGCCCGAAAATGTTGACCGTCTGGAACCACTGAAAGTGGATGAGCCGACACTGAGCATGACGTTCCGCGTCAATGACTCACCGTTGGCCGGTCAGGACGGGCATTACGTCACGAGCAGAAATCTAGCCGAACGCTTGTCTAGGGAACTGATCCACAACGTTGCACTGCGGGTTGAACCGATGGCCGACCCGGATAAATTTAGAGTTTCCGGTCGTGGGGAACTGCACTTGTCGATCCTGGTCGAGAATATGCGGCGTGAGGGGTACGAACTTGCGATCTCACGGCCTGAGGTGATCATGCGTGAAATCGACGGGACGATGCACGAACCCTGGGAAACGCTCACGGTAGATGTAGAGGTTGCACATCAGGGGCGGGTTATGGAAAGGCTCGGCGAACGTCGTGCAGATCTCCAGGATATTGTTCCGGACGGTCTTGACCGTGTACGGCTAGATTTTCTGGTGCCAAGCCGCGGGTTAATCGGTTTCCACTCAGAGTTTATGACCATCACCAGCGGAAGCGGGCTTATGTACCACGCCTTCGATCACTATGGGCCACGGATTCAATCTCGCCTTGGCGAGCGCAGTAATGGCGTGCTGGTCTCGATGAGCAGTGGAAAATCGCTTGCCTATGCTCTGTTCAATCTACAGGAGCGGGGCAGGATGTTCATCGGCCCGGGGGAAAACGTGTATGAAGGGATGGTGATCGGCATCCACTCGCGCGGTAATGATCTGGTGGTGAATCCGCTGAAAGCCAAACAGTTAACCAACATCCGGGCTGCCGGGAGTGATGAAAATGTTCTGCTCACGCCGCCGGTCGAACTGACCCTGGAATACGCACTGGAGTTTATCAATGACGATGAACTGGTCGAGGTCACACCGACTTCGATCCGGATCCGCAAAAAACTGTTGCGTGAACACGAGCGAAAACGAGCATCCAGGGTGGCATAGACGGCTTACTGATGGTGGGTCATCGCGCTATAGTCATGTCATTCTCAGTGGACCAATGTTATCCGGATCGGGTCCCGGCGGACTTCGACGCTCGCCGGTATCGAGGCTGAGGATGTGAACTCAAAGCCGGTAAAGAGGTCGCGCCAACGGCGCGTTCATTAGCAGGAGACCACTATGCGGCGCTGGATATGGCTGCTTGTCATTCTGATTTTCATTGCCCTGGGAGCCTACGGTTTTTTCCAACTGGAAGGTGAAGAGGAGTCACCGGCCTACCGTCTGGCTAATGTCGATCGTGGCGAGATTCAGATGGTGATCTCCTCGACTGGACGGGTGCAGCCGGTCATGACCGTCGAGATCGGTTCCCAGGTCTCTGGGCAGATCGCCGAAGTGCTGGTCGACTTCAATTCCCGGGTTGAGGCCGGCGCCATCATCGCCAGGATCGACTCCGCACCGTTTGAAGCAAGGCTGAAGGTGGCCGAAGCGGATCTCGCGTATGCCAGAGCCAATGTAAACATGCAAAAAGCGGCCATGGAAGAACTCCAGGCTGAGCTTTCCGGCAGTCGTGCCGCTTTGGCCGAGCTTGCCGAGGATCTCGCGCGCCAGCGCTCGCTTTTTACCCGGAAGGTCGTACCCGACAGCACTGTTGATCGGGCCGTGGCATTGCACGACCAGGCCCAGGCCCGTGTTGATGGAACCCTGGCCGGTCTCAAAAAACAAAACGCCCAGGTGCAGACTGCGCTAGCCCAGGTAGAGTCCCGCAAAGGCAAGTTGCTCGAGGCTGAACTCGAGCTCGGCCACACGCTCATCAGGTCACCGGTTGAAGGCGTCGTAATCAACCGTGCCGCAGATGTCGGCCAGACTGTAGCTGCAAGCCTGCAGGCCCCGGTGCTGTTCATTCTGGCGCAGGACCTCAGTGATATTCAGCTAGAGGTCAGTGTCGACGAGGCAGATATCGGAGGTGTTACCGAAGGACAGCTAACCCGCTTCATGGTAGACGCTTACCCCGATCGGGTGTTTACGGGAGAAGTTATCCAGGTCCGAAAGCAGCCGGTGGAGGTCTCCGGTGTCGTGACTTACGTCATCATTGTCGGTACCCGAAACCACGACCAGAGTCTGCTGCCTGGAATGACAGCCAGTATAGAGATCATCGTAGGTCAGAAAAAAGACGTATTGCGGGTGCCGTCAGCGGCGTTGCGGTTCACACCGGCCGGTGCCAAAAGTAAAAGCTCCAGTTCTTCCGGATCAGGGGGAGGGCGCGAAAGGATGCGTGCGATGATCAAGGCGCTGGACGAAAGGCTGGAGTTGAGTGCAGAACAGCTGACGGCCGTGAAATCGATTTACGCCGAGATGGGACAGTCGATCGGCGGCCTGCGGCAGGGTGGCGTTTCCGGTGACGAATTCCGCGAGGCGATCACCCAGCTGCGGACCCAGGCGGCCCGTCGGGTTAAAGAGTTACTCAGCCCGGAGCAGAAGAAGCAGTACCAGCTCATGCGTGTTGAGGCCAAGAGTGCGGGTTATCGTCGGGCCACGTTGTGGGCACTGAACGCTGGCGGCCAGCCGGTAGCCATACCGGTGACGGCGGGCCTATCGGATGGGACGTACACGCAAGTCGTCAGCGCTGATATCGCAGAGGGCGACAGCGTCATTGTCGGACGGGCATCCGGCTCACTCTGAGGGCAGCCGCAGGACATGGTGTCGGCAGTCATCCGCACGCGGGCTCTGGGTCGGGAGTTTTCGATGGGCTCCCAAGTCGTCCATGCGCTTAAAGACCTGACTGTAGACATCGCCCACGGAGAGTTCGTGGCCATCATGGGACCATCAGGATCAGGCAAGTCGACCTGCATGCACGTGCTCGGTTGTTTGGACACCCCAACATCCGGGGAATACCAGCTTGATGGTGAGGACGTGCGCCGGATGGCCCGCGATGACCTTGCCCGGGTCCGACGTAGCAAGGTCGGTTTCGTGTTCCAGGCCTTCAACCTGATGGCGGGTGCGACCGCCCAGGCCAATGTGGAACTGCCACTGCTGTACAGCGGGGCACCTCGTGTGGAACGTGCCGAGAAGGCAGCTCGAGCACTCGATGCTGTTGGTCTGGCGGACCGACGTCATCATTTGCCGACACAGCTCTCTGGTGGACAGATGCAGCGGGTCGCGATCGCTCGGGCGATCGTCAATGATCCGGGTATCGTACTTGCGGATGAACCAACCGGTGCGTTGGACAGCGCGACGGGTCGCGAGATCATGGCCCTGCTGGACGAGCTCAACGGCCGCGGGATGACGGTCATTCTGGTGACGCATGAGCGCGATGTAGCGCGCTATGCACGCCGGCTGCTGACCTTCCGCGACGGTCGCCTCATCGGGGATCAGGCACAGGATGGAGCGGGCGAAGTGGGAACCGTGAATCCTCCGGAATCAGGACCTTCACTGGTATGACGTTTCTGGACTGTCTGTTCAGTGCCGCGGCCTCGCTGCGTTCCAACAAACTGCGCACGGCCCTGACCACGCTCGGCATCATCATTGGCGTTGCGGCCGTGATTGCCATGGTCGGCGTGGGAAAAGGTGCCGAAAGGCGAATCGACGAAGCGATACAGGGCCTAGGCGAGAATGTACTGTTCGTTCGCAACGGGACCAGCGTTTCCGGCGGAGTCCGGGGCGGCTCCAACAGCAAGGTCTCGTTGACCCGGGCCGATGCGGAGGCCATCGAGCGGCAGGCGCCGGCCATTGCGATTGCAGCGCCGACGGTTCGAACAACGGGTCAGGTAGTTTTCGGCAACAGCAACTGGTTTACAACGGTTTACGGCGTAGGCGATGCCTACCTCCGTGCAAGGGACTGGACCATTGGTGACGGCCGTACCTTCAACCCACAGGAAGAACGTGCGTCTGCCAAAGTGGCGATAATTGGAGAGACCATCGTCGAGCAATTGCTGGGCGATCAGAATCCTATCGGTATGATCATTCGCATCGACCGCATACCGTTCCGAGTGATCGGTGTGACGCGACCCAAGGGTGAATCATCCTGGGGTCGTGATCATGACGATGTGGTGTTCGTGCCGATATCAACTGCCAAGTCGCGCATGAATGTAGGTGAACGGTTCCGTGGCCGATTCGTTCGCGACATTACCGTGAAAGCACGTTCAGCCGATCTTTTGGGTGAAGCCGAACAGCAGATCATAGAAATTCTGCGAGAGCGTCACCGGATCCGCCCTGGTCAGCCGGATGATTTCTATGTACGTAATATCGCCCAATACCTCGAGGCGCGGGCAAAGTCGGAGCGTGCGATGTCCATGCTGCTGGCGGCCGTCGCCGGTATTTCTCTGATTGTCGGCGGAATCGGCATCATGAACATCATGCTGGTTTCGGTCACCGAGCGAACGCGAGAGATCGGCTTGCGCATGGCTGTGGGTGCCAGAGGCCGGGATATCCTGCTGCAGTTCGTCACTGAAGCGGTCGCCGTGTCATTGATCGGTGGTCTAGTGGGTGTGATCCTCGGCTTCGGCGGTTCGCTTGCGGCCGCCGGCATCGCCGGCTGGCCCGTGATCACTTCGCCGA
>CAJXBY010000125.1 GCA_913051905.1 uncultured Gammaproteobacteria bacterium | reverse complement strand
CCGATGGTGACGCCCGCGGCGACGTCGACGTCTGGCCCGAGGATGGCTCCATCGGCCAGCGTCGTGCTCGCTCCGATGACGCCACTGCGGGCAACGACGACGTCGTCGCCGACCACCGCGTCTGCGCCGATGTCCACGAGTGAACCGATCGCGACGCGCGTTCCGATGGTGGCCCCGGCCCGGATGTGCGAGCCGTAGCCAACGGTGACGTTGTCGTCGGTGGTCACGTCATCGTCCACGCTCACGGCGCGACTCAGGACGTTGTCGGCGCCGAGCGTCACGTGCATTCCCAGCACCACTCTTCGTCCGAGCACGCTCTCGTCACCGACCCTCGTCGCGTTGGACGAGTCCGGGGCATCGGCGATGGTGACGCGCTCGGCCACGGTGACATTGCTACCCAGGACCGTGTGCGCACCAACGCGGCTGTAACCGCGGACACGGGCTCCGTACCCGAGAGTGGCGGACGACGACAACGTCGCGCTGGCGGCCACACAGGCATTTCCGTGTCCGTCGGAGTCGTCGTCCTCCTGGTCGGGGTTCGCTACGCCGAGGCAGTTGTCAGCGGCATCGTCGACGCCATCGGCATCGAGGTCGGCGGCGAGAGCCCCTGTTGGCAGGCAGACGGCAATCATCAACAGCTGACGGTATGACAAGTGAACTCCCCGAGAGACCGCCATTGTGTCAGTTGGGCACTTGCCTGCCAACCCTCTTCCACGGTTCGTATCAAGTGGTGATGCCTCGACGGGAGGCGGTCCGGCTCCATCGGGTCGAGCGCGCGACGTGTGGCAGGACGGCGTGCGCGCTCGCCGCTGTCGGTGAGCGACCTCGTCGATGACGAGGACGCTGTCGCAGGCCGTCCACGAGGATTCCCGTGTGCAGGATGCGGGTTCCCGGCCCGTAGGGATGCAGCCGGGGGCGTTGCGGTGTTCATGGGGAGTGCGAGGACACCCCCAGTCACTCCGTCAGTGGGGTCCGGCCTGCACCAACCACAGCACGCCTACGCCGACCGCGATGAGACCTGCGCTCATGACCAGGATTCGCACGGCGTGTGGGCCCGAGTGGTGGGCGATGCGGGCGAGCAGGCCGCCGACCGCAGCCGGCTTGCTGTACACTAGCGCAGCCGTGTGAGTGCTGATTAGCCCATGGACATTCAATTCATTACCTTGAACTGGCACCTGTTCGCCGCACTTGTGGTGATCAGCACGCTGATCGTGGTCGATACGCTGCGCCGCAGCGGCGGCTCAAACCAGGTCAGCGCGGTTCAGTTACCGCAACTGATCAATCACGAAGGGGCGGTTGTCGTCGACGTCTGTGAGTCTGCTGAATTCAACAAAGGTCACATACCCGCAGCCATCAACATTCCGATGGGTGAATTCAAGGACAACCTGAAGCGCCTGAACAAATATCGCGACAAGAAAAAGCCGATCGTCCTGACCTGCCAGAGCGGCACCAGGGCCGGTCGTGCGGCGGGCATTCTTCGCAAGAACGAGTTCTCCAATGTCTACACACTGACCGGTGGCGTCGCCGCGTGGGAGAAAGAGAACCTTCCCATCGAGCGCTGAATCTCGACCACCCAGCAGACTCCACTATGTCAGACCCCGACGCTGTTGGCCCGCCCACTTTCAGTTTCAACCAGGTATACGTCAAGGATTTCTCCTTCGAGTCGCCCTGTAGCCCGCACATTTTTTCCGGCGAATTCAGCCCCAAGATTGATATTCAGCTGAATGTCTCACACCAGGTGATCGACCAGGAAAACGGCCTCTTCGAGGCAGTACTAGCGTGCACGGTGACCGCAAAAACCGGCGAAGAAACGGCTTTTCTCGTGGAGTGTGAACAAGCCGGGGTCTTCACGTTAAATGGCTATGACGAATCCACTCTGGAACAGGTTCTGGAGGGCGCTTGTCCGAACATGCTCTTCCCTTACCTTCGCGAGACCGTGGGACAGATGGTCGCCAAGGGCGGATTTCCCCATCTACTGCTGAGCCCGGTCAATTTCGACGTGATGTACCAGAACAAAAAAGCAGCTGTAGAGGCTTCGGCAGGCAACGGCAGCAGTGCCGGACCCAGCTGAAACGCACTTTACCCGTAGCCGGAGTGAGATACCCCGGCGCCGCACGCTTTGAACGAAAAAGAAAGTCAGACCCTAGCCGTGCTGGGCGCGGGCTCCTGGGGAACGGCACTCGCCCTGCTGACTGCACGCATCGGCCGGCCGGTCCGGCTCTGGGGCCGTGATGAAACCGGGCCCCGTGTCCCGTCGTCCGGTGGGCTACCGCTGCCGGACAACATCAAGGTCACGAGCCGTTTCGACGAACTGATTGAACACAGCACCGACTTCGTGGTTGCGGTTCCGAGCCACGGGTTCAGACCGGCGCTTGAAAGATTTTCCCAACATCTAGGCACGTTTTCCAACCCGCCCCGTATCTGCTGGGGCACCAAGGGTTTTGAGCCGGACAGCGGCCTGCTGCTGAGCGAGGTATTCGACCAGGTACTGGGAGACGCAGCGGTTCCGGCCGTACTGTCGGGTCCGAGCTTCGCTGCCGAAGTGGCCCAACGTTTACCCACGGCCCTGACCACAGCCGCCCGCACCCTGGAAACAGCGGATGCCGTCGCAGACTGGTTTCGCGACGAGCGCACCCGGGTCTATACCAGTACCGATCTGCCGGGTGTACAGCTGGGCGGGGCAATCAAGAACGTGATCGCCATCGCTGCCGGGATCAGTGATGGTCTCGGTTTCGGTGCCAACACCCGTGCCGCACTGATCACCCGCGGCCTGGCCGAGATGAGCCGTCTCGGCCGATCACTTGGCGGTCAGGCTGAGACATTCATGGGGTTGACGGGCATGGGTGATCTGATCCTGACCTGCACCGACGACCAGTCGCGTAACCGGCGGGTCGGTCTGGGTATCGCGGCAGGGAAACCGATCGATGCCGTACTGGCCGAGATCGGACAGGAAGCCGAGGGTGTCAACACGACCCGTGTGCTCTATCAGAAAAGCACCCATGACGCGGTTTCCCTGCCGATCACGGAACAGGTCTACCGCGTGCTCTTCGAAGGACTGGAACCGGCTGCGGCCGTCACCGCACTGCTCGCGCGGGAGCCGAGACCCGAGAAGAACTGAGGCGGCGCAAGCTGCGGGTTAAGCCGCTGCCCACCCGGAGAAATTCAACGCCAGGCTTTCTGCAGGTCTTCCAGAGCCGCTGCGCCAGGTATCAGCTTGCTTGACTCGAGCGCGTTGAGCGGGGTGCTGGAGGTGTTGTTTGTGGCGTGCAGGTCAAGCGCGTTTTCATCCAGAAACAAAAGCCCCGTGACGATTTCCCCCTGGGCCTGGTGAGCTCGGATGTACGCCGTAGCTGCACCGGCATCAAACGGGTCGTAATCATCGTCGACCTTGTGCAGTTTGATGCGGCTGCCGTCGTGCAGGGTCACTGAGGTCACCGTCTCGTCGAGGCTGACTTCAATCGGCTCCAGAGCCGGAATGAAATCGGCGTACACGGTGGTGCGCTCAGAGTCTCTGGTGTAGGCATAACTCTTGGTGGACCCTTCATGATCGTTGAAGGTCACGCAGGGCGAAATCACGTCCAGCATCGCAAAACCCGGATGCTGAATGGCCGCTTTGAGCAGCGGAACCAAGTTGCGTTTGTCCCCAGAGAACCCGCGGGCAACGAAGGAGCAGCCGAAATTAATGGCCGTCAGAACCGGATCAATCGGCGCCTGGACGTTGGTCTCACCACCCTTACGAGCAGTGCTGCCGACATCCGCAGAGGCCGAAAACTGTCCTTTAGTCAATCCGTAGACACCGTTGTTCTCCAGCACATACAGCATGTTGACGTTGCGCCGGATGGCATGACAGAACTGGCCGAGCCCGATGGAAAGTGAATCGCCGTCACCGGATACGCCGATGTAATGCAGGTCGCGATTCGCAGCGTTGGCGCCGGTCACAATCGAGGGCATGCGGCCGTGAACTGAATTGAAGCCGTGGGCCGGCCGCAGAAAATAGGTCGGTGTTTTGCTCGAACAGCCGATCCCGGAGACCTTGGCCACCCGGTGCGGCTCGATATCGAGTTCGTAGTAGGCCTGCACAATCGCAGCAGAAATCGAGTCATGGCCACAACCGGCACAAAGCGTCGACATAGCCCCTTCGTAATCCGTAATGGTCAACCCCAGCGTGTTCTTCGGCAGACCCTTGGTCAGTTTCGGTTTCTTGATGAAACTCACGCTGCTTTCCCTTTGGCGATCTTCTCAGACAAGGGTTCGATGATATCGGTACAGGCGATCGGCATACCGCCGTAGCTCAGAACCGGAATCAGTTTGTCCCCAGCAACTCCCGTCTCGGTCTGCAAAAGGCTGCGGAGCTGGGCATCCCGGTTCTGTTCGACGACAAACACTCGCTCGTAGCGGGACAAGAATTTGGCCACGGATGGGCTGAACGGAAAGGCCCTGATTCGCATGTAATCTGCATGGATTCCTTCAGCGGCGAGCTTGTCACGGGCCTCGCGTACAGCGCCATCACAACTGCCTGACGACACGATCGCACAGTCGGCCCGTTCGCCAGATTCGATCACCGGCTCCGGCACCAAGCCAGTTGCGGTATCAAACTTGCGGCGCAGGCGGTCAACGACTTCCTGGTACTCGTCGGCTTTTTCGGTATACCCGCCAAACTTGTTGTGCCCGGAACCGCGAATCAGGTAGGCCCCCTTCGGATGCTCTCCGGGCAGCGTCCGGTAACAGATGCCATCGCCATCCACATCCAGATAGCGGGCGAAACTGTCCATCTGGCTCAAGTCATCGGCACTGTAGACCTTTCCCCGGTCCGGCTCGTAATTGTCGTCCCAGGTTAAGCTGGGGCACGGCCAGTCGTTCATGCCCACATCAAGATCTGACAGCACGATAACAGGAGTCTGCAGCCGTTCCGCCAGATCAAAGGCCTTGACAGCGAATTCGAAGCACTCTGCCGGTTCTGATGGGAACAGCAGGACGTGCCGGGTATCACCGTGGGAGGCAAATGCCGCCGAGAGAATGTCGCTCTGCTGGGTCCGGGTGGGCATCCCGGTCGAAGGACCGGCCCGCTGAACGTCGAACAGAACCAGTGGGATTTCCGTGAAGTACGCCAATCCCAGGAACTCCGACATCAGTGATATGCCGGGACCGCTGGTCGCAGTAAAGGCGCGAGCCCCGTTCCAGGCAGCGCCCAGCGCCATTCCAATGGCGGCCAGCTCGTCTTCTGCCTGGATGATGCAGTAGTTGTGTTCGCCAATCTCATTGTCCTTGCGCAGGCGCTTGCAGAAACCGGAAAAAGCGTCGAAGAGCGACGTAGACGGGGTGATCGGATACCAGCTGCCCACCGTCGCCCCCGCGTAGACACAGCCCAGGGCGGCCGCCGTATTGCCGTCGATCATAATGTGGTCGGCCATGGCGTTCATCGGTTCAAGCCGTGTGTTCAGGGGACATTCGAAATTCGCCCGGGTGTAGTCATAACCCAGCTGGAAAGCCTGCATGTTCGAGTCGATCAGCTTGGCTTTGTCGGCAAATGTCTCAGAGAGCAAATCGCGCACACAGTCCTGGTCGATTTCGATCAGGGCTGCAAGCACGCCAACATAGGCAATGTTCTTCAGCAGAATGCGCGCCCTGGCACCGCTGAAGGCTTCGTTGCACATGGCCGACAGCGGAACCGGCAGCACGGTGATATCCGCACGGGATTCGAGCTCCGCTCTCGGCCAAGTGGCATCGTAAATCAGCAGTCCATTTGGCGACACTTCAGCGAGATCATCGGCATAGGTCTGCGCATTCATGGCCACCATGATCTCCACCGCACCCGAACGGGCGAGGTAGCCTTTTTCGGTGACGCGGATCTCGTACCACGTGGGCAATCCCTGGATGTTGGACGGGAAATAGTTCTTGCCGATCACGGGGATACCCATGCGAAAGATCGCTTTCATCAGCAGGGTGTTGGCACTGGAAGAACCCGTGCCGTTGACCGTCGCGATCTTGATGACGAAGTCGTTTATCCGGTCTTTTGACTGCATCGCGATGTCTCTTCGTCAACAGCATACGGAATCAACAAACTGGATTTGCGCATGTCCCAGGCACCCGTAGGACAGCGCTCGGCACACAGGGCACAATGCACACACAGGTTTTCGTCCTTGATCATGACCCGTCCGGTCTGCGGCAGTGCGTCGGACACATACAGCGGGGCCTCCGGGTCCAGGGAAGGTACGGTCAGCCGCTCCCTCACCTCTTGTTCCTCACCATTTTCCGTAATCGTCAGGCAGCGGACCGGGCAGACGTCGATACAGGCGTCACACTCGATACACAGTTTGGTAATGAAGACGGTCTGGATATCACAGTTGAGACAGCGCTCGACCTCGGTCGCGGCCTGCTCGGCTGAAAACCCCAATTCCACTTCAATGTTGAGTTCGTCGAACCGTTCTTTAAGGGCCACGTGCCGCATCTGGCGGCGTTCGGACGGGTCGTAATCGTTGCTGAAGCTCCACTCATGAATACTCATCTTCGTACTGACCAGATTCATTCCATAGGCCAGACGATCGTCTAGAGACTCATTCACGCAGTGCTTGTGGATTGAGATCGCCGCCTGGTGCCCGTGTTCCACGGCCCAGATGATGTTCTCCGGTCCGAAGGCCGCATCACCACCAAAGAACACACCCGGCCGGGTGGCCTCGAAAGTTACCTTGTTCACCACCGGCACATCCCACTGGTCAAACTCGATCCCGAGATCGCGTTCGATCCAGGGGAAAGCGTTTTCCTGACCGATTGCGAGAATCACATCATCGCAGGGAATAAAGGTTTCACCTGCGATTTCAGACACCAATTTGCCCGCCTCGTCGGTGTGATAGCTCAACTGGTCGAACATCATCCCTTTGAGCTGACCGTCTTCCACGATAAAAGCCTTTGGCGAATGGTTGACGACGATCTCCACTCTTTCTTCTTCGGCATCCTCAAGCTCCCACGGGGAAGCCTTGAAGAACCCCCGGGGTTTACGCGCCATCACCTTGACGTTCTGGCCCCCCAGGCGAAGCGCAGTCCGGCAACAATCCATCGCGGTATTGCCCACGCCAATGATCAGGACATTCTCACCGATCGTGTCCGTGTGGCTGAACGCGACCGACTCCAGCCAGTCGATACCGATGTGGATACGGTCGCTGTCCTGTCGTCCTGGCAGGTCCAACTCCTTACCGCGCGGGGCCCCAGTACCCACAAACACCGCGTCGAATTCCTCGTCCAGAAGCGCCGCCAGGCTGTCGATGCGATGACCCAGCCGCAGATCGACGCCCATTTCCAGGATCATCGCGATCTCGTCATCCAGCACCTCGGCCGGCAGCCGGAAGGCAGGAATGTTAGTCCGCATCAGACCTCCAGTCTGCGCGTACTGCTCAAACATCACGATCTCGTAACCCAACGGCAGAAGATCGTTTGCAACCGTCAGGGATGCGCAGCCGGCACCGACACAGGCAATGCGTTTGCCATTTTTCTCTGCCGGAGCCTTCGGGAGGGACTCTCTAACATCCCCGGCAAGATCGGCTGCAACCCGTTTGAGCCGGCAGATTGCGACCGCTTTATCCTCAACCCGGTTCCGGCGGCAGACCGGCTCGCAGGGTCTGTCGCAGACCCGCCCGAGAATCGCGGGGAACACATTGGTACCGCGGTTGAGCAGATAGGCGTCTTTGTAGCGGCCCTGGGCAA
>CAJXBY010000124.1 GCA_913051905.1 uncultured Gammaproteobacteria bacterium | reverse complement strand
GCATGGTTTGGCCGGTGAAGAGATTGAATTTGCATCCGGGGATATCGATGCATCATCGTATAGACCCCATCTTGACCTTGAGTACGTTTGGGGAGATAGTGTTGCTACACCGACTCCAACCGGAATCCATCCAGATGATACTGCGACATGGGAATTGGACAATTGGTCATTGAATAGTACCAATACTCCAACTATATCTTGGGATGTTTCCAATCCGAGCAACCCTAATGATGTCATCATCTCAATGGTATCTTCTGGTGGTGATGCAGGTACTGAGATGCTACTTACAGCAGACAGCCGTACAGATAGTGGATTTGATTTAACCAATGGTGAATACGAAGTATCTTCATCATGGGGGCTAGAATATGGTTTCAATTACCTTTGGAGGATACAAGAAGTCATTGACGATGAGAGAGGACCATGGTATTCAACCGAAATGCTCGTCACTCAGTTGAATTCTTCTTCTCTCGGCAATGGGGAACACCAACTTAGATTCAGGCATGGTATTGGTACGACCAATCACCCCACTCTACAAGAACCAGAATGCGACGACACCTACATCGAAGGTGGGTCCGCATCTAACATCAATCTCAATGGATTGTATTTGGCTGTTAGTAATACTCAAGTGATTTTGGTTGCATGCGATACAGGTTCTCATCAACTCCCAGATGGCTTGGCAGTTTCCTCAGCTACCCTTCGTATGAGAACAGAAAACAACTCTGCAGTACCTCTGGTTCCACAGGCCGTTGTTGTTCACGAAAATGGGCAACATGATTGGGTTGAGGGCAGCGTGACATGGAATACGACCGATGGTTCGACCCCTTGGAACAGTGCAGGAGCAAGCGGTTCAGAGCGAATATCAGCACTCGACGGTATCGTATTGGTCAACGACAGGATCGAAACGAACCTGGTATTTTTTGATGTCTCCGGGACCGGTCTTTCCGCACGGGATATCTCTGCCCGGTTGCGCGAGGAGGGCATCTGGATTGGCGCGATCAACGAACAGAGAATGCGGGCCGTCACACATCTTGATGTTGCACGAGAGGATGTGATCGAGGCCAGCGATGCGCTGGCAGCTATTCTTGCCGGCTGATTCGGCCGGGCCGAACAGAATCACAATTAATGCAGGACGATGAGCTGATGACCAACCCCTCAGAAAGTGTGCGTCTTGCAGTCGATATCGGCGGAACTTTTACAGATGTCGCACTGGAGGGTCCGCCGGGACAGTTCACAGCCAAAACCTTGACGACCCGGGAGAATCCAGAGGAAGGGGTGCTCAACGGTGTGCGGCACGTGCTGTCAGAGGCTGGCATCGGGCCGGGTGCAGTCGATATTATGATCTACGGAACGACGCTCGCCACCAATTTGCTGATCGAGCGTCGGGGATCACCGGTCGCCCTGCTGACCACCCAAGGGTTTCGTGACAGCATTGAAATCCGGAACGAAAACCGGTTCGAGCAGTACGATGTCAACATAGACCTGCCTTCGCCTCTGGTGCCCCGTTCACTGCGTTTTGGGGTCCCCGAACGAATGGGTGCGGCGGGTCAGGTTCTGTTGCCCATTGACGAGAATCACGTGGCCCAATTGGTGCCTGACCTTCAACGGCAGGGTGTCAAAAGCGTTGCCATCGGGTTCTTGCACAGCTATCGGAATGCGGACCATGAGCAACGGGCCCGCGACATCATTCTGACCCAGCTGCCGGAACTGGAGGTGACACTGTCGTCGGAAGTCGCTCCGGAAATGCGGGAGTTCGAACGGATCTCGACGGCCTGTGCCAACGCGTACGTGCAGCCTCTGATGAGCAGTCACCTGCGGTCTCTAGACAGTCTGCTGCGCGGTGACGGTTTTGACTGTCCGCTCTTTTTGATGCTGTCCGGTGGCGGGATCACCACGCTCGAAACTGCGATCCGTTTCCCAGTGCGGCTGGTCGAATCGGGTCCGGCCGGGGGTGCCATCTTCAGTAGTCATATTGCCAACCTGCTCGGCTTGTCTGAGGTGCTGTCCTACGACATGGGGGGCACGACGGCAAAGATCTGCCTGATTGATGAGGGACAGCCCCAGACCTCGCGCTTTTTCGAGGTCGCCCGAGAGTACCGGTTTCTCAAAGGTAGCGGTATTCCCCTCAAGATTCCGGTCATAGAGATGGTCGAGATCGGGGCCGGCGGTGGCTCTATTGCCGGGGTGGATGCCATGAAGCGGATCAGTGTCGGTCCGGAGAGTGCGGGGTCAGAGCCTGGACCGGCCAGCTATGGGCGCGGCGGTGATGCGCCGACAGTGACCGATGCCGATGTCGTGCTGGGAAGAATCGACCCCGACAACTTTGCCGGCGGTTCCATGCGGCTCGATGCGGCAGCTGCCGGACTGGCCCTGGATCGCGTAATCGGCGAACGAATGGAATTCGAGACGGCCTACGCTGCCATGGGGGTTTCTGAGATCGTGGATGAGAACATGGCCAATGCTGCGCGGGTGCACGCGATAGAGAGTGGCAAAAACATAGAAAAACGAGCGCTGGTTGCTTTCGGGGGTGCTGCGCCCATTCACGCTTCCAGACTGGGCGAGAAACTCAATATTGACCGGATCGTCATTCCACCAGGTGCCGGTGTCGGATCAGCGCTGGGGTTTCTACGTGCACCCGTCGCTTATGAGGTCATTCGCAGCCACTACCAGAGACTCGATCAGCTCGATATTACACAGACCAATCAGCTGATCCAGGCGATGCGGGATGAGGCCTACGGCGTCGTCAACCTGGGTGCGGGCGGCCAGGAAACGAAGGAAACTCGGACCGCATTTATGCGCTACATGGGACAAGGACACGAGGTCAGTGTTGAAATACCTGTGGTGGTCAGGCAGGACCAGCTGGACGACGATTCACGTGAGATGCTGCAGGTCGCTTTTGAACAGGAGTATCATCGTCTATACGAGCGAACCATTCCTGGGCTGGAAGTCGAGATACTCACGTGGACACTGCTCGTCACGACACTGCGCCACCAAGAGACACTGAATCTCGATGATCTGGACGAGCCGGCCGAAGCCAGTCCAATCGGGCAGCGCATGCTCATGAACGCCGAGCGGGGGGAGTTCGAACAGGCACCGGTCTTTGATCGATCCACCCTCGAGCCTGGCCATGTAATCGACGGTCCAGCGGTGATCGTTGAAAAAGACACGGCTACCGTGGTTTCAGCGCGTTTTCGTGCCAGGGTTATTCGTTCGGAATTCATTATTCTGGAAGCCAGGGAAACACAGGGGAAAGAAACATGAGCTCGGGTACCGGAGTATCATCAATCCGCAAACAGATCATGTGGAATCGGCTGATCTCTGTGGTGGAGGAGCAGGCGCAAACGCTGGTGCGAACAGCTTTTTCAACGAGTGTTCGTGAAGCGGGTGATCTGGCGGCCGCGGTATTCGACAACCAAGGCCGAATGCTCGCCCAGGCGGTGACCGGAACGCCCGGCCACATCAACGCCATGGCAGAAGCCATCGTCCATTTCATCGCCAAATATCCGGTCGACACCATGGAGCCTGGTGATGTCTATATCACTAACGATCCCTGGAAAACCTCCGGTCACCTGCACGACGTGACTGTCGTGACCCCGACCTTTCACCGCGGCAAAGTGGTCGGCCTGTTTGCCAATACCTGCCACGTGGTGGACATCGGCGGACGGGGTTTCGGGCCGGATGCCAACCAGGTCTTTGAAGAGGGCGTGAATATCCCGGTCATGCACCTGTTCCGAAAAGGCGAGGTCAACGAAGTGCTCATGGATATTCTTCAAACCAACGTCCGCGAGCCCCGCCAGGTCATCGGTGATATTTATGCCTTCGCCGGGGCCAATGACATCGGCAGTGAGCGGCTGGTACGCATGCTGGAAGAATTCGGTGAGGATAACCTGGAGGCACTCGGTGAATTCATCATTGAGAACTCGAGACTTGCAACGATCGAAAGAATCAGCAAGCTACGTAATGGAAAATATTCCAACAGCGTCACGATGGACGGCTACGACCAGCCCGTGACACTCGCTGCGGAACTGACAGTAGGGGACGATTTTATTCACGTGGACTACAGCGGTACGTCGCCAGCCAGTAACTTTGGAATCAATGTGGTTCTGAACTACACCAAAGCCTACACCTGCTTCGGTGTGAAGTGTTCGGTTGCGCCGGATATTCCAAACAACTACGGGTCGCTGCTGCCGATCACGTTTTCCGCGCCTGAGGGATGTATTCTGAACGTTCAGCGGCCGTTCGCCGTTGCCGCCCGGCATATCATCGGCCATCTGCTGCCCGATACGGTGCTGGGTTGTCTACACCAGGTCCTGGACTCGGGATGCCAGGCCGAAGGATCGGCGTCTCTGTGGAACGTGCAGCTCAGGGGCGGCCCGGCGGTCGAGGGGGCGGCCGATTTCGATGGCGAGATTCCGGCATTTGACCTGCTCCATTTCAATGCCGGGGGCATGGGTGCGCGACCGACCAAAGATGGGTTGAGCGTGACCGCTTTCCCGAGTGGTATTCGCGGCATCCCGGTGGAAGCCACGGAGGCGATTTCACCAGTGGTTTTCTGGCGCAAGGAGTTCCGTGAAGGCTCGGGTGGGCCCGGAACCCATCGTGGTGGGTGCGGTCAGGTGATTGAAATCGGCGGCATCGACGGTATCCCGTTCGACGTGCTTGCCATGTACGAACGGGTGGACAATGCACCGCGGGGCCGTAACGGGGGTCACGACGGACGTCCGGGCAAGGTCTATCTGGGTTCCGGGGGAGCACTTCGACCCAAAGGGCAGCAGCATATACCGGCCGGCGATTCTCTGGTGCTTGAAATTGCTGGTGGCGGGGGTTTCGGCGACCCGGTCGCACGCGATCCTGAGAAGGTTGCACGGGATGTCAAGAACGGAATCGTATCCCGGCAAAGTGCCGAGGAGCATTACCGCGTCAAGTTGCAGCCCGATGGCAACCTAGATGCGGTTGAAACCCAAGCATTACGGGGAGATCTGCCGCGCTGAGCTTGGGTTTCGGGTTGTAGGTGACGCTGTATCGGAACGGGCTGCGTGACGCTATCGTGCGTCGTCATCTGCCGACGTGGTTCACCGGTCAGCCCCACACCAGTTGGATGTCAGCCGGAGGTGATTGAGAGTCAGCCACTGCAAGGCGACCAGCGTCTTGGCATTACAGAGTTGTCCGTCTTCAACAAGTGACAGCGCATCGGAGAGCGACCACACCGAGGCCTTGATGTTTTCTCCTTCGTCAGCCAGGCCGTGAATACCTCCGACACCTGCGGCGTCGACGCGCCCGCAGAACAGGTTGACCAGTTCCGAACTGCCACCAGGTGTAGTGAAGAACCGTCCGATCAGTTCCAGTTCCAGGATCCGGCAGCTGGCTTCTTCTTCGGCTTCGCGTAGGGCGACTTCGCCGGCGCTCTCGCCGTCTTCCATTACACCCGCAATACATTCCAGCAACCAGGGATGAGGCCAGTTGCCGGCCCAGGCCCCGACCCGAAACTGTTCGATCAGTACGACCTCCTGCCGGACAGGGTCAAAGGGCAGTACAGCGGCAATCTCTTTGCGGTGCATAACTTCCCGGTCCAGAACGTTGCTCCAGCCTCCGCCATAGAGTTCATGGGACACCTCGTAGAGGTCAACGTCAAGAAAGCCGCTATAGAGGGATTCCCGGCGGTGAAGACGGACGCCGATCGGCTGGCGTGTTTTTTTGTCTTCACCCATCGAGATTCAGTCTGAGATCATTGGAGGACGGCCAAGCCGTTCGGCCGAACTGCCGATCAGGCGCTCGATACACAAGGCTGCAGCCAGCAGCTTTTCCTCACTGCCGTGCGGAGACATCAGCTGCAGACCGACCGGCATACCGGCAGCGTCGAGTCCGACCGGCAGTGTGATCGAACACAGGCCCAGCGTGTTACCCGAGCAGGTGTTCCGCAGCGCCATCAGGTTCAGCGGTGAATAGCCTTCAATCTCCTCAACGTCGGCGAGTCTCGGCGGTGTAATCGGTACTGTGGGGCTCGCAATGAGATCAAAGGCGCCAAATCTCTGGTTCGCCCGGGTCTGCAGCTGCGTAATCTGCCGGCGGCGCGCTAGATATTCTGCCGCTTTCACGTCAGACCCGCCGAGAATGCGCGGGGCAATGAGAGGATCCAGGGTTTTCTTCCATGCCGGCATCTCGGAGGACAGGAACTCATGGATTTCCGCCGCGGTGACGTTGCCGGCCCGGAGCAACTCGACTGCCTGGGTGACTTCCGGCATCTCGACCTCGGATTGCCGCACGCCCTTACGGGAGAGTTCTGCCAGGGCCGTTTCGACGGCCTCGACAATGCCAGAATCGCACTCTGCCCATAACAAAGGGTCGCCCCGTCCGATAGCGAAATCCTGCGGATCGCACCGCCTGCTCTGTTCGACAAATTCAAGGCTGCGGTTCTGATGTGCTGGATCCATTGCGGCGAAGGCGAACACCGCATCGGCCACGGTGCGGGTCAGGATACCGGCAGTGTCGAGGGTTGGGCTCAGGGGAAATATGCCATTCAGCGACCATCGGCCGTAGCTGGTTTTCAATCCGACATTTCCGGTCATGCTCGCCGGAATGCGGACCGAACCTGCGGTATCAGAGCCCAGTGCGAGCAGTGCGGTGCCTTCTTTCAGGCTGACACCTGCACCGCTGCTCGAGCCACCCGACACCCTGTGCTCTGTGGCATCCCAGGGGTTGCGGGGGGTTCCCCAGTGGCTGTTGACCCCCAGACCGCCGAACGCGAATTCGACCGTATGAGTTTTGCCGGTGAAGATAGCCTGCTGCCTAGCCAGGTCGCTGATCAACGGTCCTTCAGCCATCAGCTTGTCCGGGATCGCGGTCGGCGATCCGGCGAAAGTCTGCAGGCCTTTAACGTTGTACAGATCCTTGACGGAAACGGGAATGCCCTGGAGTGGTCCGAGATCGCCACCCTCTGCGAAGATCTGGTCAGTCCGCATGGCCGTGGCGCGGGCACGGTCCGGTAGCCAGTGTTTGTACGCACCGAGCGTCTCGTCATGTCGGGCAGCGATCCGCTCGTTCAATGTAGAGGGCTTGAGTTGGCCGTTGCGAAAGGCCGTGAAAATCTCAAGCAGTGAATCGTGCTCGGGGGTATGTGTCACGTTTATTGCTCCTTTATTGGTGTTCGAGCCCGTGGTCGCCGCAACCTGCCGGACGTCACCCTGGTTGCCGAATTCAAGATGAACGGGTGAGTGGCCGGTGTGTTCGGCGAACTGTAACAGGCTTTGCACCTTCAGCGTGGTGGTGTGGCAGTTGTCCAAAGGGTGCAGGTGAATGACCTTGTGATCGAGCAGTGAAACGTCAATGGCAAACCGGACGGCACAGCCCGTGTCGTTGACCAGTGCCAGGGGTGACACAGCGCCCGGCTGTACGCCCAGAAATCGCATCAGTCGCGGGATGGAGCCGAACGAGAAGCGACCGGCTCCCAGTGCATGGGCCAGCCTGCGCAGATCAACCTGACGGTCCTCGTTACAGGTCACGAGCCACATGATGCCTTTCTTGTTTCGGAGAAAAAGGTTTTTTGTGTAGCCACCGGCCGTATCGGTCGACCGCAGCTTCTTGCTGTCAGTCACCGTATACATGGGTTCGTGATTGACCGTACTATGGGATATGTCCAGCTCGTCGAGCAACCTGAGCAGTTGATCGTGCGTGCAGCGGGGATCAGTTGGGCCCGCAGCCTCGGGGTAAGGGGTTCTATTCATCTAGGTTCAGCGTGTCTCTTAAAGAGCGGAAGCTATAATAAGTTGGAAGTGCTGCTGACTTTCGGCAGATCAGGATTCTGCCACAGACAAGGAGTTGTCCCTTTTATGCCTCAGCGATCGACCCGGCGATCAGCCAAACGCAAGA
>CAJXBY010000123.1 GCA_913051905.1 uncultured Gammaproteobacteria bacterium | reverse complement strand
TCCTGGGTGGCAAGTACCGCGAAATAACTTTTCGCAACCCGCTGGATCAATGATTCCGCGGCAATCGCGTAGCCAATCTGGGCGCCCTCCGCCAACTGCCGGGCCTGCTCTACCGTCAGCCGACTGGAGCGGTTGTACAGGGCCTGATTCAAGGATACCGATGCAGATGCGGCTTCATCGGAAAGATCTGCAGAACTCAGTGTGTAGCGACTGGCAGCAGTCATCTGAGGTCGCAGGGCCGCTTTGGCCTGAGGTATGGCCTCCTGAGACGCGTCGCGGCTGAAGGCTTCGGCGGCGATGACCTGATCGCCGGCACGCGCCTGCTGATAGACCGCAAGAAGGTCGGTTCCGGCAGACGACTGCGGGGCGGCCGGCACCTTGCCCACCGGTTCGGTGGTCGACTGTGCTACTGCCGGAGTTGGTTCGCGTTCTGCATCGGCCGTTGCTTCTGTGTCCGGATCTTTAGAAGGTGTTGCGGCCGAACTTGAGATCGACAGGACCTGTCCGGGGTAGATCAACGATGCTTTTTCCACCCCGTTGCGGGCCATCAGATCAGCGCAACGGACCTCGAAGCGTTCTGCGATTTCGCACAAGGTGTCGCCGGGCTGGACGATATAAACCGTATTGGAAAAAGCCGGTGTGGTCGTGCACAGGCTGTACAGGGCCAGGACAGTGACCCCGGTCTTTCGCAACAGTCTGGTGGTATCCATTGGGATTGGTACTTCCTGGCCAGTCAGTTCAGAACGTAAACGCCGAAGGGGCTCTGGCGTTGATCAGTGGCGGCAGGCTGGTTTCAAAGAGAGATTGTTGTGATAGTTCTCCGTCGGCATTTTGACAATAGAGAATCGCTTCCATGACCGGGTCCTGACCCACAATAGCGGCCAACCGGCCGCTGGGTGCCAGGGCCTGGCAGTAGGTGTCAGGCAGCACCGGTACCGAACCAGTCAACAGGATGGCGTCCCAGTTACCGGCCGCGTTCCACCCATCTGCCCCGTCACCCTCTTCGAGGGTGACATTGTGAATTCCGAGCGCCTCGAGACGAGCCGCAGCCGGCCGAAGAAAATCACCATGGATGTCGACGCTGGTGACATGGGAACAGTGCCTAGACAACAAGGCGGTCATGTAGCCCGTTCCTGTACCGATTTCAAGCACCTGGTCCAGCTCCGTCAGCGCAAGAGACTGTAGAAGCCTCGCTTCAACCTTGGGCTGCATCATGCACTGGCCGTGGGCGAGCGGAACACAGAAATCTGCAAATGCGACGGCACTGTGTTCCAGGGGTACAAAATTTTCCCGGGGGATCTCCTTGAGCAACGCCAACACGGAAGGATCCAGAACCTCCCACGGGCGGATTTGCTGTTCGATCATATTGAAACGGGCGAGTTCGATATCCATCGCGGGCCGCGGGCGGAACTGTAGGACGAAAAAGTTTAGCACAGGCAGGGCATTCCTCAGGAGGTATGGCGGACGATGCTGCTCCTCTTTTCTGTTCATGCGACGCAGTGTGTGTTGGTGAACCGGCAGGGTTTGGGGGCTGCGGTCCGGTGATCTGTCGTCGGTCGGCGTCTTGAAAAGACCCTCTGACAGACAGTGGATATTGACCGTTTTTTAGCGCTCACCTATACTGCCCCGCCTTTGCTGCGGCGGACATGAAATGAGGTCGCTGACGATCAAAGGTCCCAGAGTCTGGCCATGTTGAGGGTGTCCATGGCTGCCGCTGTAATCCTGCGAACGTGAGTGAGCCTGCCGGAGCAACACCGTTGCGGCGGGTGCTGCTAGCACAGTGTGTGGTAACGGCGGTAATGGCGCTGGTGCTCTGGCTGGTAGTTCCGCAGCACCTGCAGTCGGCGCTGGTTGGTGCAGGGATCAGCGTAGCCGGAAACGGCTATGCGGCGTGGCGGGTCTTCTCCGGAGGAGCCACCAAGTCTGGTCCGGTCGAGTTGTTTACACTCTACCGGGCGGAGTTCGGAAAGCTCATCATTGTCGGTGTGCTCTGTGCGGTTGCTTTCGCGGCCATCGACGGACTGAGCATCGTGGCGTTCGTCGGTGGATTGATACTGGGGATGATAACAGCGACGCTGGCGGCGGCTACGCAACCCATCGTGCCGGTGCCGGAACGAGACAACGACAGAACAGCGAGTGCCGAGCAGTATGGCCAGTAACAACCCGACAGCCACCGAATACATCAAGCATCACCTGCAGAACCTGACCTTCGGCCAGCATCCCGATGGGTCATGGGGTCTAGCGCACGGTGCCCAGCAGGCCCGGGAAATGGGATTCTGGGCGATCCACTTGGACACCATGTTTTGGTCCGTATTTCTCGGTGCACTGTTCCTGTGGTTGTTTCGCAGGGCTGCTGTCCACGCAACGGCGGACACACCTAGCGGTTTTCTGAATTTCGTCGAGTGGGTCATCGATTTCATCGATGACAATGTGCGGGGGTCTTTCTCAGGAAAGAATGCACTGATAGCGCCTTTAGCGTTGACACTTTTTGTCTGGATCCTGCTGATGAACCTGATGGACCTGGTGCCAGTGGACTGGATACCACAGATTGCCGCTCTACTGGGAATTGAATACATGAAGGTGGTGCCCACCACCGACCCCAATGCAACCTTCGGTATGGCCCTGGGCGTATTCATCCTGACTCTTTATTACAGCCTCAAGGTAAAGGGGCCGCTGGGGTTTGCCGCCGAGTTGACCATGCAGCCTTTTCATTCCAGCAACCCGATACTGAAGATCATCTTTCTGCCGATCAACTTTTTCCTGGAGTTCATCAGTCTGGTTGCTAAGCCGATATCGCTGTCGTTACGGCTGTTCGGCAATCTCTTCGCCGGCGAGATGATCTTTATACTGATTGCCCTACTGTTCTCGGGCGGTATGACGCTGGCCGTGGTAGGTGGTGTTCTGCAGCTGGGCTGGGCTATCTTTCATATCTTGATCGTATTACTGCAGGCCTTTATCTTTATGACGCTGACCATCGTCTACCTCGAAATGGCGCACAGCGACCATTGAGCGGGTCTGATCGAGCCCCAGGATTGTCGTATCAATTTGACTATTCTTTATAGGAGAAACTCATGACATTGGAAACTGCTTTACTCTATGTGGCCGGCGGGGTTCTGCTGGGCCTAGCCGGTGTAGGCGTCGGTGTAGGTGTAGGTGTGCTCGGCGCACGCTTTCTGGAGGGCATAGCCCGTCAGCCAGAACTGTTGCCGATGCTGCGTACACAGTTCTTCATCGTCATGGGCCTGGTGGACGCGATCCCGATCATCGGTGTTGCCATCGCGCTGTACATCATGTTCGCGGTTGTTGGCGGTTAAACAAACGGGCCAATTCGGCGGAAACAGGTTATGAATATCAACTTGACGCTTATCGGGCAGACCATTGCTTTCGCTGTCTTCGTCTGGTTCTGCATGAGGTTCGTCTGGCCGCCGGTCATAACGGCACTGAACGAACGCAAAACGCGAATTGCTGACGGCCTGGCAGCTGCGGATGAGGGCCAACGCGAGAAAGCCCGAGCCGAAGAACACGCGAAGGAGGTTCTGGAAGAAGCCAAGGGACAGGCCCAGGAAATCATCCGCCGCGCAGAGCGCCGCGAGGCTGAAATTGTTGAGGAAGCCAAAGGCACAGCACGCAGTGAAGGAGAACGGATCCTGACAGCTGCCCGTAGCGAGATCGACAAGGAAATTCATCAGGCGAGAGACGAGCTTCGCAAGCAACTCGCTACACTGGTGGTGGCCGGAGCCGGCCAGATACTCGGCCGCGAAGTGGATGCCACTGCGCACTCGCAGATGATCGACGATCTGACCCGACAACTGTAAAGCACCCACGTTAACTTCTTCTATTCCGCATAAATACCGTGGCCGAACTGTTCAGTATTGCCCGACCCTACGCCCAGGCTGTTTTTGAGCTGGCCAGGTCAAACGGTGACTACACTGGATGGTCGCAATCCCTCGGCGCTATGGCTCAGGTTTCCCGCGATCGTGAAATGAAACGGCTCATCCAGAACCCCAGAGTATCGAGGCAGGAAATCGCCCAGGTGATCGCTGACGTATGCGGAAGCGGGGTTGGGGGAGAGGGCAGAAATCTGCTGCGGCTGCTGGCACAGAACCGCCGCCTGCACGTACTGCCGGCCATCGCAGATCAGTATGAGAATCTTCGTGCCGAGGCCGAGCAGACGGTTCAAGCAGAACTGGAGTCTGCTCTGCCCGTGAGCGATTCGGAGCAGCAGCGTATCGCCGACGCGCTGACGGCCCGTCTGGGACGCAAGGTGGAGTTGGTATGCAGAATCAATGAGACGCTTGTCGGTGGTGCTGTGATTCGTGCAGGTGATCTCGTCATTGACGGCTCGGTCCGGGCCAGACTGGAAAAACTGGCCGTCGCCATCAGCGGCTGAGTGGCCAACCACAAGACGTAACTCAGAGGAATTCAGGTATGTCTATGCAGCTAAACCCCTCCGAAATCAGTGAGCTGATAAAAGAGCGGATCAAGGATTTTGATGCCAGCGCCGAAGCGCGAACCGAGGGCACTGTCGTCAGCCTGACCGACGGTATCTCACGTATACACGGCCTGGCTGATGCCATGCAGGGTGAGATGCTCGAGTTCCCAAACGAGACATTCGGTCTGGCGCTGAATCTGGAACAGGATTCTGTCGGCGCCGTGATCCTCGGTGATTATGAGCACATAGTCGAGGGTGATACGGTCAAGTGCACAGGGCGGATACTGGAAGTGCCCGTCGGAGACGGATTGCTCGGCCGGGTCGTAGATTCGCTGGGCAACCCCATAGACGGGAAAGGCGAGGTGGAAACACAGGGCACCTCGCCGATCGAAAAGGTGGCCCCCGGGGTCATCAGCCGCCAATCCGTTTCTGAGCCGGTTCAGACAGGTCTCAAGTCCATCGATTCCATGGTGCCGATCGGCCGCGGCCAGCGCGAGCTGATTATCGGCGACCGGCAGACCGGCAAAACAGCGGTCGCGATTGACACCATCATCAATCAGAAAGGAAAGAACATCAAATGCATTTATGTGGCCATCGGCCAGAAGGCCTCGTCCGTCGCCACCGTCGTCAACAAGTTGGAAGAGCACGGTGCCATGGCCCACACCATCGTGGTATCCGCCTCGGCCGCTGAATCCGCAGCAATGCAGTACATCGCCCCCTATTCCGGCTGCACTATGGGCGAGTATTTTCGTGACAAGGGCGAAGATGCCTTGATCATTTATGACGATCTGACCAAGCAGGCCTGGGCCTATCGGCAGGTCAGCCTACTGTTGCGTCGACCACCCGGGCGTGAAGCGTATCCTGGCGATGTGTTTTACCTCCACTCCAGGCTGCTGGAGCGCGCGGCCCGAATCAACGCTGAAGAAGTTGAAAAACGGACCAACGGAGAAGTCAAAAACCAGACTGGTTCCTTGACCGCGCTGCCGATAATCGAGACGCAGGCAGGCGATGTGTCGGCGTTTGTACCCACCAATGTCATATCGATCACTGATGGCCAGATCTTTCTTGAGACAGATCTTTTTAATTCGGGGATAAGGCCCGCAATCAATGCTGGGTTGTCCGTGTCCCGCGTCGGCGGAGCAGCGCAATGCCCACTCATCAAGACGCTGGGCGGCGGCATTCGGCTTGCGCTTGCACAATTCCGGGAATTGGCCGCGTTTTCACAGTTTGCCTCGGATCTTGATGAAGCCACCCGCCGGCAACTGGAACGCGGTGAACGAGCGACGGAGGTCATGAAACAGAAACAGTTCTCGACCATGTCTGTGGCCGAGATGGGTATCAGCCTGTTTGCTGTCAACGAGGGATACCTGGACGATGTAGAAACAAACAAGGTAGTGGACTTTGAACAGGCCTTGCAGAGCCACATAAAGAGCCAGCATGCCAATTTGATCGAGGAACTGAACCGGGATCAGGTCTACAACGATGAAGTGGGGGAAAAGATTCACGCAGCCGTGAAGGATTTCAAGGCAACCGGTAGCTGGTAGACCACCACAGGGACTTCAGGATAATAGGCGGCAGAGAATGGCTAGCGGCAAGGAAATACGTAATAAAATCAAGAGTATACAGAATACTCAGAAGATCACCAAGGCTATGGAAATGGTCGCGGCCAGCAAAATGCGCCGCGCCCAGGAGCGGATGTTACAGGCCCGTCCCTACGCGGAGAAAATGCGCACCGTCGTGGCGCACCTGTCCCAGGCCAACCTGGAATACAAACACAGTTTCACCCAGGAACGCGAAGTCGAACGGGTGGGCTTTATCATCGTATCCAGCGACAGGGGCCTTTGCGGTGGCTTGAACATCAATCTGTTCAGGGAGGCGGTCAATGCGCTGTCGAACTGGCAGGATCGTGGGGTCGAGATCGATGTAACAACAATCGGTTCAAAGAGTCTCGGTTTCTTCAGACGCATCGGCTCTAACATCGTTTCAGAAGCGACCCGGCTTGGTGATGCTCCGCAATTGTCTGAATTGATCGGGGCCATGAAAGTGATGCTGGATGCCTACACTGACGGGCGGATAGACCGTTTGTATCTTGTGCACAATCATTTCGTATCGACCATGTCCCAGGAGCCCACTGTTGAACAGCTTCTGCCTACCCATGCTGATGAGCCGGATGAGAATCTGACCCGCCACTGGGACTATCTGTATGAACCTGATGCCCAGGACGTCGTCGACGCCCTGATGACACGCTATGTTGAGTCCCTGATCTATCAGGGTGTGGTTGAGAACATAGCCTGTGAGATGGCGGCGCGGATGGTGGCAATGAAGTCCGCCTCGGACAATGCTGGCAACCTGATCGATGAACTGCAGCTGGTCTACAACAAGGCCCGCCAGGCTTCCATCACCCAGGAAATTTCAGAAATCGTCAGCGGCGCGGCCGCGGTTTAACTATGGTGCTTCAAATCGGCACGGAAAATATTCTTACGAGGAAATAGCCATGAGCAACGGAAACATTGTCGAGATCATCGGCGCGGTTGTGGACGTCGAGTTTCCAAGGGATTCAGTGCCTAAGGTCTACGATGCGCTGACGGTGTCAGAGACGGGACTGACACTGGAGGTCCAGCAGCAGCTCGGCGATGGCGTGGTTCGAAGCATCGCGATGGGATCCAGCGACGGCCTGAAGCGCGGCATCGAAGTGACCAACACCGGCGCACCGATTACGGTGCCCGTTGGCGAAGAGACGCTGGGCCGAATACTGGACGTGCTGGGCAACCCGGTTGATGATGGCGGTGCGGTCGAGACCCCCCATCGTCTGCCGATCCATCGTAAAGCGCCGAGCTATGCCGACCAGGCACCGACTGTGGAAATACTTGAGACCGGTATCAAGGTGATCGATCTGATCATGCCGATTGCCAAGGGTGGCAAGATCGGCTTGTTCGGTGGTGCTGGTGTCGGCAAGACCGTGACGATCATGGAATTGATCAACAACATCGCCAAGGAACACTCGGGATTGTCTGTTTTTGCAGGCGTTGGCGAACGCACCCGTGAAGGCAATGATTTCTACCACGAGATGAGAGAGTCGGGCGTACTGGACAAGGTGGCGATGGTCTTCGGTCAGATGAATGAACCACCCGGAAACCGCCTGCGGGTCGGCCTGACCGGCCTGACTATCTGTGAGCACTTCCGGGAAGAAGGCCGAGACGTGCTGCTGTTTGTGGACAATATCTACCGCTACACGCTGGCTGGAACCGAAGTATCGGCGCTACTTGGACGAATGCCTTCAGCGGTGGGATACCAGCCGACGCTGGCGGCCGAAATGGGCATTCTGCAGGAACGAATCACCTCGACGCGCACCGGCTCGATCACGTCTTTCCAGGCCGTTTACGTGCCGGCTGATGACCTGACAGACCCCTCCCCGGCGACCACTTTCGCCCATCTTGATGCCACT
>CAJXBY010000122.1 GCA_913051905.1 uncultured Gammaproteobacteria bacterium | reverse complement strand
GTGATGAATTCGCCGCCAGTTACACTGCCTGGCACTATTTCATCCGCTCCGGCCGACCATTGATCATAATGGTCGGCGGTACAGCCGGTGTCGGTAAAAGTACTGTTTCTGCCGAGATTTCAACACGCCTCAATATTACGCGATCACAATCCACTGACATGCTGCGCGAGGTCATGCGGACTATGGTGGCAACTCAGCTGATGCCGGAGCTTCACGAATCAAGCTTTGAAGCCTGGAGGGCGCTGCCGGACCACCATCAGTTCACCGAAGAGATGTCACGCGTGATTGACGGCTATCATCGGCAGGCTGACCTGGTTGAAGTGGCTGCCGAAGCCGTCATGCAGCGCGCGTATCGGGAAAAAGTCTCGCTTCTGCTCGAGGGTGTCCACATCCGGCCTAGCCTGGTGGATAAAATCCCGTCCGAAACGGACGCGGTCGTTGTCCAGATGATGCTCGGTGTGTTGCGGAAAAAACAGCTTCAGCGCCAGTTTAGAGGCCGATCCAGCGAAGCCCATGACCGAAGGGCGCAGCGTTATCTGGACAGTTTTGACGCCATCTGGAATCTGCAGACGGCCTTGCTTGATGAAGCAAAAGCAGCAGACGTACCGGTTCTTGTCAACGACAACCTCGACAGTGCCTTGACCCGGGTTATGCGTACCATCACGGCGGCCGTCCTGGCAGACAGTGAGAAGACTACCGCCCGGAAAAATCGCAACACAGCCTAGAATGTTCCGTCCGGAACAGAATCGCAGGCTAAAGATACGACGGGCTTTGTGCCTTCATCCTGCGTCCCGATGGGCTTGTACCTCGCGTGACTAGACCACAGAACCGATGAGCCGCAACAAAAACAAACCTGTCTACCGGAAGCGCCGGGGGGAGACCCTGGCCGAAAAAGCGGATCGACATATCCTCTATGAGCAAGCCGTTCAGTGTGTCGAAACCGAAATTGACATGGTCGATGAGACATTCCAGACCCTGCGGGGTAGAACGGCCACCACCATTCGCGAAGATTTCTGCGGCACGGCCAATACCAGTTGTGAGTGGGTCGGTCGGCGCGAGACCAACCTGGCATTCGCCGTGGATCTTGACGATGACGTGCTGGACTGGGGTAGGCTGCACAATGTTACCCGCCTGAACGATTCCGGCAGCAATCGGATTGTTCTATTTTGTGACGATGTGCTAAAGGTTGAGACCCCTGCGGTCGATATGGTCCTGGCGATGAATTTTAGTTACCAGGTCTTCAAGACCCGTCAGACGCTCTGCGAGTACTTTCGTACGGTACGTGATGCATTGGTTGATGACGGCGTATTGTTCATGGATGCCTATGGGGGCTACGAATCTTTTCGGGAAATGGAAGAATCCACTGAACACGATGACTTCACCTATGTCTGGGACCAGTCCAAGTACAACCCGATTACCGGCGACTTTTTGTGCCACATTCATTTTAATTTTCCGGATGGGTCCAAGATGAAACGGGCCTTCACCTACGACTGGCGTCTGTGGACATTGCCAGAACTCGAGGAGCTGCTGCTTGAAGCAGGGTTTTCACGAACCGTGGTTCACTGGGAAGGCACGGATCCGAAAACAGGCGAAGGAAACGGCGAATACACGCCCACCCGTGTGGGGGACGCCGACGCTGCGTGGATCTGCTACATCTCAGCTGAGAAATAGTGGACGCCCGCGGTGTCCAAATCTTCCCACAGAATTCATCACCAACCGGTCAGACGCGACCTCTTCCGCAGAGGTTATGTGATGGGGATCACACTGGCAGGCCTATATCAGCACCGTGCTCTCTAAGCTTCAGGCAAAATGATCTTGAAACGACATTTTCCGGTCATTATGATTGGTTATCTCAAAAGCAGAAATTACACGAAGTTCATCAGGGAGGAGAGTCACCTTGAGCAAAGAGAATCTTAAGCTTTTTCTGGAAAAAGTCTCACAAAGTGAGGAACTTAAAGCCCGAATCGGTAAAGATAATGAAGTCAACACCTTGATCAGCGTGGGGGCAGAATACGGCTTTCTTTTTTCAGCAGAAGACTTTGAAGAGACCGCCGAATTGACCGACGACGAACTGGATCAGGTTGCCGGCGGACAGGGAACCCCAGTATGGGGAGGTCCGTTGGCCGGGTACAAAGTCACCAAAGAAGGCGAGCTGAAAAAATTAGACCCGCAGGTCTACGAAAAATGGGTGCCGTAACCCTGGTTGCTCGTTCTTTGGTTTCTCCCTCATACAGATTCAGAGCGTAACCACACGACAAATTCTGCTCACTTTGGGGTCTGGCTGTATTTAACACCTATGGGCAAAGATGGAACTTGCCGGTGCTGCAGCCTTGGTCGCGAAAGGGTCAGTCGCCCGCCACCGTTAGCCCATCGACCAGCAAAGAACCGCAGCGCACGTTGCGCCTGAAATCTACATCGCGACCCACGGCCGCAACGTTTTTAAAGATGTCCCGCAAATTTCCGGCGACCGTGACCTCTTCAACGGGGTATTGAATCTCGCCCTGCTCTATCCAGAAGCCTGAAGCGCCGCGAGAATAATCTCCTGTCACCGTGTTGACCCCAAAACCGATCAGCTCGGTGACCAGAAACCCGGTGTCCAGTCCAGTGATGAGGTCCGCCAAATCCTGTTTTCCGGGTTCGATGGTGAGATTGTGCACACCGCCGGCATTGCCCGTGGTCTCGAGGCCCAGACGTCTCGCAGAATAGGAACCCAAGACGTAACGCTGTAATACACCATCAGTGACGATATCACTCGCCTCGGTCGCCACACCCTCACCGTCGAAGGCTGCACTGCCCATTGCTCCCTTCAGCAGTGGTTGTTCATGAATTCGCGCGAATTCGGGAAACACCTGTTTGCCGATATGGTCAAGCAGAAATGATGCCCGCCTATACAGCGCACCACCGCTGATGGCACCTATGAAGTGAGACAGAAGGCTGGATGCCACCGGTGCCTCGAACAGAACAGGAACCTGACATGTCTTGATCTTTCGCGCATCCAATCGCCGGATCGTTCTCCGGGCAGCCTCCAGTCCAACCTGTTCGGGAGAGTCCATCTGGTCCTTTCTGCGTGCACTACTGTACCAGTAGTCACGCTGCATTCCATCCTGTCCCTGACCGATGACCGAACAGCTGATCCCATGTCGGGTTTTACGGTTTTCACCCCAGAAACCCGTAGAGGTGGCGTAGACCTCGTAGCCCTCATGGCTGGTCACCGTTGCCCCTTCCGAGTTCTCTATTCTGTCATCGTGCTCCAGAGCAGCCTGCTCACAGGCCACGGCCAGGGTGCGGGCCTCGTCGACCGAAGGCAGCCAGGGATGGTACAGGTCGAGATCAGGAAACTCGGTGGCCAGGCGCTCCTGGTCTGCCAGACCATTGCATTGATCGGCCTCGGTGTGGGACGCGATGTTACAGGCTGCCTGTACCGTCTCTTTGATGGATGCCGGTCCGTAGTCTGACGTACTGGCACTGCCTGTCTGTTTTCCGAAATAGACGGTCACAATCAGGCTGCGATCTCGGGTGTGTTCGACGGTTTCGATCTCACCGAGACGAACGTTGATTGACAATCCCTGGCTCAGAGCTGAGGCAGCCTCTGCTGAACTGGCACCGCGCTGCCTCGCCTCTGAAAGCGCCAGGTCGACGACCTCGCCGAGTGCTGTCGGATCGAGGGTACTGTGTCCGGTTTCCTGTTCGTCAACCACAGTATCGGCGGACCGCAACAGCTGTCGAGGTCAAATCTCGACCCCACCCACGGTCAGTCCATCGACCCTGAGGGTCGGCTGACCAACGCCCACGGGCACACTCTGACCGTCCTTGCCGCACATTCCCACGCCGGGGTCCAGCGCCAGGTCGTTGCCAACCATCGATACCCGGGTCAGCACGTCTGGGCCATTACCGATCAGGGTTGCGCCCTTGACTGGTGCCGTCACTTTGCCTTTCTCGATCAGATAAGCCTCACTGGTCGAGAAAACAAATTTGCCGGACGTAATGTCGACCTGGCCGCCGCCAAAATTGACGGCATACAGCCCTTGGTCGACCGACTCGACCACTTCCTTAGGATCACAGTTCCCCGCCAGCATGTAAGTGTTCGTCATGCGTGGCATCGGCAGGTGGGCATAAGATTCCCGGCGGCCGTTGCCGGTCGGTGCTACACCCATCAAGCGAGCGTTGAGGGTGTCCTGTAGGTACTCCTTGAGTACGCCATCCTCGATTAAAACGGTGCAGGACGTGGGCGTACCTTCGTCATCTACGGAAAGAGAGCCGCGCCTGTCGGCCAGCGTCCCATTATCCACAACGGTACACTGCGGCGAGGCGACCTGCTCACCGATGCGGCCCGAAAAGGCCGAGCTGCCCTTCCGGTTGAAATCACCTTCCAGCCCGTGTCCGATTGCCTCGTGTAACAGAATCCCGGGCCAACCAGGACCCAGAACCACCGTCATGGCCCCGGCTGGCGAGTCCACCGCCTCCAGGTTCACCAGCGCCTGACGCACCGCCTCCCGGGCAAATTCGAGGGCCCGGTCCTCTTCAGTGAACCAACCGTATTCAAACCGGCCGCCCCCTCCGGCACTGCCCTGCTCACGCCGGCCATTGCTTTCCGCAATAACACTGACGTTGAGCCGTACCAGCGGCCGCACATCCGCTGCAATGCTGCCGTCGTGACGGGCAACCAGTATGACGTCATGTGATGCGGCCAGACTGGCCATGACTTGAGTGACCCGTGAGTCCTGGTTTCGTGCCTCGGCCTCGACCCTTTCAAGTAGCGCGACCTTGGCCCCATCGTCGAGGCTGGCCAAGGGGTCAGACGTGCCGTAGAGCTGGACATCCCGTCTGTCGCGCCATCGAACAGCCTCCCCCCCATGGCCACCACTGCCGGCAATAGCACGCGCCGCATCGGCCGCGCTCTTCAGAATCGGAAGATAAAACTCATCCGAATAAGCAAAGCCAGTCTTCTCTCCGCTGACAGCCCGCACGCCTACACCCTGATCTGTGCTCCGGCTGCCGGACTTGACGGCACCATCCTCTAGAGACCATGCCTCGTTCCGACTGTACTGAAAGTAAAGATCCGCATAGTCCACCTGATTGGACATCAAACGCGAGATCAAGACGTCAATATCCCTCTGACCCAGACCGGCCGGGTTCAGAAGCGTCTCAGTTGCGGTTGTCAGTGGATCACTCATTCCCATCCCTGTCATTGCGGACCAATCCATCGGGGGAGCCGCATTATACCCTGCAGGGGCAGCAGCTTGAGATCGCGGCGCAGACTCAAGCTAGCTGAAATTGAGCCACAGTCCTGCCACCGTCACCGTCAAAAGCCCCGCGCCTATCACCCGCATGAAAAGATTTCCCCGTGTTGCTATAAGCTGGCGGTGCAGCCACAGGCCCAGGCAATGCCCGAGTGCGGCACAGGGCAGCAGCCACAGCTGGTGTCGCCATTGGAGATCGACACCGGCATAGATGAAAGCACTCATCTTGAAAGTCACCAGAATACCCCATAGGACGATTAATGTTTCCCGTAGCCGTTCCCGCGTGACATGGCGTAGATATACCGCCGCGATAAGCGGTGCCCCAATCAAAGAGGTACCGCTGGCATATCCACCCAGAGCCAGCAGACACCAGTCAGCGAGCCGGCTGTTGCTCTTGAACTCAAGACCCGCAAGATAACTGATGGCATACGCTGCACTGATACCATAGACCATGACGGAGAGGATCGAGCCGGGGAGGTTCAACAAACCCACGACACCGGCAATCGTGAATGGCAGCAACAGCCGCAAGGAACGAAGCAGATAAGGCCAGTCCACGTGGTCCAGGCGGGTGACAACACTGAGCGCGCTGAACACCAGTAACTGCACCGCGAGAATAGGCATCACGGTAAGCGGATTGTCCACTATCAGGAGTAGCATCGGCAAAGCCAGAGCGGCCCCGCCAAAGCCTAACCCCGATCGCACAAAACCGCTCCAGACAAAAATCAGCCCGATCGCCGCGTATTGCCAGACTTCCAGATTGAGCAAAGTCGTCTATAACACCAAGGTGAGCCCTATCAGGTTAGACGTTGGTCTGTGCCGGAAAAACGCCATTGCCCTGAACAAAGGAAAACGAATTGGCTGGTAAAGACCACGCTAATGAGTTCGGTACAGAATGAAACTCAGGTCGTCGGGTTTGGCCGGATTCTGCATGCCAGGGGTTGTCATACGATGCCTGGCCAGTTTGACGAGCTGGCCGGCAGCAGTTTCCAGCGGGTCCTTTCGAACACACTCGATCACCTCGTCAAGAAAGAGGTTGTCCCACAGCCCGTCGCTCGCAACGACAACCGTATCCGACGAAGAGACAAGAATCGATTCAGATCGCTCAACCCATAGCTGGCTATCTCCAACCATATTGCTTAAGAGGTGGCGTTCTTTATGAAAGAGCGCTTCATGTTCAGTCAACTTTCCGCTCGCTAGAGCCATCCCGACTGGCGAGTGACACGTGGTCTGCAATTTGATTTTTCCCCGTTTCCCGACGACCAGCGTTGCCGAATCACCCGCATGATGGCTAGTCAGCCGATCTCTCTCGATTCTTACTGCCGACACCGTGCTTGCACCGATCGAATTGTCAGCGAGTGCAGACTTGTTGACCTCGTTCAAAAGGTCACCTACCGGATCGTCCTGTGGTCCTCCGGGCGAGCGCGCAAGAACCTCAATGACCCGCCCAGCCGCGGCTCCGCCACCCGGAATACCGCCGACGCCGTCAGCAACTGCCAGCAGAAGCCCATCGTCTTCCCAGCAGAACACCCCGACGGCATCTTGGTTTTCGTGTCCAGCTAACGGAGAACCGTGGGTAAAGACGACGACCTCACCTGAGGGGCAGGAAAGCGTCAGCGGTCTCTCCAGGTCCACACCCGACAGGCTGAGCGGCGGTCGGGTGATCGTACGTGAATTCAGTCTGCCCTCCCGATCACAGCCATTCCATCTTTTCGAGGTGTCGGGTCAATCGACCGGCACTGCGGAAATTCTGCGCAATCAGGGTCCGCTTCAGGCCGCGACAAATAGCCTTCACTTCGCCCGGCTGCCGGGCGTAGTGCCGCTGCCCCCCGATCGCGTCGTAGAAAATTCGTATCATGTCGTAGACGTCGTGCTGAATGTTTTCCGCGTTCGGCGGACCCCATTGGAACATATCGAGCAACTTGAGCTCGAACCCCAATCCGAAGCGTGTCACGATGATGTTGTCCGTATGCAGGTCTCCGTGGTACTCGCCCATGCTGTGAATGCATTCGATCCCGCTTGCCAGAGCATGGAGCAGGTGTATGCCCTGGAAGGGGGACAGTCGACCGCCGCGCTGCCGTCTTAGAAACTTCGACAACAGCTCCCCTTCCACGAAATCGGACAACATGATGGATACCTTGGTCCCGTTGTGCAAATAGGAATCCCGTGTACGGTACTGGATGACTACCGGGCAGTTTCTCAGCTTGTGCAGTTTACGGGCATTAAAGCGGAGGGCCCGATCACGGGGATTGCGGCGCGGAAAAAAGATCTTGGCAGTGCGTTCAATACGGGTGCCCCTTTCTCTGACCAGGTAAACCTCCCCTTCCCAGCCGGCTCCCAGTCGTGACAGAACCTGGTACTTGTCTGCCAGCAGGTCACTGCGCTGCAGACGAAACGAGGTGACCTTGGGCAGGGATTTCTTGACGGCCATTCAGGTTCGATCGGTGGTCAGTCGGTGAGGTGCGGCCCTGGAATCAGTCTCTACCAATCAACCAAGAATCGTTCGTTCTTTTTGTGTGCAGCTGCCCATTCTTATCGTCAGCGCCAGCTAAACCTGCTGGTCAGTCAGGTCTTCGCTTGGACCATCTTCCTCTGCCTCTCGGGGCCTGACGAACTTTGAGAAATACAACCCAGCCTCAAACAGAAGCCACACCGGGACTGCCAGCATCGTCTGAGAAAAGATATCGGGCGGTGTCATCACCATGCCGACGACAAAAGCACCCACGATGA
>CAJXBY010000121.1 GCA_913051905.1 uncultured Gammaproteobacteria bacterium | reverse complement strand
CGTGGTCTTTACCGGCCTGAATTCGAACACGACAGCTGTGGGGTCGGTTTTGTCGCAAATATCAAAGGGCAGCGCAGCCACGGAATCATCGAGGACGCTTACACCATTCTTCAAAGTATGGAGCACCGCGGCGCTTGTGGTGCCGAGGAAGAGACTGGTGATGGGGCCGGGATCCTCACTGCATTGCCTTACGAATTTCTGGATCGCATTGCACAGGACGAACTGCAGGCCCAATTACCGAGACCCGGAAAGTTCGGTGCCGGTGTGGTTTTTCTGCCGCGCCAACAAGACCAGCGCGAAACCTGCAAGAGGGTTGTAGAACGCATTGTCGCCGAACAAGGCCAGCGGCTTGTCGGTTGGCGAGTTGTTCCAACCCGTGCTGACCTGGCCAGAATCGGATCGACCGCGAGGATAGCCGAACCCCACATCGAACAGCTTTTCATTGCGGCAGCAGAGGGGCTTGAGGAACATGCTTTTGAGCGGCAGCTCTACCTGATTCGAAAACAGGCAAGCCACCAGCTGCGCGATGACGCCGCCATGGATCAATCCCAGATGTTCTACATCTGTTCCTTATCCACACGGGTGATGATCTACAAGGGCATGCTACGGACCTTGCAGTTGATGGATTACTATCCTGACCTGAGTGCGGGTGATTACACAACGCACCTGGCGATGGTCCATTCACGGTTTTCCACTAACACCTTTCCCAGCTGGGATAGGGCACAGCCCGGGCGTTTCATGGCGCATAACGGCGAGATCAATACCTTGCGCGGAAACATCAACTGGATGCGCGCAAGGGAAGGGGTGATGCAAAGTGCCCTGTTTGGCGATGAGCTTGCTTCGGTGTTTCCTGTTATCGAGCCGGATTGTTCGGATTCAGGAAATTTCGACAACGTTCTTGAATTCCTGCTGATGTCCGGTCGCTCTCTGCAGGAGGCAATCATGATGATGGTGCCGGAAGCCTGGCAGAAGCATGCCACGATGGGGGACACCAAAAAGGCGTTCTACGAGTTCCATTCGTCGCTGATGGAAGCCTGGGACGGGCCGGCATCCATCACGTTCACCGACGGACGTTACATTGGCGCATTGCTCGACCGAAATGGCCTGAGGCCGAGTCGTTATTACGTGACACACGATGACCGCGTCATCATGGCCAGTGAGGTGGGTGTACTGCCGCTGGATCCAGGCAACATCAAGGAGAAAGGCCGCCTCCAGCCTGGCCGCATGTTCCTGGTGGATTTCGAAGAAGGCCGACTGGTTCCGGATCGGGAACTGAAGGAAGACTTTTCTTCCAGGCGCCCTTACCAGCAATGGTTGACCGCACAGCGGATCAGACTCAGCGATCTTGACTGCGCCGGTAGCGTGCCTGGTCTTCAAGCTGACACGCTGATGTCCAGAATGCAGGCGTTTGGCTACACCACCGAGACCCTGCATTTTATGTTGGTGCCACTCATTACCGAGAAGCGTGACCCGGTCGGGTCAATGGGAAACGATTCTGCTCTGGCTTGTCTGACTGATCAGCCCCGTATGTTGTATGACTACTTCAAGCAGTTGTTTGCCCAGGTGACCAACCCTGCGATTGACTCGATTCGGGAAGAGGTCGTGATGGCCCTCGAATGCTATGTAGGACCCGAGCACAATCTGTTGGATACCACAGAACAGCACTGCCACCGACTGCTCATCGAACACCCGATACTGACCAATGAAGAGATGTCTTCAATAAAGCACATGTCTCACCGGGGGTGGCGGTCAGAATCGATTGATATCAGCTTCCCGGCCGTAGACGGTGAGAGCGGTCTGTTACCGGCACTTGAGCGGATCTGTCTAGAGACCGAGCAGGCGATCGATGACGGATGCCCCCTGGTGGTACTGACCGACCGGGCGGCAGGACCGCAACGGGTCGCTCTGAGTGCTTTACTGGCGAGCAGTACCGTTCATCAATATCTGGTGCGACGGGCGAAGCGTTCTCGGGTGGGGCTTGTGCTGGAAACGGGTGAAGCCCGCGAGGTCCACCACCATTGTCTGCTGATTGGTTATGGCGCCGACGCCGTGAACCCTTATCTTGCTTACGAAGCGCTCTGGCAGCTGCGCCGGGACGGCGGTCTGGATCGGGAAGAATTCACTGATGATAATTCGATCGTCACAGCTTACCGGAAGGGCGTTGCCAAAGGGTTGCTCAAGGTGATGGGCAAAATGGGAATTTCAACGCTGCAGTCCTACAAGGGAGCGCAGATATTCGAAGCAGTGGGCCTTTCAAGCGAGGTCGTTGACTACGCTTTCACACACACCGCGAGCCGGGTTGAAGGCGTCGGGTTCGATGTTCTGGCCTCTGAGCTTATGCGATGCCACCGGGTTGCCTATGCCGGGCAAGAGACGGAAAAAGAAGGTGCGCTATCTAACCCAGGAGAGTTTCACTGGCGATCCGGAGGCACCAAGCATGGCTGGGAACCCCGCGTTATTGCCGATATTCAACAAGCTGCAAGAGGGGAAGACCTGGATGCGTACCGCCGATTTGCACAGCAGGTCAACGACGAAGCGACTGGGCACTATACCCTCCGTGGGCTGATGAAACTGAAGACCGGTACCGGGTCTCTATCACTGGCAGAAGTGGAGCCCGCCAGCGAGATCGTCAAGCGGTTCTGCACCGGTGCCATGAGTCTCGGTTCTATCTCCAGTGAGGCCCATGAAACGTTGGCGATTGCGATGAATCGACTTGGCGGCAAAAGCAACACCGGGGAGGGGGGTGAATCTTCCGAGCGGTTCAAACTTGAACCGAACGGGGATTCAAAGCGTTCTGCGATCAAACAGGTCGCTTCCGGTCGATTTGGTGTGACCGCCTGGTACCTTACCAACGCGGACGAACTGCAGATCAAAATTTCCCAGGGGGCTAAGCCAGGTGAAGGCGGTGAATTGCCTGGAAACAAGGTCGACGACAACATCGCCCGTATCCGTTGCTCCACGCCCGGCGTCGGGCTGATCAGTCCGCCCCCACATCATGACATCTACTCCATCGAAGACCTCGCACAGTTGATATACGATCTCAAGAATGCGAACCCATCAGCGAGAATCAGCGTTAAGCTGGTATCTGAAGTCGGTGTAGGTACTGTCGCGGCCGGTGTTGCTAAAGCCCACGCCGATCACATCCTGATTGCAGGCGACAGCGGTGGTACAGGGGCCTCGCCGCTGACCAGTATCAAGCACGCCGGCTTGCCGTGGGAACTTGGCATCGCCGAAACCCATCAGACGCTGGTGATGAACGACCTGCGCAGCCGTGTGGTGCTGCAGACCGACGGTGGCATGAAGACAGGTCGGGACGTGGTCATAGCTGCGCTGTTGGGCGCTGAAGAAATCGGGTTTTCCACCGCACCCCTGGTGAGCCTGGGTTGCATCATGATGCGCAAATGCCACCTCAATACGTGCCCGGTGGGTATAGCCACACAGGACCCGATACTGCGGCAGAAATTCAACGGCAAACCGGAACACGTGGTGAACTATCTCTTCATGGTTGCAGAGGAGGCCCGCGGTTATATGGCCCAACTGGGAGTTGCGACTTTTGACGAACTCATTGGCCGGGTTGACCTGCTGGACACCCGGCCGGCGGTGGAGCACTGGAAAGCGAGCGGAATCGATCTTTCGGCTGTGCTGCATCCTGCAGCCGGTCCGGCAGAGGACACGCCGGTCTTCTGTCAGATTGAACAGGATCACGGACTGGACAACAGCCTGGACAGAACCCGGCTACTTGAACTGTGTGCTCCGGCTCTTGAGAAAGGGGAACCGGTGAACGTCGAGTTGCCGGTCGCCAATACCGACCGAACGGTAGGGACCATATTGAGTCACGAGCTGGTTAGAAAATGGGGTGAGCAGGGGCTGCCCGATGGCACCATCCATGTGCGTCTTAATGGTTCCGCTGGCCAGAGCCTCGGCGCGTGGCTTGCCCAGGGCGTCACCTTGGAACTTGAAGGAGATGCCAACGACTATGTCGGAAAGGGGCTGTCGGGTGGGCGAATCGCGATCTATCCCCCTGCCGGGTCAAGCTTCCGGGCCGCGGAAAACATCATCGTAGGAAACGTGGTTCTTTATGGTGCGACCAGTGGCGAGGCCTATTTCCGGGGACAGGCGGCGGAGCGTTTCTGTATACGCAACAGTGGTGCACTGGCCGTTGTCGAAGGTGTCGGTGATCACGGCTGTGAATACATGACCGGTGGCAGGGTTGCGGTCCTGGGTCCAGTCGGGCGCAATTTCGCGGCTGGTATGTCAGGGGGCGTGGCGTATGTCTGGGCGGCAGACCGGGAAAGTTTTGCCCGGAACTGCAATCTGGAGATGGTGGAACTGGAGGACATGTCGGACAGCGATATGGAAGAACTTCTGATGCTACTTCGGCAGCACCTGGAGCACACGGCTTCGGATGTCGCACAGCAGCTGCTGGACGGCGGCCGGCAGACGCTTGAGTCAGAGTTCGTCAAGGTGATGCCGATCGATTACAAACGCGTGCTTGAAGAAACCCGGCAGCGGACTGCGGGAGCGAGCAAGAACGGCCAGTGGGACCGCGCGGTAGCGCAACCGGTTTGATCCTATTTGGGTGACATTGGATGGATCCGGCACGCTCTTGTTTGAATGGAACCAGGTCGCAGCATGGGTAAGCTGACCGGTTTCAGGGAGATCGACCGGGCTGTTGTGCCATACCGGCCACCACAAGAACGTCTTGCCGACTTTGATGAAATCCTGACGTCCGTGAGTGACACCCATCTACAGGATCAGGGTGCGCGGTGTATGGATTGTGGGGTTCCCTTCTGTCAGTCGGTTGATGGTTGTCCGGTGGACAATCTTATCCCCGAGTGGAACGACCAGGTCTACCAGGGTAAGTGGCGTGAGGCATTGGAGCGTTTACACCAGACCAACAACTTTCCGGAATTCACCGGGCGGGTATGTCCGGCGCCCTGTGAAGGGGCCTGTGTGCTGGGAATCATCGAACCCGCCGTAACCATAAAGAACATTGAAAATGCTATCGTCGATCGAGGGTTTGCAGAGGGTTGGATCGTCCCACGGCCGTCGGTAAAACGCTCCGGAAAGACAGTTGCCGTAGTGGGGTCGGGTCCAGCAGGGCTCGCTGCAGCCGACCAACTCAATCAGACTGGTCACCGGGTGACGGTCTATGAGCGAGCTGACCGGGTCGGTGGTCTGCTCATGTACGGCATACCCAACATGAAGCTGGACAAATCTGTGGTGGACCGGCGGGTCGATCTGTTAAGACAGGAGGGCGTTGAATTTCTCACCGGGGTCAGCGTTGGTCCGTCGCAGGAATACCCTGACGGGCACATGGTTTCGATCCTCTCGCAGGGCGGTGTTCCGGTGAAACATCTGGATGTTATGGAACTCCTCGATCAGCACGACGCACTGTTGCTGGCCACCGGTGCCAGCGTCCCGCGGGATCTGTCCGTTCCGGGGCGGAATCTGTCCGGTGTGCACTTCGCGATGGATTACCTGACGCGCAACACCCGTAGCCTGCTGGCATCTTCTTCATCGGAATCCTCTAGCATATCGGCCAGGGATAAACGCGTCATCGTCATCGGTGGAGGTGATACCGGAGCCGATTGTATTGGTACAGCTCTGCGCCAGGGATGTCGTGGGATGGTGAATTTTGAACTGCTGGACCGTCCTCCGGATCAACGCGCTGTGGGCAACCCGTGGCCGGAGTGGCCCCTGATTTACCGTGAAGAGTATGCGCATGTCGAATCAGCCAGCAGGTTCGGTCGTGATCCCCGCCAGTTTGCCTTATTGACCCGGGAATTCATTGACGATGGCCGGGGGTCTCTCGCAGGTATCAAGACCGTGCGCATAGACTGGTCACGTCCCTCAGACAATGCCCCGTTCTGTGAAATTCCGAGCTCGGAAGAAGTCTGGGAATGCGACCTGGTGTTGCTGTCTCTGGGGTTCCTGGGGCCGGAGCGAGAGATTGCCGATCAGCTGAAAATCTCATGCGACGAGCGTAGTAACTTCCAGGCCACACAGCAGGCGTTTGCGACTGACATTCCAGGGGTTTTTGCAGCCGGGGATTGTCGTCGGGGACAGTCTCTGGTGGTTTGGGCCATAAGTGAAGGACGCGGTGCGGCCAGTGCCATTGATCAGTTCCTGTCCCGACCGAATGGCTCTACAGCACAAGGCTGATTCTGTGAAGGGCCCGCCGGCAATTCCACTCGAAGAGCGCCTGATTGTGGCGTTGGATCTGCCTTCTGCAAACGATGCAAAGACCTTAGTAGGTCAGCTCGGACGTGAGGTCATGTTCTACAAAGTTGGCCTCGAGCTTTTCATGAGCGGTGAGGCCTTTGCTCTGGTCGACTGGCTGACAGAGCGCGAGAAAAAGGTATTTGTCGATCTGAAGTTCTTTGATGTGCCCGCTACAGTTGGGCGGGCCGTCCGTCAGCTCAACGGCAGGGGCATCACCTTTGCCACGGTGCATGGAAACGATGCCATCATGCAGGCCGCGGCTGATGCTGCGGAAGATTTCGGAGTCCTTGCCGTTACCGTGCTGACCAGTTTGGATAGAGGAGACCTGGACGATCTTGGTTTCGACTGTAACGTGAGCGAGTTGGTCATCTCCAGAGCCCGCCGGGCGGTCCATCACGGTTGTCTTGGTGTTGTTGCTTCCGGTCAGGAGACGGTGCTGTTACGCGAGACGCTGGGCAGATCGTTGCTGATCGTGGTCCCCGGTATACGTCCTGTGGACAACCAGGATGACCAAAAACGCACGGTCTCTGTCGCTCAGGCGCTGCAAGATGGTGCTGATTATCTCGTGGTCGGCCGGCCCATCCGTGATGCACAGGATCCTCTGACTGCCGCAGCCGAGATTCAGAGTCAAATCAGAACGGCTCTTGGCAACTGAGTAAATATGGCCACACCGCTGAAGAACAATCGCCTGCTTCGGGCACTGCAGCGGCTACCGGTCGATTGCACACCCATCTGGATCATGCGCCAGGCGGGGCGCTATCTTCCTGAGTACCGGGCAACGCGTGAACGCGCCGGTGATTTCCTGACATTGTGCCAGACGCCGGAGCTCGCCTGTGAGGTCACTCTACAGCCTCTGCGGCGATTCGAGCTCGACGCAGCGATTCTTTTCTCAGACATTCTGACCATCCCTGATGCGATGGGGTTGGGACTCACCATCAACGAAGGAGAAGGCCCCCGGTTTGCCCGGCCGCTACATAGCCCTCGCGATATCGATCGGCTGGGCGTACCTGACCCCGAGGATGAGCTGGGTTACGTCAACCAGGCGGTCCGTATGATTCGCCGCGAACTGGATGGTTCGGTACCGTTGATTGGTTTTGCGGGCAGTCCGTGGACATTGGCAACGTATATGGTCGAAGGGCAAGGCAGCCGGGATTTCATCAAGATCAAGTCACTGATGTTCGACGAGAGTGAAGCCATGCACCGATTGCTGGATACACTCGTCGATGCCATCACCCTTTATCTGATCGCCCAGGTTCATGCCGGGGCCCAGGTGCTGATGATTTTCGATAGCTGGGGCGGTGCCTTGTCCCATGAGGACTACAGAACGTTTTCGCTGTCACCCATGAAACGCATCGTCCAACAGGTGAAGGCTGACCGGGTGGCAGGTGCGGTTCCCCTCATCCTCTTCACCAAGGGTGGAGGTCAATGGCTCACTGATATCGCAGACAGCGGTTGTGATGCGCTGGGCTGCGACTGGACAACGTCGCTTAGTAAGGCCCGGCAGGAGATTGGTGACCGGATCGCCCTGCAGGGCAATCTCGATCCAGCCGTGCTCTACGCAAAACCGGCACAAATCGAAAAGGCCGTCGCCGGTGTTCTTGGCGACTTCGGCAGCGGTGATGGCCATGTGTTCAATCTCGGCCATGGCATTACCCCGGGCGTTGACCCGGAAAACGTACGAATTCTCTGCGAAGCGGTACACCGCCAGAGCCAGAGGGACTGAATCTATAATCTGCCGATGATCGATCAAAGC
>CAJXBY010000120.1 GCA_913051905.1 uncultured Gammaproteobacteria bacterium | reverse complement strand
TGGCAACCGCGCTGCTGCCCCCGAGGATGTCTTCACCACCACCACCGGCGAGCAGCTGATCGGCGATCGCTGGGTCCATATAGCGGGACATCGTTGACTTCATGCGCTTCTCACCGCTGATGTCTTCTATCATCAGCATCAATCCCAGTTTTTCACCATCGTCTCCGGAGCCGAGCAGAGGCATGACCGTGAGATTCGCTGATACGGCTTCTTCACCGAACACCAGTGCAGCATCCATCAGAATATCGGTCTGCTGTGTTTCACGAACGAAATTAAATCGTTCACTGACGAGTTGGTTGTCACCGGAGAAGAACTCTTCGGTTTTGGCACCGACGATGGTTGATGCGTCAGTGCGAAGTATCTGTAAGCCGGCCTTGTTACAGGTGACGATGGTTCCTTCGTCGTCGACCGTCAGTACTCCGTTGGTCATGCTCTCCAGAACGGCGTCGTTGTAATCCTTCATCTGCTGTACATCGTCGAACAACTTCGCGTTCTCGAGCGCGATGGCGACCTGGGCGGTGAAGGCCTTTAAGCGGGATTCATCTTCGTCCGTGAAGGGCCCGCCATGTTTGTTCAGGGTCTGTGTGACTCCGATGACTTTCCCGTCTTTGTTGTGAATCGGTACACAGAGTATCGAACGGGTGAAAAATCCGGTCTGCTTGTCAAATGATGGGTTGAAACGGAGGTCCGCATAGGCGTGTGGAATGTTGACGCTCTTGCCGGAAGTAAAAACGGTGCCGGCGATTCCCAGATGGTTGGGTAGACGGATCTCACCAACCGATTCACCCTGAGCGATCCTGGAGAAGAGCTCGCCGGTCTTCTCATCATTGAGAAACAGCGTAGAGCGTTCCGCATTCAGCATGCGGGTCGCTTCTGCCATGACGCGCTGCAGCAAAGTCCCAAGATCCAATTCCGCGGTAACATCGGCAACCAGGCTGAGAAATTCCATTTCCTGTTGTCTTTTTTCAGCCATGCGTTCCGAGAAGATGTTGCTCTCCAGAGCGATGGAGGCCTGTAGCGTGATCTGTTCCAGGAGGCGCAGATCGTCTTCTCTGAACTCTCCCTCGATCTTGTTAAGGGACTGCATGGCGCCGATGATCTGCCCCTTGGCTGTTCGGACCGGTGCGCAGAGAATGTTTTTCGTCTTGAAACCGGTCTGCTGATCGATTTCCTTGTTGAAGCGGGGATCCGCATAGGCATCGGCCACGATCAGGCCTTCGCCTTCTGTGAAAACGTGTCCGGCTATGCCCACGGTGTTGAGGATTCTGATTTCGCGCTGCAAAGAACCCTGGGCGACACGGGAGTAGAGTTCCCCGGTCAGCGGGTCGTTGAGAAAAAGCGTTGCCCGCTGGCAGCCGATTTCCTGCGAGGTGATGTCCACCAGTGTTTTAAGCACTTCATCTAGTGAGTCCAGGGAAGCACAAAGCGTTGAGACCTTGAGCAAGAGCTCCGCCTCTCGAAGACGTATCGTTGCGGATTTCCGTTTAGGGGTTCTCACGTCTGCCATGTCCGGACCTGCCTCGCGGTTAACCTGACGACCTGTCTTCAGGAGTCAACCGTAGCGTATCCAGCTGATCTCGAAGTGCCCTGACAGAGTCCTTCAGGAGCTTGATCTCATTGTTGGAATCAGCGAATGTTTTCTGGATCTTCTGCTGGCTGTCAAATCGCTCGTTTTCAATTTCATCTCGTAGAAACTGTGCGGTTTCGCGAAGTTGACGGATCTCGTCACTGGCTGTCGCAACCGCCTGTTGGGTCCTCTCGTTACCTTCAAACCGGACACTTTCCATTTCATCCCGCAGGGTCTGAATGGTGTTCCGCAACTGATTGATTTCATTCTGAGAATCTGCCCGCGCCTGCTGAACGTCTTTGTTTCTTTGAAAGTTCAGCTCCTCCAACGTGTCCCGCAGTGCCTGGGTGGTGGTTTTGAGTTGCTCGATCTCACCGTTGGATGCCGCGACGGCGGCCTGAACGGCCTTGTTCTTTTCAAACTGATACGTCTCGAGTTGATCACGCAAAGCAGAAATGGTCTCCTTCAGGTAGCGGATCTGTCGATCTGCCGTGGAAGAAGATTGGTTGTTCGTTTCCCGGGCTTTTCGATTTGTCACCATTCGTTGAATAATGACATGAAAAGGATTTTCTCGACACTCCTGTATCAGCGGAATCGGGGACGTCCAATACCCGTTGCGGGCCAGTGGGGCTTTTGATAACGTGATCAGATGGGGATTCGATTCCCGGATTTCCCAAAATCACTGGAGGAGAATTATGCCTGCATACATGTATCAAGGATCTTACTCTCAGGATGCGATCAGGGCTTTGGTCAGCAACCCTGTCGATCGAAGTGCGGCCGCGCGGGCTGTTATCGAGGCCAACGGGGGGACGATGACCGGTTGCTGGATGGCTTTCGGTGAGGACGACCTCATCGTCATCGCAGACATGCCCGATGACGAATCGATGGCAGGCGCTGCAATGGCACTTGCATCTACCGGGGCGGTCGTGGACGGCAAGACGACCAAACTCCTGAGCATGGACCAGGCGGTGGCAAGCATGGGCAAGGCCGGTGCGGTCCTGAAAGCCTACACGCCGCCCGCCTGAGCAGGTTGCGAGTCCCGATCGGAGCGCGGCCTATCGAAACCGCGGGGGGCGGCCGGTCGGGACAGGCCCCGCCGGCATGGTAAGGCAGGCAGGTGTGCGTTATGCTGTCACCCGCAATCCATCGGCAGGGAGATAAACCGGGCGCTCTGATCCGGTGGAACAAAGGACCCGTGCAGATGCCGGGGGCTCTGGCAGTGGCGATAAAGGGGAAACACGATTGATGTTCGGCGCAGTCGTTTATTTAGATGATGTCTGAGGGTCAACCGGTTTTTGAGGTTTCAGAGGCCAGTGTCACCTTTGGCGGTAATCAAGCACTCGACTCGGTTTCGTTTTCAATGACCAAGGGGCAGCTGATCGGCCTGATCGGTCCCAACGGTTCCGGAAAAACTACCCTGCTCAATGCGACCAGCGGTATCTATCCCCTGAATTCCGGAACGATCAGTTTCGAAGGAAACAGGATCGAGAAAGAGTCACCGCACCGCATTGCCCGAGCCGGTGTGGCCCGCACCTTCCAGATTGCCCGGATCTTTCCGCACATGACCGCTGTCGAGAATATGCTTACGCCGGGTTTTACGGTCCGTGACAGGGAAAAAGAAAACCGCGTTACCCTGATCCGGCGGGCAAAAGAATATCTGGAATTCCTGGACATCTCTGATTTTGCCGACGAGCAGGCGGCTGATCTTTCCGGCGGGCAGCGCATGCTGCTGCAGTTTGCCCGTGCACTGATGCTGAAACCCCGCCTGATGCTTCTGGATGAACCGTTCGGGGGTATTCATCCCCTTCTGGTCGAGCGAATCCTGGGACGCATACGGGACCTTCAGAATCAGGGCATCGATTTCATCGTCGTCAGTCACGATCTGCCGACCATTATGGGACTGGCTACGCGGATCGTGGTGCTGGCGAACGGCAAGGTGATTGCAGACGGCGCTCCGGAGGTCGTGCGGGAGGACCCGGGCGTGATCGAGGCCTATCTGGGAGTCTGAAGGTGCTCAGTGCGCAGAATATCGTTGCCGGCTATGTTGACGAAATCAACATTCTTCAGGATGTCTCGGTCGAAGTGCAGAAACAGCAGATCACGTCGGTCATCGGACCCAACGGTTCCGGAAAATCGACGCTGATGCGGGTGATCTGTGGTTTTCTCAAGCCCAAGTCCGGGCGGGTCCTGTGGGACGATAACGACCTGACGGGCCGACCGAGTCACACCATGGCGGGGCTTGGAATCTGTTATCTACCCCAGGAGCGCACTGTTTATCCCCACCTGTCGGTAGAGCAGAATATCCATCTCGGCAGTTGGACGTTTCGCCGCGACAAGGCCCGCATTCGGAGCGAACTTGAAAGGGTCTATGACCTGTTCCCGCTGATGCGGGAGCGGCGCAAGTCAAAAGCCGGCGATCTCTCCGGAGGTATGCAGAAGATCCTCGAGGTGGCCCGTGGCATGATGATCAGGCCTGAAATTCTGATCTGTGATGAGCCGACCGTGGGGCTGGCCCCAATTATTGCCCGAGAAGTGTACGATACGATTGAACGTCTCAAGGCAGACGGTCTGACCATTCTTCTGGTCGATCAGAACGTCCGTGAGGCTATTCGAATTGCCGACCATATTTATGTGCTGGAGGTCGGGCAGAACAAGGTCAGTGGTACCCGGTCGGAATTCGAGACAAATCTGCATGACATGATTAAGGACTGGCTGCAGATCTGAATGATGATTTCATTGCAATGTCTATCGCAGGGCGAGCGGTGAAATTTCATTGACGGTGTTTAACAATCTACCAGGAGGACAAGATGATGGTGAATAGACGTCACAAGAAGTTGTTGTCGCAGTTAGCGCTGGCCGCAGCGGTTTCGTTTTCCGTCAGCGCCGTAGAGGCCGGTGACACGATAAAGATCGGTGGTATGGCACCGCTCTCTTCACCCGGTAGCTACCAGCAGGGTCCGGAATTGGTCCTGGGGCTCGAGTGGGCAGTGGAGGATGTCAATGCAGCCGGCGGTGTTCTGGGCAAGCAGGTCGAGTTGATCGTCGAGGATACCCAGGGCCGTCCGCCGACCGGCGCGACTGTGGTCGAGAAGCTCATCACCAAGGACAAGGTGGTCGCTGCGGCGGGTGAATACCATTCTTCCGTGTGCAAAGCCGAGATAGAGGTGTTCCATCAGCATGGTATTCCTTTTGTGATCGGATCGTGCTGGTCGGATTCGCTGACTGCAGCAGGGTATGACGAGATATTTCGTACCAGTGTTTACTCGTCGAAGCTGGCCGAGAATATGGTGGCTGTGATGGCGGCAAACGGTATAAAGAAAGCAGCGAGTCTGGTCGAGGACACCGACTACGGTATCGGGATTGCAGAAAATATCGAAAACGCAATCAAAAAGTTGAATGTCGATATCGATTTTCAGTACGAGGTGGTCGAGAAGACCTCTAAGGACTTTGTGCCTGTGTTGCTTAAGTACAAAACCAAGGTGAAGCCCGAGGTGCTGATCGTGGCCGTGACACAGCCGGGCGGATTCCTGATTCTCAAGCAGGCCCACGAAATCCGCTTTGCGCCCAGCAAGGACACTCTCTATCTGGACGGCACCTGCACTGCGCAGAATGACAAGGTGTTCTGGGAGGCGGTCAAAGATGCGGGCAAATATGTACTGATGTCCTGCCCTTATAGCCCCAGTGTGAAGCTGACCGAACTCGGCGAAAAGATCAAACAGCGCTACATCGACAAGTATGATCGTCAGCCGAACTACCTGCCGCTACAGGGATATGATGCGATGATTTCCCTGTTGACCGCGATCAAAAACGCCGGTTCGACCGACAGCAAGGCCATCATCAAGGCCCTGCAGTCGCTCAAGATTCCGGGCACGCGCGGAGACATCGAGTTCTCGCAGGAAGACGGTGTATGGCACCATCAGTGGAAAGCCGTACCGACCTTCATCTTTCAGTACACGGAAGTGGGTCAGTCGGCCGGGGATGCCGCAGTGCTCTTCCCCAAACAGTTTGCGACCGCAGGGATCGCACGGCCATAAGCTGACTGTGGACCGGGGGCGGGTCGAGGCCCGCTCCCGGTCGCAGTTTCCACCTCTTATCGGAACCGGCTCATGGACTATTACGTCCTTTCCCAGATCGTCAACGGCCTGATCTTTGGTCTGATCTATGCGCTGATCGCACTCGGCCTGACCGTAGTGTTCAGCATCATGCGGGTGGTGAACTTCTCCCACGGTGAGTTCTATATGCTGGGGGGATACGGGCTGTATGCGCTGACGGCCGGTGCCGTCACAATTCTCGGAATACCGCTGGCGATTCCGACAATCCTCGGACTGCCGCTGGCCATGGCAGCAGTTGCGGTGTTCGGAATGCTGGTTGAGCGCGGACTCTTGCGCCCGGTCTACACGGTACGGATGGACCGGGCAGAGGAATACGCCATCATCCTGACCTTCGGCCTGTCGCTTTTCCTGCAGTATGGCGCCTTGACGGCCGTCGGGCCCTATGAGATGACCCCTGGGGCGTTCTGGGAAGGGTCCAAGCACGTTCTCGGAGATCTTTATCTGGCCGGTGACCGCCTGTTTGCCGCTGGTGTCTCGGCAGTGCTAATCGGGGCCACGTTGTTCTTCATCTACGGCACCTGGACTGGGCGGGCTCTGATGGCTACGGCGCAGAACCGGGTCGGCTCGACCATTGTCGGTATCAACACGGTCCGGATGAACATCACAGCCATGGTGCTGGCCGGTCTTCTGGCTGGAGGCGCCGGGGCGCTGTTGGCGCCTGTTTTTCTCGTCTACCCCGATGTCGGCCAGATTCCCGTGATCAAAGCTTTCGTGATCATCGTGCTGGGCGGGATGGGGTCGATCCCCGGGGCTGTCGTCGCAGCACTGATCCTGGGCGTAGTCGAAAGCCTGGGCTCGGTCTACGTGTCTGTGGCTTACCGCGATGTGTTCGCTTTTCTCGTACTGATCGGCGTGCTGCTTTTCCGGCCCCACGGCCTTTTCGGACAGAAGGAGCGCCGCGCGTGACCCGTTTCCAGAAAGCCGTTATCGGTCTGGCGCTCGCCGCGGGTCTGGTGATCCCGTTTCTGCTCGACAGCTACATGATCCGTGTCGCCGCGATGGCGATCTACTACATTATTCTCGCGTCTTCCTGGAACCTGCTGTTGGGGTATGCCGGACAGCTGTCCTTTGCCCACGCGGCTTTCGCCGGTATCGGTGCGTATACCTCGGGGCTGCTCAGCTATCACTACGGTGTGCATCCTGGGTTCGGTATTTTCATCGGCGGTGCAGTGGCGGCCGGAATCGGCTGGTGTCTGGGCCGCATGTGCCTGCGCACCCGGGGGCCCTACCTGGCACTGATGACCCTCGGTTTCTCGGAAACCGTTCGATTGATCCTGCAGATCGAACACGATTTCACCCGCGGATCGCTAGGGTTGCAGATTCCTTATCTCTTCGGCGATGGATTGCCCAATCATCTGCTGGGATATTTTGTGATGCTGTTGCTGGCGGTCATCACGATCGGCGTGCTCTATCTGATCGTCAACTCGGAAAAAGGTCTTTATCTGAAGGCCATCCGTGAAGATGAAGACGTCGCGTCGGCCATGGGGGTCGAACTCGTCAAGTGGAAAGTCAACGCGTTTGTGATCTCCAGTCTCTTTGCCGGCCTTGCCGGTGCGATCTACGGTCACCTGTTTGTACAGGTGCTCGCACCTCAGAATCTTCTGCTTATCGAGATGGGCCTGATTCTTGCGATGACGATTGTGGGCGGTCTGGGGACATTGACCGGTCCGATCATCGGAGCGATCCTGCTGGTCGTCGTATGGGAGATCATGCGGGATGTGAGCCCGTATGCCCATATGCTACTGTTTGCAACCATGGTCATCATCGTGATGAAGTTCTTCCGGGCGGGAATATTCGGTCTTGTTGCCAAGCGACTGAAGGCCAGGAACCTGATCAGCAAGGCGCCGCCATTTACCGTGGAATGACAGCCTCACGCCGGGGACCGTTTTACGCTAGACGTCCCAGCCGCCGTCAACCGCAAGTTCCTGACCGGTGATGTTCTGTGCCTCGTCAGAGGCCATGAACAGTACCGCATTGGCGACGTCCTGCGGGGTCGTGACCCGTTTAAGGGCCATTTCCTGTACATATTCGTCGTAGACCTCTTCGACGGTCCAGCCCCGCACCTTTGCCTTGGCTTCGCAGAGCTTGGCCATGCGCGGTGTTTCGACGATACCCGGGCAGACCGCGTTAACGTTGATGTTGTGTTTGCCGAGTTCGAGGGCGACAGTACGGGTGATTCCGCGCACGGCCCACTTGGAAGCGCTATATGAGGTCCGCATGGGGTATCCGCGCAATCCGGAACTGCCTCCGATATTGACGATCTTTCCGCTCTTCTGGGCGATCATCGTTGGCGCCACGTGTTTGATCGGCAGAAACGTGCCTTTCTCGT
>CAJXBY010000119.1 GCA_913051905.1 uncultured Gammaproteobacteria bacterium | reverse complement strand
GATCGAGCCGCGTTGCAGATCGTGTCAGCCGCCTGATGGCTGAGGTACGCGAAACATCATCACTCGACCAAAACAGCCTGGTTCCGCTGCTCGATGATCTGTCTACAATGATGCCCCCGACCATAAGACTCGCGGGCGCCCTGCAGATCGATCGTCGCGGCATACTTTCCCTGGACGGTGTATCCGACGAAGAACAGGATATCGGCAGTTTCGTGCGTCAGCTGGACCGTCACCCACGAATAGAGGCGGTACGCCTGCAGTCCGTAACAGCCGAACAGCAGGATGAGGGGAAAAGCCAGGGCATTCGGTTCCGCGTTAAGGTGAAGCTTGAAAGACCGCTCTGGAACCCACCGGTTGAGTCCACCGAATCGTGATCACCTCAGACGGCGAAGCCTAGATGCTAGAGAGAATGAGCGAGCGAGACCGGCGTGCGCTATTCCTGGTCGGCGCATTCCTGATTACCGTTGTCCTTTACACACAGGCCATTGAGCCACTGGTGTTCCGCTTTCAGGACGCAATGGGAAGACTCGATCGATCGGAACAATTGTCTGCTGGCTATATCCAGAAAATAAGGATGTTGCCTCGCCGGGAAGCCAGACTAGCTGAACTTGAACAAGAGAAATCCGCTGTTGATACCTATTTCAAGGCCAGTCCCGCTTCCAGAAGCGCACCAGCCGAAACTCTGATCGATGAGTTGTCTTCATATGCCAGCATCACTGGCGTCACCATTTTGCAGCTGATTCCAAACGTTGAATTACTGGAAACTGGAGGTGGATTTCATGACCTTGTTTTGCAGGGGGATTACGCCGCACTACGCCAATATCTGTATCTGCTGGAAACTTCACCCCGCAAGTTTCAATTGGCCGAGTTCGAACTGAATCCACCCAAAGAAGGTGCGCTTCGGAGCAGAGTGCGTTTTCTGGACCCCGCTGAATTACAGTCGAACGAACTTATAGAGGAAGGTGGTGATGTCCGCCCTGACCTGATCATTGGGGTCTATGGCACGGAGGATGACCTGCCGATCTATCTTGCCCAGACCTTGGACCTCTTCAATGAAGTGCAACTCAAAGTTGGCCTGGTGCCTGCAGGCACCCCCGATATGAGTCTGCGTCGACTGTTGTCGGGCCAGGTGGACGCCACCATTGCCAGCCTTTACGACATATTGCGTTACCGACTGGGTGGTGTCCCAGTCCGGGCTATCATTCCTATGGGCCGAGTTCCTTTGGAGATTCAACTGGCAACAGCTAAAGACTCCGATATCAGCAGTATTGAAGACCTTCAAGCCAAGACCATTGCACTCGAACCTCACGGAATGGTCGAACCCGTGTTTCTCCAACTACTGGCCGCGCACGGACTCGGGCGAGACGACATCAATCTAGTCTACCTTAGCAGGCGCTCACTCATTCGGCACCTCCGAAGCGGTCTGGTTGACGCGAGTTTGATCAGTGGCCTTGAGCCTGGCAGGCTGGAATTTTTCGGATTGAATTCTGTAGAGAAACTGAAGACCCCGAGAAAAACATGGCAGTCCTTTCTCATAGTTCACGCAGATCTCCTTGAACAGGAAGTAGTTTCATTGAGCCGACTTACCCGTTCGATTTTCCGGGCCAATCAAATGTTACAGGAAGGGTCTGACCCGGTGACCGCTGCGGCGAACGAGTGGCTTGGCCGTAGCAACAATCAACCTGCGGAGCCGGTAATCGACAAAATTCGTTTTCCGGACATACAGGATTCTTGGCGTCTCATGTCAAAGACCGAGGACAACATTATCGGCCTGGCGATGTTTCAGCAACTTCTTTTGGAGCTCGGCGAAGATGTCCCTAATGTGACCACCCAGGATCTCGTCGACACTACGATTCTCGACAAACTACGTACAGAAAACAAGAATGCAGACTGACTGGAAAAGAAAACTGGGCTCTAGACGCACACTCGGCCGGCTGATTCGATTCCAGCTACTGCTAACGCTACTGTTCGCGGTCGCTGCAGCTACACTGCTGTTGGTTCCTCTGGACGACGAAGTGGATGGATCTCGTTCCGTGTTGGTAGCGGCCAAGGCCATTGTTCAGCAGGAAACTCTCTTTCGCTATCCTTTTCCGATCTACCGGAAGCTGCCAGTCGCCCGGGCCAGCCTGTATGAATTCGGTGAAGTTCGACAGGAATTCAGCGATCTTCTGACGGCCGAAGTAGAACCCGAACCGGTTGAACAAGAAGAGGTTCTGGAGGAGGCTAAAGAGCCAGAACCAGAACCAGAACCAGAGCCAGAGCCAGAGCCAGAGCCAGAACCGCCACCGACTCCAGACCTGGAAGGTCTGACCCTGGTCGGCACCCTTAAAGGGATTGACGGCGCGTCGATCGCGATCATACGGGATGACAATCTAGGGGAGACCGTATATGTTATGGTAGGCGACGATCTGAACGGTTCTGTTGTTGAGGAGATCTACGACAACTCCGTACTTGTCGTGCTCGGAGAAGAAGAAGAGGAGTTAATGGGTGCTAGCTACCAGTTCTAAACCCAAGGCCTGGTATAGGCGAGACTTGAGACACAAAACTCTGCGATTGAAGCATTTTGATCCAGCATACCCGCCATTGGCATCCGCTGATACGACCCTCCTCACCACATTGTTTGTAATTCAATGAACCACCGCAAAAGGCCAAGCCTCGGACTGACTGGGGCACTGTGGTTGGCGTCCGTCCTGTTTGCCACTTGCGCGATCGCTCAAACGGGACTGATTCAACCCACCGAAGAGGATGAAACGTCCACCCCCATTGCGGGAAATCAGGCCGAATCTCTGGACAACGATGAGATGTCGGAGGAAGCGACCTTCACGATTAACTTCCGTGAAGCCGATATTCTCGAGGTACTTGAAGCCTACTCGAATCTGCTCAATATCAATGTTGTCCCTGGCGAGGGCGTCTCCGGCGTGGTCACAGTCATCTCACCTGGGCCGGTGACCCGGTTACAGGCCATAAACCTCCTGCACTCAATCCTAAAGCACCGGGGCTTTGCGGTCATTGAAAATGATGGTTACATCAGCGTTGTACAGGATGCCATTGCAGAACTGAGCGGCTTTCCCATTTTCCAACCCGACATGCCGGATGACCAGGTGGCTGTGTTGGCGGTTCGGCCTCGATATATAGACGAAGAAGCTCTGGCCGAGACTTTCGCTGCCATGGGACTGATGCGTCCGGTGTCCACTAACCGTGATGCTGGTGTGTTGTTGATCACCGCTGCAGTTTCAAAATTGAAAGGCATCGCTAAACTGATCGAGGAACTCGACGTTCCTCAGCGCCAGGTGATTACCCGTACCTACCCGCTTCAATATGCGACTGCAGAGAAGATGGGACCGGTAATTGCAGGATTCATTGCTCAACTTTCTGGCCAGGACAGTCCGGGCGGCTCCGAGGGAGACGCCGTCACTTCGGGCAGTGTAATGATTGAGGAAAGAACCAACAGCCTGATTGTTATTGCCGAAGAAAAATACCATGAGGAAACAAGGGCCATGCTGGCGGAACTGGACCAAAGAAGTCCACAGATTCTTCTCGAAGCCAAAGTAGTTGAAATCACCCTGGACCAAGCGAATCAGATGGGGCTGCAATGGCAGAAAATTCTCAATGTACTGCCTATGACTGTCCTGACATTCTCGGAGGCAGGCAGCACTGGCGTGACGAACGTCCTCAAGACAGCGAAAGAGACGCTCGGTGGAAAAGAGGGCATCAACTACGCTCTGTTAGACCCCAAAAACTATGCCCTGATGGTCAACCTACTGGCGTCAGACACCGATGCTCGAGTACTGGCTTCACCTCACCTGATGGCGTCGAATAACCGGGAAGCAGAGCTTCGAATCGGCGACGAAATTCCGGTTCTCAAAGAGACACGGATGGATACCAACAACAATCCGATCTCCACATACGACAGAGAAAAAGTCGGCCTGGAGCTGAAGCTCAAACCGACCATTGCCAGTAACCGGGACGTCAGCCTAGATCTTGAGATTTCCAACAGCAACGTTATCGCGGGAACCAGCGGTGATAATCAGCATACGATCACCGAGCGTCTGGTTAAAACCCACGTCATCATCAAGGATAAACACACCCTGGTCATCAGCGGACTCATCCGGGAAGACCATAGTGGCGGCACCAGCGGCATACCGGAACTTAAAGATCTACCCCACCTTGGGCCAGCATTTGGCACCCAGAAGAAAAAGAAGAAATCCACCGAACTGATGGTTCTAATCACACCTTACGTCATTCTTTCTGAGTCTGAGGCCGTTCGCATCGGCACCGATCAGTTACTGAAACACCCCGGAGCAGCGACGGCAGGGGCTCTGGATCACATCGAGTATGAATTTGACCTGTAGTACTGAAGGCTTACAGACCTGAACCACAAACAACCAGTCTTCGGTGATCCGAGAATGGCCCCCAACCTGACGCAGTCGTTATCTCAGTCCCGCCTCATGGCTGGCCTCCCCTCTGATCTTTTGGAAGGGCTCGCCGATTGTTTTGGCGAACCACAACAAATACCGGCAGGAGAGGTATTCAAGAAAAGTGGAGAGTCTGTCGAGACCGCATTTTTAGTCCGCTCCGGAAACGTACAGGTATTGGAGAACCGCGGTCTTTCGGAAGAGATCTACGCGTATACGGTGGGTCGCGGAGAAGTCGTCGGTCTCACAGAGTTACTCAACGGCTCGACACAAGATTCCGAGTACCGGGCAGCCGAAGACACGTCGCTGTCAACGCTGGCACAGTCAGATTTCGATGACTGGCTGAACAGACATCCAGACTGTCGTTTGACGCTGTCTGAAAGTTCCGCCCTAGACCGTCAATACCATCTATTGAGGAAAACCGATCTTTTTCCGGAACTGAATGCAATCGACCTCTATGCCCTGGTTCAAGAACTTTCTCCGATGTTTGAGTTGCACGAAGCGGGAGAATACCTGTTTCACGAAAACGACCCTTCCGAGGCGGCTTTTCTGATCGCCGGTGGCGAGTACCTCGTCGTCAAGGAGAGTGCGGAGGATACAGCCGTCGCAACATTAGGTGCCGGCGCGTTGACCGGTGTTGCCGGCCTGCTACAGCATGGCCACTACAACGCCGCACTTAGAACCGTCAACCGGGGGGAGTCTTGGCGACTGTCCAGGTCAGGAATCGAACGCCTCCGCGGCTGCAGCAGGAAGATCGATAGCAGAATAACCCGGGAGCTTTCACTACCCCGCCTTGAGAACGATGCCCTGTTGTTTCAACCTGACACAGATGAAGGTGCACGTCTAATCTATGAACTGCTGCGCAACAACCCAGGTGAACTCTGGCAGCGTTACCGGTACAACCATCAGTCAGCCCACCAAGTTCTGGACATCCTAGAGCAGGTGACCGGAATTGATCCACTCTACCCGAGTGACGATCTACTGATCGACAATGATCTACCGAAGCGATTTCCCGGAGACTTTGCCAAAACACACCAGCTACTTCCGGTTTTCTATGACGGGCAGGGTGTACAAATACTGTCTTCTACGCCTTTCCTGGGATCCCTGGTCAATGAATGCTCCGAACTTATTGAAGCACCTATACGGCTCCGACTGACCGAACCTGATTTCCTTGACCGGCTGATTGAGAATACATACCGGGACATCGGTGACGTCGAAGAAGAACAGTCCGACACCACTGCCGAGAACGACTGGCAGCAACTGGACAGCCTAGACGACCTACAGGAACAGGCACAGGCTGCACCGGTAATCAAATTGGTGAACAGCATATTTACCGAAGCGATCAACCGCGGTGTCTCAGATATTCATCTGGACCCGGGAGAAACCCGCCTCGATGTCCGTTACCGAATGGATGGTGTATTACAAGTCGTAAACAGCGTACCGCGGCAATACCATCCGGCGGTCATCAGCCGGATCAAGATACTCGCCGATCTCGATATTGCAGAAAGACGACTGCCGCAGGACGGACGAATCTCTTTACGTCTGGAAGGGAAAAGCTACGATCTTCGTGTCGCGACCGTGCCAACTGTTCACGGCGAGAGTGTGGTCATGCGAATTCTCGATAAATCCAGCATCCGCGTCAGTCTCGAAGATCTCCACATGGGACCCACCATCAGCCCACAGTGGCAGGAATTAATCCACAGGGCCAACGGGATTGTACTTGTGACCGGGCCGACTGGGTCTGGCAAGACAACCACGCTTTATGCAACGATCAATGCAATCAGTTCCCCGGAGGTCAATGTCATCACGGTGGAGGACCCGGTCGAATATGAACTCGAAGGAATCAAGCAGATCCAGGTCAACTCGAAAATCGATCTCACTTTTGCTGTTGTCTTGCGGAGCATTCTTCGCCTCGATCCAGACATTCTGCTGGTCGGCGAAATCCGAGATGGCGAAACAGCCGAGATTGCTGCTCAATCAGCGCTTACGGGCCACCTGGTTTTCTCTACCTTGCATACCAATGACTCTGCGACCGCGGTGACCCGCCTTGTCGACATGGGTGTCGATCCCTATCTGGTGGCTTCGACCGTCATCGGTGTATTTGCCCAGCGTCTGGTGCGCAGACTGTGTCCCGACTGCCGGTCCCAAGATGAAGGGGACAGCTGGCACGCCCCTGGCTGCCGGCACTGTGACTACAGCGGTTTCCGGGGCAGATTGGGAATCTACGAACTGTTACTGATGAACGATGACATCCGTAAACTGGTGATGGACGGCCGCAGTGCAAGCGAAATCATGCGACATGCTCGTGATCATGGCACGCTGACTTTGCTGGACGATGGCATGGCCAAAGTAGAGCAAGGCTTGACAACCCGGGAAGAGGTTCTCCGCGTGGGGCACTAGGGTGGCCTCTTTTCGATACAAAGGCCGGCGTGACGGAAAGCATTGCGACGGTACTGTTGAAGCGGTGGATCGGAAACGAGCTATTGCAATGCTCAACGGTCAGGGCGTCCAGTTGCAGCAGCTAACCGAGGTTAACAACACAAACAGCAGTTCCAGTGAGGGAGGCATTTCTTTAAGCCTGGGCGGCAGCAAGAAGATCAAATCCCGCGATATCACCGTACTGACCCGCCAGATGGCCACACTGCTCGAGGCGGGCTTTCCCCTTTCCCGCGCTCTAGAATTCGTATCCCGTCAGGACAGCTCGGGTTCGATGAGTGAGATGGTCGGTGATCTCAGTCGTGCCATACAGCAGGGTCGAGACTTTTCCCAGGCTCTAGAAGACTATCCTCAATATTTCGGTGGCATTTATCTCAGTATGATCCGCGCTGGTGAAACGGGCGGAATTCTCGCGATTATGCTCAATCGGCTGGCGGAGATGCGAGAGGCCGATGAAGCACTGAACGACAGATTTAAAAGTGCCATGACCTATCCTGCTCTGATGCTGGGAGCCATGGTGATTGCCTTGGGAGTGATGTTTGCCTACGTGGTCCCACAATTTGCCACCATGTTTGAGGACATGGGTCGTGCCCTACCCGGCCCTACACAGATACTCCTAAACGTTGGTGAGTTTGCCCAAACCTGGTGGCTCGCCATCATCGTGGTGCTGGTGGTGATTGGTGCATCTTTCCGTGCATGGACCAAGACCGCAGCGGGAGCATACCAGTACGATCGGATGCGTCTCGAAATGCCGGTAATCGGCGGTTTCATGATCCAGTTCGCCGTGGCCCGACTGGCTCGTACTGCCGGCACACTTCTGGAATCTGGTGTCAATATGGTCGATGCATTTGCGTCTGCGGGAGAAGTCTCTGGCAATCTTTATATTGGCGAAATCATGAAACGGGCGTTGGCCGATGTCCGCCAGGGCAGACCGCTGGCAGTTGCACTGTCCGGAGCACCGATCATGCCGGTGTTGCTCAGAGAAATGATTGCTTTGGGGGAAGAGTCCGGTCAGGTGGGCCCGATGATGAAGCGCGTCGCAGAGGTCTATGATCGGCAAACTCGAGAAATAGTTTCCGGTATCACTTCTATCATTGAGCCATTCATGGTTCTTTTCATGGGAGCAGTGGTTGGTATGGTGGTCATCGCTCTGCTGCTTCCGATTTTTGAAATGAGTGTAGG
>CAJXBY010000118.1 GCA_913051905.1 uncultured Gammaproteobacteria bacterium | reverse complement strand
GCCAACGGAGTGGGTATGGCGCTCAGCGAGAAGGTGCTGGCAGCGCAATTCAATCAGCCCGGATTCGAGGTGGTGAATCATTTTACCTATGTGTTCATGGGAGACGGCTGTCTGATGGAAGGTATCTCACACGAGGCGTCATCACTGGCGGGAACTCTGGGTCTGGGCAAGCTGATTGTTTTCTGGGATGACAACGGGATATCGATTGATGGCGAGGTCAAGGGCTGGTTTACCGATGACACCCCTGCGCGTTTCAGGGCTTACGGTTGGCAGGTAGTCGAGGACGTCGATGGTCACGATCCCCAGGCTGTTGCAAAGGCTATAGATGCTGCACGGACGGAGTCGAGCCGGCCCAGTCTGATCTGCTGTCGTACCGTGATCGGCTGGGGATCACCAAACAAAAGCGGACAAGCCTCCGCCCACGGGGCGCCGCTCGGTGACGACGAAGTGTCGCTGGTCCGTGAGAACATTGATTGGCCACACCCGCCATTTGATATTCCTGAAGACATCTATGCGGCCTGGAACGCGGTCGATTCAGGAAGAGCTGTCGAGGATGAATGGTGTTCGATGTTCGACAGCTACAGCAAGTCCCATCCCGACCTTGCCGGTGACTTCCAGCGTCGAATGACCCGTGAACTGCCAACTGGCTGGGCGGAAAAAGCCGATCAGTTTGTTGCATCCGTCGCAGCTGTCGGTGAAAGCGTCGCGACGCGTCAGGCCTCCCAGCAGACCCTGGAAAGCTTCGCTCCCATGCTGCCTGAGTTGATCGGCGGTTCGGCAGATTTGGCAGGTTCCAATCTGACGCATTGGTCCGGTTCTGTGCCTGTGACTGCCGAAGATGGGTCCGGGAACTACATCTATTTCGGGGTACGCGAGTTTGGCATGTCTGCTCTTTGTAACGGAATCGCACTGCATGGTGGTTTGATACCTTACAACGCGACTTTCCTGGTGTTCTCTGAATACGCCCGCAACGCGCTGCGCATGGCGGCTTTGATGAAAATTCGCTCAATCTTCGTCTACACGCACGATTCGATTGGATTAGGAGAAGATGGACCCACCCATCAGGCTGTCGAGCAAGCCGCAACACTGCGGCTGATTCCCAACATGTCACTGTGGCGCCCCTGTGACACGGTAGAAACGGCCGTCGCATGGCGCATGGCGCTCGAGCACCGTCAGGGGCCGACCTGCTTACTCTTCTCCCGGCAGACGTTGCCCTTTCAGGACAGGTCCGTTGAATCGGTCGCAAACATCAGCCGCGGCGGTTATGTCTTACGGGATTGTGAAGGCACTGCGGACGCGATTATCATTGCCACTGGCTCTGAAGTAGCGCTCGCCATGAACGCCGCTGAACGTCTGAGTGCTAAGGGTCGGCCGGTACGGGTCGTGTCAATGCCGTCAACGGATGTGTTCGACGCTCAGGACGAAGCCTACCGGGAATCCGTTCTTCCTTCTGCAGTCTCAGCCCGGGTGGCGGTTGAGGCGGGAGTCTCGGCACCCTGGCTGCACTATGTCGGTGCGCGTGGAAGAGTGGTCGGGATCGATTCCTTTGGTGAATCGGCGCCGGCTGAGGTTGTTTTTGCGCACTTCGGATTTACGGTCGAAAATGTAGTTGCCAATGTCGAACAGGTTCTTGCGACCTTACCCGAACTGATCGGGTAGATAAGGAGCCCATCCTGGGGCAATTAGACTGCGTTAATAGCCGTACCTGGTAAGAGATTCACAAGCTCACTTAAAGGAGATCAGCCAATGGCGATCAAAGTAGCAATCAATGGATTCGGTCGCATTGGCCGCAATGTCTTCCGGGCGATGTTCGAGTCCGGCCAGCAGGACCAATTCGATGTTGTGGCGGTCAACGATTTGGGCAACGCTGATGCCAATGCACACCTGCTGCAATATGATACGGCCCATGGGCGCTTTCCCGAGAATGTCAGCGTTGATGGCGATTCATTTGTGGTGGGTAAAAAACGGGTGAGAGTCTTGGCTGAGCGTGATCCGGCACAGCTGCCCTGGGCAGAACTGGGTGTTGATGTGGTCATGGAGTGCACCGGGTTTTTTACCAGTAAGGAAAAAGCCAGCGCCCATCTCGCCGGCGGTGCCAAGAAGGTCATTATCTCTGCCCCTGGCGGTAAGGATGTCGATGCGACGATTGTCTATGGTGTCAATCACAGCGTGTTGAAATCGAGCGATACGGTTATCTCCAACGCTTCCTGTACGACCAACTGCCTGGCTCCACTGGTTAAACCTCTACACGAGAAAATCGGCGTTGTGGCTGGAGTTATGACCACAATTCATGCGTACACCAATGACCAAGTGTTGACTGATGTTTACCATCAGGATCTACGACGAGCCCGCTCCGCGACACAGTCCATGATTCCGACTACAACGGGTGCGGCAGCTGCCGTGGGGCTGGTTTTGCCGGAACTTGACGGCAAGCTTGATGGGTTTTCGGTGCGGGTACCGACGATCAATGTCTCCCTGGTGGACTTGACGTTTGAGGCGGAACGCCAGACCACGGTGGATGAGGTCAATCAGGTGCTGCGTGAGGCTGCGGATGGCGAGCTCAAAGGTATACTGGATTACAACGACAAACCGCTGGTGTCCATTGATTTTAACCACAGTCCCGCTTCTTCAACCTACGACTGTGCAATGACCCGGGTTGTAAGCGGCAAGACGGTTAAAGTCTGTTCCTGGTATGACAATGAATGGGGCTTCTCCAACCGGATGTTGGATACGTGCATCGCACTGATGAATGCATCCTGAACCTGTTTCGGATTGAGGATATCTATAGCATCATCTCCAGGGTGGATGCCCTGCCGCTAGGTTCGGTGGTTTTGATGAAAATGTTATGAACCTGCTCCGGATGCATGACTGTGATCTGGTTGGGAAGCGTGTGCTGATCCGTTTGGACTTGAATGTTCCCGTCTCGGAAGGTCGAGTCACGAGCGATAATAGAATCCAAGCGGCTTTGCCTACTATCAAGTCTGCCACTACGGCAGGTGGCCGGGTTATGCTGATGTCACATCTGGGTCGACCAGAGGAAGGGCAATACGATGACCGTTATTCCCTCGCACCTATTGCTGCGCATTTATCTGACCTGTTGGAAGTCGATGTGCCTTTGATTCGATCCTGGCTGGATGGTGTCGATATTGCACCGGGAAGCGCTTGTCTGTGTGAAAACGTACGGTTCAATGAGGGTGAAAAAGGAAATGATGAGACCCTGGCTCGTAAAATGGGTGCGCTATGTGATGTGTACGTGATGGATGCTTTTGGTACCGCCCATCGAGCACAGGCATCGACAGAAGGTGTTGCTCGATTTGCTCCACAGGTTTGTGCCGGACCGCTGCTGGCAGCTGAACTGGATGCACTGGGCAGAGCACTTGAAAACCCTGTCCGCCCGATAGTGGCCATCGTTGGCGGTTCAAAGGTCTCGACCAAGTTAACGGTTCTGGAGTCATTGGTGGGGACCGTGGATCAACTGATCCCGGGCGGAGGTATTGCCAATACCTTTATCTCAGCTGCGGGATTCTCCGTGGGTAAGTCTTTGATTGAGGAAGCTCTTATCGATCAGGCAAAGAAATTGATTGACGACGCGACGTCGCGTGGTGGGGAGATTCCAATACCGACCGATGTGGTTGTTGGTAAAACCTTCTCGGCCGAAACACCGGCGACTATAAAGGCTGTGTCAGAAGTTGCTGAAGATGACATGATTCTTGATGTTGGGCCGGAAACTGCGGCTCGTTTCGCCCAGATGATGCACAAAGCCGGGACCATCGTCTGGAACGGTCCAGTAGGCGTATTTGAGTTCGACCAGTTCGGAGAAGGCACTCGGGTTCTGGGTGAGGCAATCGCCGGCTCGAAGGCGTTTTCTATTGCGGGCGGCGGCGACACCCTGGCAGCCGTTGACAAGTACAATATCGCCCATAGGATTTCCTATGTCTCCACCGGTGGTGGTGCCTTTCTAGAGTTTCTCGAGGGTAAAAAGCTTCCCGCCGTGGCGGTACTTGAGTCGCGTGCGCTTGCCTAACTTACGCCGAGGAACAACCGTTCCCGACTCTGAATCAATTGGCTGATCAGCCGGATGGACCCCAGACGACGCACCAAAATCATTGCCTCCCTCGGTCCATCAACGGACAAAGCCAAAGCGTTGTCTGCATTGATCGGTGAGGGGGTCGATGTTGCCAGGATCAATATGTCCCATGGGTCTCTGGAAGACCACAGGCGACGTGCCACAGAACTACGTGACTGTGCCCGGGAGGTGAATCGGCCTGTCGCCCTGCTGCTGGACCTCCAAGGCCCCAAGATACGGATTCAGGGCTTTCGGATGGGTAAGGTTCACCTGCGTAATGGCCGAAGATTCAACATAGATCTTGCACTTGGATCTGAAGACGGCACCGAAGACGGAGTCGGCACGACATACTCTGGTCTCCCAGAGGACGTCAAGGCTGGGGATAATCTGCTGCTCGATGATGGCAACATTGCCTTGCGCGTTGAAGAAGTAGCGGGTAATCGGATCATCAATCGCGTGATTTCTGGCGGAGAGCTTTTAGGCTTCAAAGGAATAAATCTCCAGGGGGGCGGATTGTCTGCTGCAGCACTGACACCTCAGGATCATGAGCATATCCGATTTGCCGCGGAGATTAGAGCCGACTTTGTGGGCGTTTCATTCGTGCGCAACGGCGCAGATGTCGAGACCGCGAGAATGCTGTTGCGGGCAGCCGGTAGTGAAGCACACATTGTTGCCAAGATCGAACGGCGTGAAGCTATTGATCACATCGACGAGATCATAACAACAGCCGATGCGATTATGGTTGCTCGCGGTGATCTGGGGGTTGAGATCGGAGATTCCGAGTTACCGGGTGTGCAGAAGCGGCTGATAGCCGAAGCGCGAAAAGCCAATAGTATTGCTATCACGGCAACGCAGATGATGCAGTCCATGGTGCAGAACCCCCAACCCACTCGGGCAGAGGTATCGGACGTTGCCAACGCCGTCCTCGACGGGACGGACGCCGTGATGCTGTCCGCAGAGACTGCCATCGGACGCCACCCCGTGAGGGTCGTCTCGGCCATGAGCCGAATCTGCGTGGCTGCGGAACGCCATCATGGTAGCCAAGTGACTGGTCAAAGGCTGGAGTCCCGATTTAGCCGTGTCGATGAGACAATTGCCATGGCGACGATGTACACTGCCAACCGTTTTGATATTGCCGGCATCTTGGCTCTGACCGAATCGGGCAGTACACCTAAATGGATGTCACGAATAAGGTCGGACATTCCGATCTATGCGGGTACGCGATGGCCGGAAACCGAGCGGAGGATGGCGCTGTACCGCGGCGTGTTTCCGGTCGCCTTCGATGCCTCGAGTGTTCCACGCGGAGATGTCAACAGGATAGCGGTTGAGAAACTAAGGTCGAGCGGACTGGTCAAGGACGGCGACAGAATCATCATCACCAAGGGCGACTTTTCCGGAATAGGCGGAGGGACTAATGCTATGAAGATTGTCGAAGTTGGACAGATCTCCGGCGAGATCGAGTAAAGCCCGAGGTGTAGCAGTCCACCATTTATCGGTCAATTGACCACGGTTACTGTGGAAAAATGTCTCAAAACGTAAACGACGAGGAAATCTCATGAACATTGACACACTTCAAACGACAGCCCGAGCCATGGTGGCTCCCAGTAAAGGGATTTTGGCTATGGACGAGAGCGCGCCGACCTGTAACAAACGCTTTGAAGCACTCGGTATTCCAACCACGATTGAAATGAGACGGGAGTACCGTACCATGCTGGTGTCCTCGCCGGGTCTGGGTGACTATATCGGTGGCGCAATACTGTTTGACGAGACGATCAGGGACCAGACAACCGACGGAAAGTCGTTTGTGGACGCTCTAAACGAGCAGGGTATCGTTCCTGGAATCAAGGTAGATACCGGTGCCAAGGATCTTTCGCTGCACCCGGGTGAGAAAGTCACAGAAGGTCTAGATGGGTTGGGTCCACGCCTTGCCGAGTATCAGGAACTGGGGGCTCGTTTCGCAAAATGGAGAGCGGTGTACACCATTTCCGATGGGTTGCCCAGTCGGGCCTGTTTCAGCGCCAACGCCCATGGCCTTGCCCGGTATGCAGCGCTCTGCCAGGCACACGATATCGTTCCGATCGTGGAGCCTGAAGTCCTGATGGACGGCAGCCACAGTATCGAACGGTCGTTTGAGGTAACACAACACGCCCAGCAGACCGTATTTGAAGCGCTTGCTGACCAAGGGGTTGACCTTCGTGGGATCGTACTCAAGCCCAGCATGGTGATCTCGGGCGCAGAGGCGAAAAACCGAGCGGGAATTGAGGAAGTGGCGCGGGAGACACTGCGTTGCCTGTTGAGCACAGTGCCGCCCGCCGTGCCTGGGATCGCATTCCTCTCTGGCGGGCAGTCTGACGAAGAAGCGACCATGCATCTCAATGCCATGCATCATGCAGGTTTCTCACTACCCTGGGCGGTAACTTTCTCCTATGGTAGAGCCTTACAGGCGGCCGCCATGACAAACTGGGCCGGCCAGAACGCCAACATCGCCAGTGCTCGTGCTATTGCTTTTCACCGCGCGCGGATGAATGGGGTTGCCGCGTTGGGTGAGTATTCTCCTGAATTGGAAAAGGCGGCTTGAGGGATTCGATGACATTTTTGCTCTGTGATGCGTACATCAGCGCGAAGCGAGGTTTTGTGGGGAGTGACAGACATGGGTTTTGAAGGCACCGATCGATATATTGCGACGGAAGACCTGCGTATGGCGGTCAATGCCGCAGTGACGCTGCAACGCCCGCTGCTGATCAAGGGAGAACCTGGAACGGGCAAGACCATGTTGGCCGAAGAGGTCGCCCGGGCGCTGGGTAAGCGTCTGATCAACTGGCACATCAAGTCGACCAGTAAGGCACAGCAAGGTCTCTATGAGTACGATGCTGTTTCCCGGCTCAGAGATTCACAACTGGGCGATGGCCGAGTCAAAGATATCAGCAACTATATCCGCAAGGGAAAGCTATGGGATGCTTTTGAAGCCGATGATCAGGTCGTGCTGCTGATTGACGAGATTGACAAGGCAGATATTGAGTTTCCAAATGATTTGCTGAACGAACTGGACCGGATGGAGTTTTTCGTCTACGAGACCGGTGAAACCATCTCAGCAATAAACAGACCTATTGTGATTATCACCAGCAACAACGAGAAAGAGTTGCCCGATGCATTTCTGCGCCGCTGTTTTTTCCATTTTATTGCATTTCCTGACCGGGAGACCATGCAGCGCATCGTGGACGTCCATCATCCGAAGATCAAACAACAATTGCTCAAAGAGGCGCTGGATGTTTTTTTTGAGATTCGGGAAGTTCCGGGTCTCAAGAAAAAACCGTCGACCTCGGAATTGATCGACTGGCTCAAGTTGTTGCTGGCCGACGATATCCCGGAGGAGATCCTCAAAGAGCGCGATCGAACCAAGGCCATTCCACCGCTTTACGGTGCGCTGCTGAAGAACGAACAGGATGTCCACACATTGCAGCGGTTGGCCTTTATGGCACGTCGCGACGCACGTTAAGTTCCCGTAGCGGGTTTCGGGCGAATCTGAATCGTTCTACACTTGTCCGGGGATTTTCTTAGAGGCCGCGCCGCGTGCTGATCAATTTCTTCCAGACCCTAAAGAAACTGGAGATACCGGTTTCAGTCAAGGAGTTTCTGGTCTTGCTCGAGGCCATGAAGCGTCAAGTCGCTTTTGGATCGGTCGATGAGTTTTACCTGTTGGCAAGAGCGTCTCTTGTCAAAGACGAGAAATACTTTGACCGATTTGACCGTGCCTTCAGTGCCTGGTTCCGCGACCTTGAGACTCTGGAAGACCTCCTTAGTGCTCTGGTGCCTGAGGAATGGCTACGGTCGGAATTCCAGAAACACCTGACCGAAGAAGAGAAGGAGAAAATCAAGTCATTGGGGGGGCTGGACAAACTGCTCGAGGAGTTTCGCAAGCGCCTGGAAGAACAAGAAAAGCGTCATTCTGGCGGCAGCAAGTGGATCGGTACAG
>CAJXBY010000117.1 GCA_913051905.1 uncultured Gammaproteobacteria bacterium | reverse complement strand
GCCGTCTATGTGTCGCCATTGACCCAGTCGGCAATATGGTCTGGCAGTTGCTCGACGTGGATGTACTCCTCAGACACTACGCGCCCGCTGACAGACAACTCCTGTGGTGACAATTGTGTCTGCCGTCCTTCATGCAGAAGTCGGTAGGCACAGGTTGCAGGCATCAGGTCCAAAGTGTCGTGATCGTCCGGCGACAGAACCATACACCGCGGATTGATCCTGCTGCGGTTGTCATAATCGCTGCAGCGGCAGGTCTCGGTATCCAGGTAACGACAAGCGACATTGGTGTAGTGCAGTTCGCCCGTCTCATCGTCCTCGAGTTTGACCACACAGCAACGCCCGCAGCCGTCGCAAAGATCCTCCCACTCTTGATGACTCAACGATGTTAAATGCTGGGCCATTCTTCTTGTAGTGCGATCAGATCTGCGAATGCCGGGTCCCGTTCGCTGCGTCGGATCAATCGGGGAATCGAGAGCTGCCCCGGAGTTGCCAGCAATTACGCGGGCAGTAAAGATCAGTTCTAGTCATCCGGAATGTAGTCGTAATCACCGACTCCCTGGATGATCAGGAATTTACAGCGACCGCCGTTGACACCCGATACCCGGTGAGGTTGGTTGGCAGGGACAGCCGTCGTTTCACCTGGTTTGAGCAATCGCCGCTCCTCGGGCATTCGGGTTTCTATCTGCATGGGGCCTTCCATGCAGAAAAAAGTGTCGGTCACCTCACTGTGATGGTGCCACGGTACGCATTGGCCTGGCCCGATCGTCAGAATAGAAGTCCTGAGTCCTTTGACCTCAGCGATGAATTCTCGGCCTTCAATGGTGTAGTTCCTACTCATCAGGGCGTATCTCGACACCGGTGATATCCCGGTCGGTTCAGCTTAAAGTAGATGAGTTGCAGTTTTGGTGGTTCACTCATCGGTTTACGGGTTCCTGGATGTTGATATTTGCCGTGAGAGGAGCTTCGAACAGTAGACCGGAGCCGGGTTCAGGGCGGATGTGCGGCAACTTTATCGCAAGATCAATGCTGCCGCACAGTTTTTGACTGTTTTCGGAGGGTAACCGGCTATAGGCTTGAAAGTAACCGGTCTAGCTGGTTGGCAAATCTCATTCTGTCGGCTTGACTGAATGACGGCGGACCCCCGCTGTGAACTCCGCTGCCCCGTAGCGTGTCGAAAAAATCCCGAATATTTAGCCTCTCCCGAATGTTCTCATCGTCGTACAGTTCGCCGCGGGGGCTCAAGGCTATGCAACCCTTGTCGATCAGTTCAGCAGCAAGCGGAATGTCCCCGGTAACCACCAGATCGCCGGGCCTGGCATTGCCCACGATGCAGTGGTCTGCGATGTCGAACCCGGTTTCGACCCGGATGAATTGGATATAGGGAGACTTTGGCACTGGTAGAGCTCGGTTTGCGACCAGGGTGATCTTCACTGGGATCCGTTCGGCAGCCCGATACAGAATCTGCTTGATTACCTTGGGGCAAGCATCGGCGTCGACCCAGATCATGGCGTTTGACGAGTAGCCAGTTTTAAGTTCACTCTGAGGAGGTTCGAGTTAGTTACAATTTCCAATCCGGCACATTTACGAGGAGTAGTTCATGACTGCATTGATCATCGGAGCCAATGGAAAGGTCGGCCAGCGGGTCTGCCAAAAAGGTGGTGCGATGGGTATCGACCTCGTCGGAATGGTCCGTGATCCTGGGCAGGTTCCGGGTATTGAAAAACTGGGTGTCAAAGCCGTAGTCGCTAATCTGGAGGGCGAATTCTCTCATGCATTCGACGGAGTGACCCAGGTCGTGTTCACCGCCGGATCTGGCGGGCACACCGGAGCAGACAAGACCCTGATGGTGGACCTGTACGGTGCTGTGCGAGCGATTGACGAAAGCGAACAGCAGGGCATTGGACATTTTGTCATGATCAGTGCTTTGGATGCGGACCGTCCACTGTCACATTTTCCCCAAATTGCGCCTTATATGGTGGCCAAGAAAGCGGCTGATGATTATTTGCGGGCAAGCCGGGTCCCGTACACCGTGTTAAGGCCGGGCCGTCTGACGGATGAACCGGGCAGTGGTACAGTCAGTACGGCCTTTGAAGCTACGGGACCCAAAGCGATTTCACGCGAGAACGTTGCAGACTGTATTCTCGCAGTGCTCGCGAGTTCCGTCCAGGAAAGAGGGCGGGTGCTGGATCTCGTGGATGGCGACCGGCCCATTCAAGAGCTGTTCGCATGATCAGGTTGAGTCGGGTCAGAGGCCGATGTTCTCACTGTACAGTGCTGGGTCGAGAGCAGAAAAGCGAGAATCTTCAGTACCCCGGCGGCTTTAGGGTTCGACAGAATGCAGTTAAGCTGTTCAGCAAGTAGATAGGAAGGAAAACACCATGGACATCTTTGATGTGATGTACAACTGTCGTTCGATGCGTCGGTTGGATAAGAAGCCGGTACCCGCGGAGTTGCTGGTTCGGCTGGTGGATGCGGCAAACCAGGCTCCTTCTGGGTCCAACATGCAGACTGCACGCTGGATAGTGATTACAGATGATAAGGTGAAGAAAGGACTGGCCGATCTCAATCGTAAAGGGGTCGAGAGCTATATCGGTCCCCAGAAATCACGGCTGGATGCGGTAGCGCACCAGTCGAAAGAAAAACGATCAAGAATGCTGGATGCGGTGATCTGGCAGACGGAGCATATGCATGAGATGCCAGCCATTATCATGGCGTGCATTGATTTCGGGTCGCCGGCCGATGCGGCAAAAAGAGCTCATGGCGGCGGGTCCATTTGGCCGGGTGTGCAGAACCTGCTGCTTGCAGCCAGAGCGCTGGGTCTGGGGGCAACACCAACGACGTTAGCCTTGGGAGATCACCAGGCGATCTCCGAGGTGCTTAACCTGCCCGACACGATGGCCGCCTATTGCCTGATCCCGGTGGGTTATCCTTTGGGAAGATTTGGTCCGGTGTCCAGAAAACCGGTGGAAGAAATCATGCGCTGGAATCAGTGGAGTTGACGCCGGAACGCGGTGCTATTTACGCCCCAGAAACGGACTCCCCCATCAGCAGTGAACGACCCGGCCCGGGTGGGTCTGAATGATTGAGTTCAGTGTAATAGTGTTTCACGTTCCAGTGATCCGGATCGTGTATCTCGTATAGTAAAAACCTCTAGTTTCGGTTCACAGGTCGGTATAGGCTGCGAATCGGCATGGAATGTTTTGGATGTCCTGAATGACATCGGGCGGTAGAGTGCCGGGCAGTTCGGAAGACGCACTGTCGTAAACGATATCTGAAATCCCACCGAAACGAACTGCGATTGCCTCAGCGATCTCGTCATGCCGTCCGACGGCAGAAAACAGATGTACGACCTCGTCACTCACTTCTTTGGCCATCTGTTCCCATTGGTTGGTTCTGGAGAAGTGGTTGAGTTTATGCCCCAGTTCGGCCAGACCGTGTGCTTCAAGGACAGGCCAATAGGCTCGTGTGGATCCGTAGAAACCGATACGCATACGGACCCACTCAAACATTTCGTTTACCGCACTGTCGTCTGCTCCGGTGATGATGAATCCGCCGCCCGAAATCTCGAAATTTTCCCTTTTACGACCAACGCTGTTCATAGCTGATTCAAGGCGGGGCAGTACGGCGCTTTCGAGATACTTTCGGGTACAGAAGGGATGCAGACGAACACCGTCGTATTCCTCAGCAGCGACCTTCATCATGGCTGGACCCACTGCAGCAACCGTAATCGGCGGTGGCGGAAAGTTCATCGGTTCCGGCGTGAAATTTGGGGTCATCAGGCTAAAGCGGTAATGCTGTCCCTCGAACTTGAGTGGAGCGCCTGTTTTCCAGTTATTCCAGATGGCGCGAAGAGCTCTCGCATATTCACGCAGTCGGGGTGCAGGTGGAGACCAAGGCACGCTGAATCGGCGCTCGTTGTGGCCTTTGACCTGGCTCCCGAGGCCCAGGATGAAACGGCCGCGGGAAGCGGTTTGCAGATCCCATCCAATATTCGCGACGGTCATCGGGCTGCGCGAGAACGCAATGGCGATGCCGGTCGACAACTGCAGTGTTCGGCTGTTGGTTGCCGCCACGGCCAACGGCAGAAAAGGATCGTGACGGTTCTCCAAAGTGCTGATCCCGTCATACCCTTTCTGCTCGATAGAGCGTACCGCCTCGGGGATCCGGGATAAATCGTCCTGGGGAATGGTCGTCATTACACGCATGATGAATCTATCCTTTAGAGAAACCAGTCAAGGGCACGCTTGAATGCTTTCAGGTGAGTTTCTGATACAAAGGTCAGCCTGACCAACAGAGATCAGCTTGATCGGTGTCCATCACAAAGCTCTGGCAGGGAACGCCGAATAGATCGCGTAACCCCGCAGTCATCGACCCACGCATGGCCTCCGCCACCGCTTCGCCGGCCGCCCCCGGTATTTCTGAAACCAGAAAAATCCGGGTGCTGTGAGGCGTGACCAGTCCGAGCCGTGACTGGCGCCACATGAAATGGCGCGTCAGAACATCAGCACCACTCGTATAGGCCACTTCGCCCGCAGGCACAGTGACGGGTTCGGTCGCATCGAGCGCCGTGAAGCGTTCTTCCCCGGTCGTCATGCGTAACGCCAGAGATTGATCAAGTGCGTCAAGATCAAACGCACCTGCGGGACAGATGTGTTGCAACGAGAGAGCATTATAGAAATCGACGAGCGGATTGATGGAGAAAACATCCCCGCCCTTCAACGCCCGGCGCAGCATTGCTTCTATGGAGGTGGGAAAGCGTTTCATGGAAACACCGAGCGCCGCGAAGTTTTCACGCCAGGCTTTGACATAGGGATGCGCTCTGGCATCTTCAATACCGAGCTGTGCGACGTTTTCCCAGGACTGTTGCCACAGTTCTTTCACGGGTACCCGTGCGGTATGGTTGTCCAGGCCTTCAGCGACTGCGATCACGAGCCGCATTCCTGGAAAGTGCTGATAGACCTCTGGATCGACCTGGAAATGATTCATCAGTTCCGGAGCTTTTTAGGGATAGCGGGAGCTTTTCACCGAATCCGATACTGCAGCTTCAGAAGAACCGGTGATGCATCACGAAATGGTGAGCCAGATTTTCCAGGACGATTATCGCAACGGTCAGGGAGCTCAGGGCCAGAACCCAGGTCTCCCTTCGCCTCTCCCGCACAGTCAGCTCGATGATTTGCCCAGTCGCATGTAAACGTTTGCGAGCGCTTCTGGCATTGAAGACCATGAAAAAATTGATGCCCACGACGATCACAGCGAGCGACATGAGTGGTAAACGGATCATCCAATGGTCTATCAGATAGGGTGAGGGAATGAGGGCGGGAGCGGACGACCCCAGCACGGAGCTCACAGCCAGCACTAGCGGAACCGGACTGAGCGCGGCGCCGAGAATGCAGGGAGCACCCAAGAGTGCCGCGAAAAAAGCGCCGAATGCGGGCAGTCGCCTTCTTTTTCTTCGGCGGTGAGTGCTATCTGCTTCATCTGTAGTGGCGTCTGGCTTCGCATCGGGGTCTAGGCTCAGCCGATGACCAAGGACAGGAGAAGGAAAGCCCTTGAGTTCCATTTCTTCAGCGGGTGAATCTGGAAAGGTATCGGTAACCTGCTGGTAGGCGCCCACATCGACAACCACTTCTCCAGGTCTGGCCTGGGCCTGGAGCCTGGCCGCGCGATTGACTGCATCGCCCAGGGCCGTGAAGTCCTTGACGTCGGTCGAACCCAGGCGACCGACCCGGACCGCTCCAGTGGCGACACCAGCCCGACACTGTAGCGTGGTTCCATGTGTCTCGCTCAGGCCAGGCATGAGAGTCATGAGGTCTTTGGCGGCTACCACGGCGCTGGCTGTGTGGTCTGGACGCTGGATCGGGATATTAAAGAGTGCCATCACCGCGTCGCCGATGTACTTGTCGACAACTCCGTCGCGCGCCACTACCACCTGCGTTGCAGAGGAAAGGAAGGCATCCACCACCGAGTGGGTCTTTTCAGGCCCGAGGTCATGGGTCATGGCCGTAAAGGAGCACAGGTCTACAAAGAGAATAGAGACTTCAACGATCTGCCCGTCTTCAATATGCATGTTGCATCGGTTGCAGACATTGGGATTCTTGCTTGCACGTTTTACACCGGTGAGGCCCAGGACAAAGCCTCCAATCCCAGTCATTCCGGTGCCGCAGACCAGGCAGTCGTCGCTGAGTGACCTCTCTTTAGGGTCTTGTCTTGTATTCCCTTCAGAAGCAGATTTACTCATGGGCTACTCCGCGGTGGCAATCGAACTGCTACGAAAACGCCATTTACCTCGCCCGTGCCCCGGTTTCAAGCTCTCGGGCGAAAGCTTGTGATGTGGTCCGAAAAAAGTATTCTGTTCAGTGTCCTTTGATGGCCGGAGACAATTGGACACCAGTGGTTGAATTTGATCAATGACGGGCAATGGAAGTCGCCTCAATTGAATACAGCCAAGCATTTTAGATCAAAGACCAGACCGGCTCAAAAACCTGCCGCCCGAGGGATGGAGCAACACACTGCTTGTGGCTGGACGGTCCGGAACGAACTAAAGACACAAAAACCTCGGATGCCCGCAGAGCAGATCGTGACTTGGCTAGAATTAATTCTGGACGCTGGATACAACCGGGTTTATTCTTCACCTGGTTGAATACAACATGAGAGGAGATGCACGATGGCGATTAGAGAATGGTCCCTCGAAGCAGAGTACATTGAATTTTGCAGCTGTGATTTTGGGTGTCCTTGTGAATCCATGGCACCCCCGACCCAGGGCGAATGTACGGGCGCAGTCGGCTTCAAAATCACCAAAGGTGAATGCGACGGGGTCGCACTGGATGGATTGATTGTGGTCGCCACGTTTTATTTTCCCCGTGCGATTCATCACGGTGACGGACACATGCAGCCCATAGTGGATGCCAGTGCCAGTGAGGCGCAGCGCGATGCCCTGTTCTATATCCTGGCCGGGGAAGATCAGCCCGTTGGGACCATGTTTCAGATCTTCAGCGTGATCATCGATCATCACCACGACCCGATTTTCACAGAGATCGGGTGGGACTGGGACATCAAGGCCCGGCGTGGGCAAATTGATGTGCCCGGTGTGGTGCGTACCGAGGCCAAACCCATCCTGAATCCGGTCACAGACACCGAGCAGCGGATCATCACCACCCTGCCCGATGGCTGGGTGTTCCATGAAGCAGAAGGCGCGGACGGTGCGGCCAAAGGAATCGGTGACATCAAGTTCGACTTCACCTCTAGGCACAGCTCACTGGCATATGTCGCCTGGGACCGGAACGGTCTGAGTCTGGACCTCAATGAATCCCGGCGCCGGTTTCCACTCACCGGCTAGGGCAAGGCGGACGGTTAATCGTGGCAGGGGCTTTTGATCTAGAGTCCGTGCTTCGCCGCGATCGCCTGGTAGTGGTGATCGCACTTGTCGCTGTAATCGTGCTGAGCTGGGCCTATGTCCTTGCTGGCGCCGGCATGGGCATGAGTGCCTTCAAGATGACACGAATGACGGGTGGAGGCGTCGCCATGGACGGTATGATGGTATCCGGCTCATGGACGGCCGGCTACGCTGTCGTTATCTTTCTCATGTGGTGGGTGATGATGCTGGGCATGATGCTGCCGAGCGCGGCACCTTTGCTACTGCTCTTCGCCCGTATGATGCGTAAGGAGAAAGAGAAGGGCGCCCCCTATGTGCCGACCGGCGTTTTTGCTCTGGGCTACGCGGTCATGTGGGCAGCGTTCAGTGCCATTGCCACCGGTGCCCAATGGGGCCTGGAAGCTTACGGTCTGCTCTCGGGCATGATGGTTGGCACCAGCGCCTTGCTGGGTGCAGTGCTGCTCATCGCGGCGGGAGTCTGGCAGCTCACACCCTTGAAGTCTGCGTGTCTTAGACATTGCCGTTCACCCATTGGATTTCTCTCCGCGCACTGGCGTCCAGGGCAATCGGGTGCGTTCAGGATGGGTCTGGAGCACGGCGCTTTCTGCCTGGGATGCTGCTGGTTTCTCATGGCGCTGCTGTTTTACGGCGGGGTCATGAATCTTTACTGGATCGTCGGGCTTGCGCTCTATGTCCTCATCGAAAAGCTCATTCCGGCCGGTGCGCGTATCGGCCA
>CAJXBY010000116.1 GCA_913051905.1 uncultured Gammaproteobacteria bacterium | reverse complement strand
CTGATGGGGTTCGGCGCGACGCAAGTGATCATGGATGGCGTGAAGCTGCCGGACCTGATGGAGAACATTCAGCAGCATGGCGTGACCCATCTGTTTCTGCCGCCGACGGCAATCTACGTGATGCTGGCTCATCCGTCGGTGCGAGATTTCGACTACGCCTCGCTCGACCATTTTGTCTACGCGGCCGCGCCGATGTCGGTCGACAAACTCCGCGAGGCCATCGATGTGTTCGGCCCGGTGATGACCCAGACGTTTGGTCAGGCCGAGGCACCCATGATCTGCACCTGCCTCTCGCCACAGGCGCACCTCGACGCCATCCAGAACGACAATCTTCACCGCCTGACCAGCTGTGGCCGGCCGGCCCTGCTGACGCCGGTCGAGATCATGGATGACAGTGACAACGTTCTTCCGGCTGGTGAAAGCGGTGAGATTGTCGTACGCGGTGGGCTAGTGATGAAAGAGTATTACAAGAATCCACAGGCCACCCGCGAGATCACCACAAAGAACGGTTGGCACCGCACCGGGGATATCGGGCTCAAGGACAAGGACGGTTATGTCTACATTGTCGACCGCAAGAAGGACATGATCATCTCGGGCGGCTTCAACATCTTTCCTTCCGAGATTGAACAGGTGATCTGGAGCCACCCTTCGGTACAGGACTGTGCCGTCATTGGGATTCCGGATGAAAAATGGGGTGAGGCTGTGACCGCGGTGGTGGAGACCAAGCCAGATGCTGCGGTGACCGAAGACGAGTTGATTACCCTGTGCAAGGTAAAACTCGGCAGTATCAAGGCGCCGAAGTCGGTTCTGTTCTGGGATGAGCTGCCACGCAGTGCGGTGGGAAAGGTCCGCAAGAAGGACATTCGCGAACCATTCTGGCAGGGTCGGGAACGGGCGGTCTAACTGTTGAGCCTGAGGCTCGCCCGGGCATCCACTGCCACGGCGCCCTGGCCACGGCGTTTGACCATGACGGGATTTAGGTCAAGTTCCAGCAGTGAATCGCGAAGGTCGTGGGCCAGCCAGCTGAGACGGCTGATCATGTCGCAAAGAGCATTGGTATCCAGCTGCGGCCGGCCGCGGGCACCAGCCAGCAGTGGCCACAGTTTCAGGGTTTGCAGCAGGTCCAGGGTCCGCTGTGGGGTGATTGGCGCAGGCGTCAGGACCACGTCGTCGACGATCTCTGCCACCAGGCCGCCGAGACCGAACAGCACCATGGGTCCAAACTCGGGGTCGTGACTAACACCGAGAATCATTTCGGCATCCGCAGATTCCATTCGACAGACCAGGCACGATTCGAGATTCGGACCGAGGCGGCTCATTATCTGTTCCCAGGCCGCGCGCAGCACTTGTTCATTTGCGAGGTTCAGGATAACGCCGCCGGCATCGCTCTTGTGGATCAGGTCACGGCTGCTTGCTTTTAGGGCGACCGGATAGCCAATTCGGCGGGCGGCAGCGACAGCGGCGTCCGGCGTGTCAGCAGTTTCTTCCAGCACGGTCGCGATGCCGTAACGCGCCACGAGTGTCTTGACTTCGTGTTCGGTGGGTGATGGTGGCATGGTGTAGCCTGCCGGCAGATCAGGGACACCCGCCGGCCTGCCCGGTAACTCGCTCCAAGCCGCGGACATTTGTCCTTGCATCCAGCACCCCAGCACACGAAAGGCCTCATCCAGGGTCTCGAAAACCAGCAACCCATCTTGCTTGAGGATCTCGCGGGCGCCATCATCCGCTTGGCCCTGGATCACTACGAACAGGGCCGGTTTGCCGGCGGCCTTGATCGATCCGGCCATTGCCCGGGTAAAGTCACCGAGCATCGGTCCGGTAGTGATCGCTACCAGCACGGCACTCACATCAGAATCGGCCGCGGCAATAGCCAGCCCACCATCGCCGACGCGGGTAAAGCTTTTTTCCTTGAGGGCCCCCATGTCCAGAGGATTGCCGAGTTGCGAGGGTTCATAAACCACTTCTAGCTTCTCGCGTGTCTTAGGACTGAAACTGGCGAGCCGCAGGTCCCGTTCGGCCAGTCGGTCCGCACAGAGGGCGCCGGCACCGCCGGAGCCTGAGATCACGCAGATACCATCGCCCGTTGGAACGCCGAACCGGGCAAAAACCTCGGCGGTCTGCATCATGCCGCGTACGTCGTCGAGCAGCAGCACGCCTTCTTCTCGACAGATCGCTTCCAATACGCGCTGCGTGGAGGCCAGGCTGGCGGTGTGACTGCGGGTAACCCTGGCGCCGGGTTCCGTAGTGCCTGCCTTGACCATCAACAGGGGCTTACCCACTGAGCGGCAGCGACGGGCCGCGCTGACAAACCTCTGTGGGTTTTTGAAGCCCTCGACGTACACGGTGATCACCTGAGTGTCGGGGTCGTCGGCCAGGTGCTCGATGAAGTCACAGAGTTCAAGGTCCGCCTGGTTGCCCAGTGATACAGACGTGCTGAAATGGACCTGGTCTTCCACCCCGCGGTTATAGGTGGTCGCCATCAACGCACCGCTTTGCGAGAGATGACCAATCGCGCCCGCGTGAAAAGGCGTGACGGTCATGGCCGGGGACGAGTTGAGCAGCAAACGCGCGTGGGTGTTCAGGAATCCGAGGCAGTTGGGCCCGATGAGCCGCATCCCCGCGCCTCGGGCAATGTGTACAAGCTCGTCCTGCAGAACAGCACCGGCTGCGTCAATCTCACTGAAGCCAGCGGTGATGATCACGCAGCAGCCAACCTGCTGGGTGGCACACTGCAAGACTGCATCGCGGACTGCATCGCGGGGTACTGCGATGACCGCGACGTCAAGCGGATCGTCCAGTTGGTCGAGCGATGCAACTACCGGCAGGTCGAATATCCGCTTGCGCTTGGGATTAACCGGGATGATCTGCCCGGCAAATCCGCCGTGCAGCGTGTTGTTCAGCACCCGGGAGCCGAACTTTCGCAGATCTTCTGAGGCCCCCACGACCGCCACGGAGCGAGGATTGAGAATCTCGGAGACCGACAGGCGCGGCACGGGATGGCTTGTCATCGACCCTTGAATTGGGGCGAGCGTTTGTCGGCGAACGCAGACAGCCCTTCTTTGAGATCTTCGCTGGTGTAGGTCCGTTCGGTCATCTGTCGGGCATAGGCCGCTGCCTCACTGGGTCCTCGGGGGAGCGTGCGATCGACAAACTGTTTGAGTGTTTGCACTACCAGGGGAGAGTTCGCAGCGAGCTTGCCGGCAAGTCCCATTGCCGTCTCCAGCAGTATCTCACGCGGGACCACGCGGTTGACCAGGCCGACCTCGTATGCCCGTTGCGCGCTCATCCGGTCGCCGACCAGGATCAACTCCATCGCAATCTTGTGCGGAATACGGGCTGCCAGCGAGGTGATCAGCCCACCTGTAAAACCGATCTTGGCTTCCGGGTAGCTGAACCAGGCGTCCTCCGCCATCACCGCCAGGTCGCAGAACTGAACGAGCACCAGCGCCCCGCCGATACACAATCCATTGACCGCCGCGATGATCGGCTTATCGACGCTGATCCCGACACCGGGGATAAACGGATACATCTCGGCCGAGTCATTGAGGTCTGCCCCAGCCGAGAAGGCGCGGTCGCCTGCACCGGTGATGATGCCGGCGCCGTCATCAGAGTCGTTGAGTCGTTTCAGGGCGCCACGTAGCCCTTCTCCGACGGCTTGGCTGATGGCGTTCATTTTTTCGGGGCGATTAATCGTGATGATCGCGACCCGCTCGCGGGATTCGTAGCTGACGGCATCATCGGTCATGGTCTGCCCTCCCTGAACAAGATCTGGTGATAGCCTGAATCTAAATGTAGACCAAACCCGGAAGATGTGCTCAAGCTTGATCAGCTGGCAGTGACGGCCGGTCACCAGTAGAACACTACAAAGGTAGTACGTGGTGCACAGATCTGGTGGCCAACTAGAAATACAAAGCCCCGCCGGAGCGGGGCTTTCACAGCAGTGGTGCGAATCCCATTTATGGAATCGGTGTGGGGATCGGCGAGATCGACACGCGTCCGGTGCCTAAACTGGCCGTCGGGTTGGGCACGGGCGAGATCGATACCCGCCCGGACGTGCAGTGGTTCCTAAGGGACCGCCTTCGGGGCATGTAATTCGGGACGATGATTCCACCCCGGGCTTTGTCGAGTTCAAGTTCATTAAGTGTCTGGGTCATTTTCGGTTCTCCGTGAATCAGGTTAGAGGTTGAGCTGGTCTTGCCAGTCCGCACATGATCCCGCAAACCCCGGGGAACCGATGTGATGGAGGTCACCTGATCAGCAGCTGCTGACTCGAAAATGTGACGATGGTCACCTTCTATGGAATATTGGTGGCTATAGGATGCTCCGATATATTGATGTCCAGGCACCGCCACCGTCCGATACACTCCCATCTGGAGGGCGGCAAAGTCCAGGCATATGCCATTCAGTGCTTTCGATTCTCGAATAAAGGTTCCGAATAGATAAAAAGATGGTGCCAACCAGCGATTCATCCACCAGGCGGGGAAGGCGACGAGGCCGTCGCGAAACTGCTGTCGCCCCTGCAAGCTTGGAGCAGCTGCCCTGGGCTCAGCCACAGTACACCGACCCACCGACGGAACCGCTGGACCAAGAGGGTCTCGAACGGGTTCATGACGCCGCTATGCGCATCTGCGAGGAAATCGGCATCGACTTTCTCCACGAAGGCGCCCGCGAGATTTTAAGAAAGGCAGGCTGCGAAGTGGACAGCGATACGCCCACAGTCCGGATGGATCGCGATTTTGTCATGGAACAGGTGGCAAATGCGCCGGAGACCGTCACGCTGATTCCGCGCAACCCGCAACGCACCGTTGTTTTCGGTGGGCCGTGGGCGGCCTTTGGCCAGGTCGCGAGTCCGCCCAACGTTTCGGATCTGGATGGCGGACGGCGGACCGGCAACCGTAAGGACTACCAGGACCTGCTGAGGCTGGCCCAGATTTTCAACTGCATTCACTTTACCGGGGGTCACCCGGTAGAACCCGTGGACCTGCATGCGTCGACCCGGCATCTGGATGCCCTGTTCGACATGCTGACACTCACGGACAAGCTAATCCACGCTTACTCGCTTGGCACCGAGCGTGTTGAAGACGCCATGGAAATGGTACGGATCGCTGCTGGACTGACGCCAGAAGAGTTTGAAGCGGCTCCGCGGATGTTCACCAACATCAATTCATCCTCACCCCTGAAGCACGACTGGCCCATGCTGGACGGCGCCATGCGTCATGCCCGGCGCAACCAGTTGGTGATCGTGACGCCGTTTACGCTCTCCGGCGCTATGGCTCCGGTCACACTGGCCGGTGCACTCGCCCAACAGACGGCGGAATGCCTGGCCTGCCTTGCGTTGTTGCAGCTGGTGCGGCCGGGTGCCCCGGTCGCCTACGGGTCGTTTACCTCAAATGTGGACATGAGGTCCGGTGCGCCCGCCTTCGGCACGCCGGAATATGTCCGCGCAACGCAGATCTCGGGTCAGCTGGCCCGTCATTATCGACTGCCCTGGCGGGCATCCAACGCCAACGCGGCGAACTGCCCCGACCCACAGGCGACCTGGGAAAGTGCAGCTTCGCTGTGGGCCTGTTCCACTGCCAGAGCGAATATCGTCTACCACGCTGCAGGTTGGCTGGAAGGCGGGCTGTGTGCCAGTTTCGAGAAAGTCGTGATTGACTGCGAGATGCTGCAGCAGCTGGCCGCCTATCATCAGCCGGTCGGAGTAAGCGAGGAGGATCTTGCTGTCGAGGCGATCCGTGAAGTGGGGCCTTCGGGCCATTTTCTGGGCGCGGATCATACCCAGGCCCGCTACAAGACTGCCTTCTACAGCCCGTTTCTCTCGGACTGGAGCAATTTCGAGACCTGGGAAGAGGGGGGCAGCGTTGAGACCGCGCGACGAGCGAACCGGCTTTTTCGGCGGCTGCTCGATGAGTATCAGCTACCGCCCATGGACCCCGGGACACTTGAAGCGCTGACTGCTTTTGTCGAAAAGCGGCGGGCCGCGGGGGGTGCACCCACCGATTTCTGAGCCTTTGTCCTCCGAGGTTCTCCTAAGCGTTCGATCGCAGCGCGTGGCTGAAGGCAAGACAGGCCGCTGTAGAATCTCCTGTCTCGCTACCGGATGGCAGCAGTGGCTTCTGGCAGCGACACCTTCACAGGGTACTTCGGGTAAGCGTGACGAACGCCTGCCAGGGCGACCTGGCAATAAAACAATCGCAGCTTGAGGTCACGCTGATTTGAATTCAGCCAAACACTCGACCAGCCCACGACAGAAGATCCTCGGTAACCTCGCGTTCTGCTGCGGGGTGAGCATGTGGGCGACCATGTTTCCGGCCACCGAGTATCTGCTCGAGAACTGGGATCCGGTGGCGATCACCTTCGTTCGGATGGGCGGCGGTGCCGTGATACTGCTGGTGGTATTCGCCCTTCTTGAAGACTTCGGGTCGGCTTTGCGTGTGGCGCCCTGGGGCAGAATTTTTCTCCTGGGTATGGTGGGTGTGGCGCTTTCCACTTTCCTTTTCGCCTGGGGCATTCAACGTTCCAGCGCGGTGGCCGGCGCGCTCATCGCCGCGACCGGGCCGATTGTGGCGGCCCTGATTACCGGGCTGATCTATGCTCAACCCCTGCAGAAGGGTATTGTGGTCGGTATCGCGCTGGCTGTTACGGGTGGGGTCTGCGCGGTGCTCGCCAACGGAGGAAGCGTCGATAAATTCCAGGGCGGCGAGATTATCGTGCTGATCGCGATGGCGATTTGGGTCTGGTATTCGTATAACTGCCAGCGGTGGCTCAAAGGACTGCCACAGATCGGCATTGCAGCCCTGACCGTAAGTGCCGGCGCGATCGGTTTTACAATCTATGTCGGTCTGGCTGAAATTGTGGGGTTTGATGAGGTCCGGTTCGGCAGCGATACCCGCGAGTGGCTCGTGATCGCCTGGCTGTCCATAGGCCCGGCTTCGACTTCCATCTTTCTCTGGCACTTCGGCGTCAGCCGGGTCGGCGTGACCATCGGTTCGATGTATCAGAACCTGGTACCGATAATCGTGGTTCTGATCGCCATCAGCCTCGGCCGTTATCCCACACCGCTGCATCTGGTTGCGGGAGGCCTGATCATCTCCGGCGTGCTCTACACCCAGCTCCGGGATCTTCGGTCCTCGCGCTGAACCGCTGTGCGCGACGCTGTGGCGTTCTACAATTCAGGCAGGCGTATCACAGGGAATTCGAATCGTCGACCAGAACACAAGGAGGGACGGTATGCGGGTTGGCTTTATCGGTTTGGGCAACATGGGTGCACCGCTGGCCCGGCAGTTGATCGAGGCTCATCAACTGGTGGTGTACGACCACAATCCGGCTGTGCGAGCAGGCTTCGGATCTACCGATGTGATCATCGCCGAGTCAGTCTCGGACCTGGCACAGGGTGCCGAGACGCTCCTCACGTGCCTACCGACGTCAGCCCATCTTGAAGCGCTGCTGTTCGGTGAACAGGCGCTGGCCACTGCTCTAGAACCTGGCACGCTGGTGATCGACATGACCACCGGTGATCCTTCGATGACCCGAGAGCTGGCGTCTCGGTTACAGGAGTACTCTATAGAACTCATCGATGCACCGGTCAGCGGAGGCCCACGCGGTGCCGAGGCCGGCACCATTGCGATCATTGTGGGCGGCACGACCCACCAGTTCGAACGGGCCTCACAGGTGCTTGATTCCATCAGCTGCAACGTCATGCATGCCGGAGGCATCGGTACCGGTCATGCCGTCAAGGCCGGCAACAATCTGCTGAATTTGGTGTGTCGTCTGGCGACCTTCGAGGCCGTGTCGCTGCTGGTGCGTTCAGGTGTCGAACCCGAAAAGGCAGTTTCGATCATCCAGAAAAGTTCTGGCCGCAGTTACGCGACCGAGATCACCCTGCCCGATAACATTCTGTCGGGCAAGATGAATCAGGGGTTCAGCATGGGCCTGATGCAAAAGGACGCGAGTCTGGCACTCGCCATTGCGGACCACCTGGCGGTGCCGATGCCGATTGGACGCAAGGCTTTTGATGCCCTGAGACAGTCGCTCACTGAACATGGGCCGCAGGCTGACATGAGCGATGTTGCACTGTCCTATGAGGCGCTTACGGGTGCCAGAATTCGACCGTGACTCTGGCTGTCGGCGG
>CAJXBY010000115.1 GCA_913051905.1 uncultured Gammaproteobacteria bacterium | reverse complement strand
CCGAGGCGACCATGGCCGGTGCAAACCGGCTGCCTTCCTCGTTGGTCCAACAGACTGCTTCGACGGAACGCTCGGTTTCAAGATCGAGATCGTTCAGTGTGCGGATAATCTCAAGGCCGGTCAGGACTCCGTAAACCCCGTCGAACCGGCCGCCGGTCGGCTGAGTATCAAGGTGACTACCTACTAGCACGGGGGCCAAGTCTGGGCGGTTTCCGTCCCGCCGGGCAAATATATTGCCCATCCGGTCGACTTTGATCGAACATCCGGCGGACCGACACCAGGTGACAAAAAGATCCCGGCCGGCTTTGTCCTCATCGGTGAGTGCCAGGCGGCAGGATCCTCCTTTCTCGGTCGCACCAATTTGCGCCATGTCCATCAGGCTCTGCCAGAGTCGCTCACCGTTGATACACTGCAATTGCTGTTTCTGCATCATGTGCTCCTACTTTGCTGTATGCCCGGTTCTAGCACTTGTACTGATTGTGGTCAATTTCTGTTATCGAATGTCCGATGCCCGGTTGGGATCACAGAAACGTCCCACAGCTGTCGGCGAAGAAAGTCATGTCCTTATGGTCAAAAGATGGCACCGCATTGGAGGGTACGTAAAGGATCGGGCCACTATCCCAAAGTCTCTTTAGTCAGAGTGGGCTGAGACGAAAGCCTCAATAGCAGTTACCGGCACCGCACCGACCTGGGCTACTTTGAATTTGCCACCAGGCGCGAACAGCATCAGGCTCGGCGTGCCCTGAAACCCGTGACCAGTAACCTTTCGATAATAATCGGCGACCACTGCAGGCTCGCCAATTAGGTTGGGGAAAGGCACGTCAAATTCGGCGACAAAGCCCCAGGCATCCACGATGTTGTCCTGGCCATCCAACGAGACACCCAGAACCGCGATGTCACCCGGCGCGTGTCTCTCAGACAAGGTGATATAGCCCGGAATCTCCTGCCGGCAGATCGGACAACTGTATGACCAGATCAGGACGGCCAACCAGCGCTCTGGCTCAAAATGATCCGCAATGGCACCCGGTTCTCCGTCCAGGTCTCTCAATCCCTGATCACCGAAAGCCGGGCCTATCAGCAATACCAAGAACGCGATGGCACACGAGCGGACTACCCTGCACATCGTTTTCCGGGAGAACCGCTTAAGTACTTTCAACTTCGCCATGCGCGGGCCTAGAATAGCATGCTCTGCCGACTGTTTTATGAGAAAGCGCCAGATGACAGAAAACACTCCCGCAGTGGAAGTGACCACCGACACTTTTCCCAAGGAGGTGCTCGAAAGATCCAGTGAAATGCCCGTCCTAGTCGATTTCTGGGCCGATTGGTGTAATCCGTGCAAAATGCTGATGCCGATTCTGGCGGAACTGGCAAACGAATACGCGGGCAGAATGCAGCTCGCCAAAGTCGACACCGAGCAGCAACAGGAACTGGCCGCACAATATGGCGTACGCAGCCTTCCGACCGTAAAACTATTCAAGGACGCTCAGGCGGTCGATGAATTTGTAGGTGTTCTGCCTGAAAGAGCCGTCCGGGAATTCATCGAACGCCATCTACCTCGGCCGGCTGATGATGTGCTGAAACTCGCGGAAGATCTAGCTGGCCAGGGAAAGACAAGCGATGCCGTCGCGCTCCTCGATCAAGCGCTGGCGGACGACCCGGACTACGACAAGCTGAGGCTGGCTCTGGCTGAATACCAGTACGCTGAAGACGAGGTTGACGCCGCCCGGGCAACGCTCAAAGGCGGTTCAGCACCCGCTCAACAGGATGAGGCATACAAACGGCTGATGGCACGTATCGACATCAGGAATACGGTTTTAAATACCGAAGACCCGGATGCCCTGCTCGATCGGCTCCGGTCTTCTCCTGACGACCACAGTTCCCGGCTTCACCTGAGCGCCGTTCTTTTCGAGCAGGGCGAGGCTGAAGCCGCCATGGATCATCTGCTGCAACTCGTCAAAACCGGCCAGAGTGACATCAGGACAAGCGCCCGAGAAAACCTGTTACAGGTCTTTCAGGCGCTTGGTAAAAACGATGGCCGGGTATCCCGTTACCGGCGGTTACTGGCCCAGGCCTTGAACTGACAGAAGGCCCTCCACAGATAACCTTCTATCTTCGGGCGCCGGACATCCGCCGGGCAACCCCTCCCTTGGGGGAGAATTACAAAGGTCGTTCTGGCGAGAGGTCCGTCATCAGTAGATCACTACGCTGCGAATCGACTGACCTTCGTGCATCAGGTCAAATGCTTGGTTGATTTCGTCGAGCGGCATGGTGTGCGTGATCAAATCGTCAATATTGATCTTGCCGTCCATGTACCAGTCCACGATCTTGGGCACATCGGTTCGTCCCCTCGCGCCGCCGAAAGCCGTACCACGCCAGACCCGGCCCGTCACGAGCTGGAACGGGCGGGTCGAGATCTCCGCTCCCGCTGGAGCCACACCGATGATGACACTCTCACCCCAGCCTTTGTGGCAGCACTCCAGAGCCTGGCGCATCACTTCGACGTTGCCTATACATTCGAAACTGTAATCGGCACCGCCCCCTGTGAGTTCCACCAGATAATTCACAAGATCGCCTTCGATCTCAGCGGGATTGACGAAATGGGTTGCGCCGAACTTTTCCGCCAATGCCTGCCGAGCCGGGTTCAGATCCACCCCGACGATCTTGTCGGCGCCGACAAGCCTGGCACCTTGAACGACGTTCAGTCCGATGCCGCCCAATCCAAAGACCACCACATTTGCACCTGGCTCTACGCGAGCGGTGTTGATCACGGCACCGATTCCGGTAGTCACCCCGCAACCGATGTAACAGACCTTGTCGAACGGAGCGTCCTCGCGGATTTTGGCCACGGCAATTTCAGGCAGAACCGTAAAATTGGAGAAAGTCGATGTGCCCATGTAATGAAACAAGGCGTCATTACCAAGGGAAAAACGGCTGCTTTCATCCGGCATCAGACCCCGTCCCTGGGTCTCACGCACTGACTGGCACAGGTTGGTCTTGCCTGAGGTACAGTAATCACAGACCCGGCACTCTGGTGTATAGAGTGGGATGACGTGGTCCCCCGTCGAGACACTGTGTACACCCGGGCCCGTTTCGACAACTATACCGGCACCCTCGTGGCCTAGGATGGCAGGAAACAACCCTTCGGGGTCATCACCCGAAAGCGTAAAAGCATCGGTATGACAGATACCGGTGGCTTTAATTTCAACCATGACCTCGCCTTCGCGGGGCCCGTCCACGTTAACCGTCTCGATACTGAGCGGTTGACCTGCTGCATGAGCAACTGCGGCACGACTGGCTACCATAGCTCGGTTCCTCTTCCGTGTAATTTAGACTGCATCGACCTCATTATACCGACCCCCGCCGATGTTCAGGTCCGGGCGTTCCTGCCCCAGAGGGTCTCGTCGCCTGCCGGCAGTAGTAGCGGGACACTAGCCACGGGGATGGTGCTCAGCATGCAGCGATTGCAGCCGGGCCCGTGCGACATGGGTGTAGATCTGGGTCGTTGAAAGATCGGCATGTCCCAGCAGCATCTGGACACTGACCAGATCCGCACCATGATTCAGAAGATGAGTCGCAAAGGCATGTCTAAGCGAATGTGGCGACAATTCTTCCCCGACTCCGGCACGTGAGGCATAACGCTTGATTAAATACCAAAGTGCCTGGCGGGTCATGGGGCCACCACGCCGGGTCACAAATACGGCTTCAGAGACGCGCCGGGCCAGAATCTCGGGTCGGCTCGACTGCAGATAGCGGTTCAACCAAAGCAATGCTTCATCGCCCAGCGGCACAATTCGTTCGCGCCCGCCTTTTCCCAGCACCCGTACAAGCCCCGCAATCTCATCCAGCTCGTTCAACGTCAAACGAACCAGCTCAGAAACTCTAAGGCCTGTCGCGTATAGAGTTTCGAGCATCGCTCGATCGCGGAGACCCAAAGCGGACTCACTGTCCGGTGCAGACAACAGGTTCTCCACACCTTTTTCCGACAGCGTCTTGGGCAGCGACCGCCCCACGCGTGGCGAATCTAGGCCAGCCGCTGGATCCGCCTCCACCAGACCTTCCCTGGCAAGGTACCGGTAGAACCTCCGCAACGTCGAGACCCGTCTGGCCGAAGAACGCGGACTCCGGCCTAGTCGGACACAATGCGCAAGGTATTCAAGCAGCTGGGCGCGGTTCGCCGACTCCAATTCAGTGTCCCGGGCAGAGAGCCATGCCGCTACATTTTTGAGATCGGCCCGGTAAGCGGAAAGAGTATTGGCACTCAGCCCGGACTCCAGCCAGATATTGTCGAGAAACCGGTCAACCAACGGGTTGTCTTTAGCTTCTTCGGCCATCTTTACGTTCAGTTGCGCCACGCTGCCTGCAGATCTAGGTCCTGGATCTTCTGCCCCAAAGCCAGTCGCTGTTTCGGGTCGTTGGTGACCTCAAGCAAGGCACGGTAAATTGTACGCGCATCGTCGATCAGCCCTCCTGAAGCAAGTTCACCTGCTGCCCGAAAGCGGGCACTCTGACCCCACTGACCGGATCCCGAGCCGCCGATGGCAGCGGAACGAAGGAAAAGATCCGCAGCCAGGCTGTGCTTTCCTTGTGCGGCCCGTGACTCGGCCATCCAGTAGAGCAGTTCTCTTTGCTGGCGTGGCGTCCGCGCCAACGCTGCAGCCTGTGAAAACCCACTGATCGCAAGGTCGTGGCGACCGATAGTCTGCAGGTCGAACAACACCTGCATCACCCGATCCAGACTGTCCTCAGCGATAAGCTCAACCCGGGCGAGCCACGCCAGAAGTACCTCAAGACCGGGTTCTGCGTGGCCGGCGAATATTTCTACTCGGGACCGGCGCAGGACCCATTCGCCTTCACTCATCCCCTCTGGCGGTGTGCGCATCGACCTGTACAGACTGGCGGCCAGCCTGTAATCCTGCCTTTGCAGAGCATAACGGGAGAGTTTGTATAGCAGATTGTCACCAAGCCTGCCAACTGGACCCAGCAGACCCTCTGTACCGTAGAACATAAACACCAGAGGACCCAGACTGTCCTCGAGTAAGCTGTTTACAAGAAGCTGATTGAGATCATCGCCCGGACTTTTCAATCCAGCACTGAGAAACCAGGAGAGATAAATCGCCCTGCGGGTAATGCTATCGACTCGATGCTCGTCGAGCATTTGGCTCCAGGTGACCAAAGCGGTGTCGCTCAGGTCAAGCGTCCGGCGGGCTTTTGTACCAAGCACCTGATAGGCTCGGAAGAGACGCTCCACGCTAACCTGGGTGGGAAGAGGACCAGCCTCGGCGTCCTCCGTCAGCAATTGCTCGAGGGCTCTGGCATTCTCCAGCCAGTCCCCCGCATGCTCCGCGGCCTCAGCTACCACAGCCAGTCGAAACCAGTCTGTTGGATCGTTTTTCTGGCTGTTCGGGCGCATCTCCTGCAATCGGGAGAGCACTTGCTGAGGGGTTCGAGATCCGTCCCTGAGTCGTGCCAGGGACCGGAGCTGACGGGACTCGATGTCCTGCAGTCCGACCAGAAAACCCAGCGCCTCGCCGGGTTTACCCACACGCAGCAGGAGCCCTGCTCGTAACCGGTTCCACGCCGGATCGTCAGGATAGTACTCGGCCTCGAATCGCTCACAGGCCGCATGGGCGTCATCCAGCAGACCCTCCTGAAGGTAGGTCTGTATCACCAGGCGCCTGGCAGTACGCACCAATTCGGGGCTCGCCCTCTGTCGAATCCACATCTGCCGGACAACGGCACGGGCTTGCCTCGGTTTTTCCAGCGTCAGCAGCAGTCTTGCGAAATCCAGGGTCACCTCGGCCTTCAGTTCCCCTTGCAGCGACGGCAGTGAGGCCTGCAACCGTGCGGCCAACCGGGTCTGCTGACCGGCAGCTTTCAATATGGACCAACGCTCTTGTTCCCACTCCAGCCAGTCCGGTCCAGCATCGTTCCCGGCCTGCTCGACCAGAGCAAGAGCGAGACCAAAAGCCCCTTCCCTGCGCAGCTGCCGAACACGCTCCAGCGTTAGTGTGGCAACCGGCTGGCCTGGATCAGTGGACACACCACGCTCAGCCTCCTTGTGCTCCGCGACTAGCGGTATCGAGATTCGGAAGGCCGCATCGACGAGTGCGCCCGATTGAGACCCGTGGGCAGGCGCGTCGACAACATTATTTTTCGAAGGGAGTGGTGCAGAAACCGGGACCTCCGCCCACAGGCAGGGGGAAAAACAACCCGTTGCAAGCAGGACCAGCAACCAGTACCGGGCCAGAGAAATCAATCCGAGAAGCAGCTGAATCCCGTCTGTCAGCCGAGCCAAACCGCGGTGTCCGGACCGGTGCCGGTAATCCCGTGACCCTTTTGCTAGGGCTGTACCGGATCCAGCTGATCCGGGCGGCCGGATTGAGGGTTCAGGATGCTCCGGAAATTTTTTCCTTGATTCTGGCTGACTTACCGGTTCGACCCCGTAGGTAATACAGCTTGGCGCGACGGACATCCCCGCGCCGGCGCACCTCGATCGATTCCACCATGGGGCTGTGAGTCTGAAAAACACGTTCGACGCCCTCGCCGTAAGAGATCTTCCGCACGGTAAACGAGGAGTTCAGTCCGCGGTTTTTTTTCGCAATCACCACGCCTTCGAAAGCCTGTAGCCGCTCCCGGTTTCCCTCCTTCACTTTGACCTGAACCCGTACCGAATCACCCGGATCGAACTCGGGCAGATCCGTCTTCAACTGTTCCTGTTCAAGTTCTTCGATCAGCTTGCTCATCTCGAGTTCTCCTGTTCTTCACGTCCACATTTGAACGATTCTAGTAACTGCTGTTCTTCTTTACTCAGTACTTTAGATTCCAGTAAATCCGGGCGGCGCATCCAGGTGCGACCCAGGGCCTGTTTGAGTCGCCAACGCCTGATTTTTTCATGGTTTCCACTCAACAGTGCCTCCGGCACGGTTCGTGTTTCATGCGTCTCCGGCCGCGTGTAATGCGGCCAGTCTAACAATCCGTCGCTGAATGAATCAGTCTCGACCGAATCTTCATTTCCCAACACGCCCGGCAGGTATCGCACCAGCGCTTCGATCAGCACCATCGCTGGCAGTTCACCGCCGGCAACAACATAGTCGCCGATCGAAATCTCTTCATCGACGACGCGTTCGATCAAACGTTCGTCGACGCCCTCATAACGCCCTGCCAGCAATACCAGCGAGGACTCCAGCGACAGTGCCTTGACCCGAGCCTGGTCGAGTCGGTACCCCTGGGGCGAGAGATACAGCACGCGTCCTCCACCCATGGATCTTGCCTTGTCGACAGCCCGGCGCAGCGGCTCGATCATCATCACCATGCCGGGTCCGCCGCCATAGGGTCGATCGTCCACCCGACGGTAACCATCGACAGCAAATTCCCGGGGGTCCCAGAGCCCCAGCTCCAGCTGTCCCGCTTCGATGGCACGCCTGGTCATTCCCCACCCGCGTACAGCATCGAACATCGCCGGAAAGATACTGACGACGTCAATTCGCATCGTCATACCGACATCGCGGTTCCGGCACCTGCCGGTCAGTAATCCTTTTCCCAGTCGACCTTAATCAGACCTGCAGTCAGGTCAACCTGCGTAATTCCCGCCACATAGGGAATCAGCCTTTCCTGATCACCGGTCAGGACCATCACGTCGTTAGCGCCCGTTTCAATCAACCTATCCACTTTTCCAAGGTTATCGCCACTGTGATTGATCACTTCCAGACCCTGCAGCTGGTGCCAATAGTACTCGCCAGGCTCCAGCGGATCGAGTTGTTCCTCGGTCACAGCGACATCAACATCCGTCAGAGTTCGTGCCTGGTCTCGATCGTCATAACCTTCGATCTGACAGACTACGCCCTTTTGGTGAAGCCGGCCTGTAACTCTGCGCTCGACCCAGCCGCCTTCTAGCCGCAATACCCAGGTGTCGTAGTGGAGAATATCTCCTTTCTGACGGGAATAGTCCTCTACCCGGACTTCCCCCTTAACACCGAAAACCCCACGAATTCGGCCTACCACGACCATTGCTCCATGATCGTAATTCACAGCCATCCCCAATGTGCGTCAACTGCATCAAAATGAAAGACACTGTGGCGATCAGGCCGGGAGCGCTTCGCGTTTCACTCGTTTGAGAATATTTGCGACCCGTTCAGAGGGCTGTGCA
>CAJXBY010000114.1 GCA_913051905.1 uncultured Gammaproteobacteria bacterium | reverse complement strand
CTGGCACGCAGCTGACCCACCATGCCGGCAGCGTGCCAGGTTGAACCCGAAGTCAACTCGTCCTTTTCAAGAAGCACGACATCTTTAAGTCCGAGCCCGGCCAGGTGATAGGCCGTCGAGCAACCGGCAATACCGCCGCCGATGATCACAACTTGCGCCCTGTCCGGCAATTTAGCGCCGCTCATGGTCGCAGGACCTGATCAGGAAAACGCATCACACCCCCGAAAAGCCATCTTCAACCCGGTTTTCATCGGCCAAGACCGGGCAGAACCAGTTGCTCGATCCAGTTTTTGACCTCCTGGGTGCGTACATCGGTATTCATCACATCGCTATCAATACCTAGCTGCCAAGCGAGATCCTTGCGTGTCGGATCCAGGTGCAGGGCTTCAAGTTTCGCCACATAAGCGGTCGCGTCTGCCTCGTCCTCAAAAAATGAAAGGTCGATGAGTTTTCGGGTACGGCAGTGAATGAGTCTTGCCAGCTCGTGCAGGTCGTACTCGGGGTGGTACTGCACGGCCCAGATCACACCACCCTGATGCGTGATCGAGAGCGCCTGTACGCTGGTGTAGGCATTCGACGCAAGGCACACCCCGCCCGCGGGAAGATGGGTGACTTCATCGTCGTGGCTGATAAAGGCATCAAATACGGTCGGCTTGCCGTGGTACATCGGGTGGCCGCGACCTTCCGGCGTGAGACAGATCTTCCGCGCGATACCCATCTCGCGACCATACGGGTGCGCCACGCAACGCCCCCCCGCGGCGACCGCACCAATCTGTGCGGCCCAGCAGCTGCCGAAACTCGGCACCCGGTGCCTGTAAGCCGCTTTCATCAGCTCGATCTGTGGAATCACGTCCGGATCATTTTCCTTCCATACTGTCAGGCTGGAGCCCGTCCACGCCAACCCGTCGTAGAATTCCAGCCCAGCACCCTCGGGCAGGCGAACGCCGGGATCGGCAGGATAAATCACATCCACCGTGCACCCTGGAGAGAGCCGGGCCAGCATCTTCCGGTACAGCACACCCGCGGTGCTTGCACCGCCGGCCTCGAGGTCTTCGCGACCCGTACGGCTGTAACCATCCACAACGAGGAAACGGGGTTCTTTGGACATGGTTTCCCTTCCGTTCTTCAGGAATTGCTAGCCACCGATACCTGCCAGCTGACGGACGATCCCGGGCAATTCGCAGTGGTGGCTGCAGATCGCATCGGCGCTGGTGATGTCCCGGTCCGTATCGCGGGTCCCAGTAAAGAGAATAGCTTTCATTCCCAGTGCCTGCGCCCCCTTGATGTCGTTGTGATCACGATCGCCCACGTGCACCATCTCGTTGACGGTAACACCCATCTCGCCGGCCGCCCACGCAAACATGTCGGCATGGGGTTTGGAATGCCCCACCTCGTCGGAGAACGCAAATCCCGCGAAGTGGTCCAGGATACCGTTCATCTCGAGCCATTGCCGTAAACAGCGGCCCGGCGAAACAATCGTGTCCGAGACCACAGCCAGTGGAAAGTCCTCAGCCAGTTCGGCAATCGCTTCTGCGACACCGTCGATCATATCCGGTGCCACCATGACCTCCATCTCTTCATACTGCCGGATCACGTTTTCGAGGACCGGATTCGGCAGTGTCCGGCCCAGGCCGGCGAGCACAATCTTCAGACGCTCCGGCACGGTCCAGGTCACGAACTGGTCGTGCCAGACATGATTAAAAGCGGCGTCCGTCGTATCACAGGCCAGCCAGACTTCTTCCCGGGTGATCGGGGCTTCGTTCTGCAACGCTTCCCACATCAGCTGCCGGCGTGTCTCTTTCTTCGACTTCAGGCCCTGAGCTGCCCGCTTGGGCTCATCGCTGTCATCGTGGATCACGGTGTCCCACAGATCGAAAGTCACGGCCTTGATCATTTACTATTTCCTCGCGCAAAACGTCCTGGACCGGGCAACATGGCAACGTTATCGCCTCGGTAACCGTCATTCAAGCCACGCAGCCAGTCAACAGATTGGTGAGCGGGTAACAGACTTGGCAAAATAACCCCCACTCCCTCCATTGGAAACAACAATGTCGTACACCCATGAAGTCTCTTCTGTCGCATCTGCCACAGTCAACGAAAGACTGATGCCAGATAGGGTCAATCCCCTATTGCATTCTGGAGAACCCGAGAATCCGGCGTGCTCCGGCGACGGCACATGATCCGTTGCGGGACTGCACGCCTCAGTAGGACGGCACTTGCCGGGCTGCTCAGCATCTGCCTGTCAGCCGGTATTGCGGCCGATCAGAACGATCCGGTACTGGACCAACTATTCCTTCACCTCGCCGAAACCACCAAAAAAGAGGAATCAGACCGGATCAGCAGCGAGATCTGGAAACGCTGGATCGACATTGACGACGACACAGCCCGTGCCTGGCTGGGCCGTGGAATTCAGGCAATGTCGAGTCAGTATTACCACGAAGCCCTACGCAGTTTTAACAAAGTGATTCAGATCGCACCGGATTTTGCCGAAGGCTGGAACAAGAGAGCCACATTGTTTTATCTTGCCGGCCAGTATGACCGGTCAATCCACGACATCAAGCGTGCGCTTGTGCTCGAGCCCCGGCACTTTGGCGCATTGTCAGGGCTCGGCCTGATCTTTATCGAGCGCAATAACTTCGCCGGCGCCCTGGTTGCTTTCCGGGAGGCTCTGGCGCTCAACCCGCATCTGACGCGGATCCGGCGCTACGTAGACCGCCTGGAGGAAAGACAGCGCAGGGTCGACGAAGAAAACGCCATTTAGCCTGGTGACTTCGCCTCAAAAATTACATCCAGCCAGTCGGAGAGATCAATGAGCTCGGCTTCCGACAGACTGTGGGGCATCGGGTACGTTTTCCAGGTCACATTGAATGCTTGTTCTGACAACAGATCCCGGCTCTTTTCGGCAAGATGCAGTGCAAGCACCGGATCGTGCAGCCCATGGGCCAGGAAAATTGATGTGTCACGGTTGGCCTGATGGGCCTCACCCGCCAACGATCCTGCAACAGGCAGGTAGGTTGACAAGCCGATGATGCCGGCTAGCGTCTGGTGATACCGGAGTCCCAGATGTAGAGCCACCGCGCCGCCCTGGGAGAAGCCGCCGAGAAATATTCGCTCAGCTGGCATACCTCGCGCCTCTTCTCGTGACAGCAGGGTTCTGACGATATCAGCGGATTCGTCCAACCCTTCGGGTCTGTCCTCGCGGTTGATATCGAGGCCGGTGACGTCATACCAGCCACGCATCACCATGCCGCCGTTGATGGTGATCGGCCGCATCGGCGCATCCGGCAGAAGAAAGCGAACCGGCAAACCGGTAGGCAGCCGCAACAACTCAGGCAGCTGCGCGAAATCAGTGTGATCTGCCCCCAGACCGTGCAGCCAGATCACGGCAAAGAGTGGATCGGAACCAGTTTCCCGTTCCAGCAGTTGCGGTTCAGCATCGGACATAGCGGTTATTCTAACGGTCTAAACTGTGTATGAGCTGTACGGCACCGTCCTGGTCACCCTCGGCTATACTGGGCGGCCTCCCAGAAGATGTCGAATGCTGCCCTTGACCGACCTCCCTGATTTCAATGATGTCACCGCCGCTGCTGAACGGCTCAAAGGGCACGCGCTGCGTACGCCGGTACTCGAAAAGACCCTCCTCGATGAGCAGATTGAAGGGGAAGCTTTTCTAAAATGCGAGAATTTTCAACGCATCGGCGCTTTCAAGTTTCGCGGTGCCTGGAACGCGATCTCGCAGCTGACCGCAAACCAACGGGCGCGCGGCGTGATCACGCATTCCTCCGGTAACCACGGTCAGGCCGTGGCTCTGAGCGGACGGCTGCTCGGAATCTCGACCACGGTGGTCATGCCCCGGGACGCACCGCTGCGCAAAAGAGCCGCCACGGAAAGCCACGGCGCGACGATCATCGACTACGACCCAGCTGTGGCTAAACGGGAAGTGATCTCCGCCGGACAGGTCGAGACGCACGGGTACACGCTGATCCCGCCTTTTGACCACCCACACGTGATCGCCGGCCAGGGTACCGCCGCGCTGGAACTGCTCGAACAGAGCGGGCCCCTCGACTGCCTGCTCGTTCCCTGTGGGGGCGGCGGCCTGCTTGGAGGAAATGCAATCAGCACGAGGCACCTGCAGCCGGCCTGCCGGATTATCGGTGTTGAACCGGAACTCGCCGACGATGCGACCCGGTCCTTCAGAAGCGGTACTCTGCAGCGCGTGGACAATCCGCGGACCATTGCCGATGGCACCCGCACCGAATCACTCGGCACGATTACCTTTCCACTCATCCAGAATCTCGTGGATGACTTCTGCACCGTGACGGAGGAGGCCATTGTCGAAGCCGTACGGTTCTTGTTTCACGAAGTGAAACTGGTAGTCGAACCTTCAGGGGCACTGGGAGTCGCCGCCCTGCTCTCCGGCAAGGCTCCTGCAAAGGGCCGTATCGGCGTGATCATCAGTGGGGGTAACATCGATGGACAAACGATCGCCAACATCCTGACTCCCTAGAACACCGGCAATCGCCGGCAGGATCAGTCGCTGGTGGTTGCCTTGAGCGGTACAGTCATGGTCTTGACGCCCGGGTCTTCAGTCTCCACATTCGATCCAGTAATGTCTGCCGGACGAATACCGCTTAACCACCAGGCCGCAAGAATCGCAGCGATTACGAGGACCCCGATCAGAATCGGCCGTCGTCGACCTGATTTGTCCTTTTTGGAGAAACGCAGCCAACTTTTGCGCCGGTTGCTCTCAAGAAGCGCCGAGTGGTCCATTACCGGCACCACGGAACCGAGACGGCCATAGGTCGTTGCCCGCTGTTCGGTCAGCACCAGCTTCTCGTCGATTTCCATAAGGCGAGCGTAGGCCCTGAGATAACCGCGGATAAAAGCGGGCTCCGGAAGTCCGGCGTAATCACCGGACTCGAGCGCATGAATCACATCGATGCTGAGGTTAAGGTTGCCCGCCACATCCTCAACGGTCCACGCGTAGCCTGTTCGGGCATTTCGGAGCCGCTCACCCGGGCTGATGGGCACATCACCGGAAGATTCAGTAGATGTCGGCATCTTTCCTGTAAAAACAGCTACTAACAAGAATAACTGCAGATTAATTATAAACTATTTTCGGGGTTCGACGGTTCATCAGGGTTGGCCCTTGGGCACCGGGCGAACCCGACCACTTCACGGAGAGCCGGTCCTTTAATATCCTTCTGCTGACAATGAAACCCCGATGGGTGAAACCGCTCCACCGAGAGTCACCCATCCTCACAGGAGACAACGTGTGAAGGAACTCATTGAACGCTGGATCGAGTCCGGCGAGATTCAGATTGTCGAGCGTGAAGTTGACCCGCGTTTTGAATGTGCCGCGGTGATTGCCCGTGCCCAGCAGGAGAGCGATCGGCCAATCCTCTTCCGCAACGTTCAAGGAAGCACGCTGCCAGTCGCCAGTAATCTCTTCGGCAGTCGTCAGCGATTCTGCGACTACCTTGGCGCGGTTGACGGTAACTTCTGCCAGCGGTGGGCAGAACTCATGAAGAATCCCGTCCGAGCCCCGGAAATCGAGCCCGAAGCCGAAGGTGAATTCCGGACGGCCCGACTGGACGAATTACCCCAGCTGACCTACCACGGCAAAGATGCAGCCGCCTACATTACCTCCGGGATATTTCTTGCCAACGATCCAGAAACCGGGACACCCAATCTCTCCTTTCACCGGGGCATGCATATCAGCAACGACGAGGTTCGAGTACGGCTTGGCACCAGCCACGATCTCACGCGGTACCAAGCCAAGGCTGAGGCCTCCGGCAGCGCCATCGACGTTGCGATTCTCATCGGTCCACCGCCGGAGGTGGCGATGGCCGCAGCTTCGCCAATTCCGCCCGATGAAAGCGAGCTCGACCTCGTCTCAAAACTGACTGGTCAAGCAGTTACGATGCGGCCCTGCCGGCACATTAATCTCAATGTGCCCTATCACACCGACATCGTTATCGAAGGGCGAATACTGCCGAATGTTCGACGACCTGAGGCACCATTCGGTGAGTTTCTGGGTTACTACGTCGAACAGGGTGATAATCATGTGTTCGAGGTGCTCGGCGTCACGGTTTGGGAGGGCGCCTTCTACCATGCGCTGGTGTGTGGATCGCCGGAAGACCAAAGACTACTTGAACTCGCGTTGTGCAACCGCGTTTACGCTCACCTCAACGGCACGCTCCGCGGAATCCAGGATGTCAGTTGCGTTCCCAACCTTTTGAACACTGTGGTCAGAATCGACAAGCAGTACGACGGACATGCCCGCCAGGTGATTCTGGGCGCCTTTGGGGTGCACCATGACTTCATCAAAAGCGTGATGGTGGTCGATTCGGATGTCGATAACAATGACCTCAACGACGTCTACTGGGCATTCCTGACACGCGGGCGGGCCGATGACCGTGTGATCGTCGTGCCCGACGTGCCCGGCTTCTATTACGGGCAACGCCGGGAGCACTGGGGACGGGTTGGCTTTGACTGCACCATGGCCATGGACCGGAAGGAAGACTTTGAGCGTAAGCAGATACCGGGCGCCAAAGAAATCGATCTTAGGGACTACATCGCCTGAGCGGATCTTAGAAACCTTACCTATCTCTCGATGTGGCACCAAGCACCAGAGTGTCGACTGTATTACGAGTCGGCAGGGTCCGGGGTACAACCAATGGTTATGCTTCACGGGACAACTGGGCGCTGGGATTCGTTTCTGCCGATCATACCGGCCCTTTCGATGAATCATCAGCTATGGATCCCAGACCTGCGTGGACACGGCCGTTCGAGTCACGTTGCCGGGAATTACCGAATTCTGGATTTTGCCCGAGACATCTGCCACCTGGTCGACATGCTATGCAAGAATCCGGCCATCCTGTTCGGGCACTCACTTGGAGGTCTTGTGGCGATCGGCGTTGCCGCACAGCGACCGGATTTGGTGAGCGCACTCATTATCGAGGATGCACCTCTTTGGCTTCGCAGATATACCGTCAGGGATGGCAGCCCCCGCGCTTATCAGTTCTTCCGAGACCTATACGAATTAGCACTGGAGGGCCAGGAAGAAACGCGATTACGCGAACGCCTGCCGATCGCCGCTCCGGATGCAATCGCCCGCGAGGATTCCACTTTGGCGTCCAGGCTGGCTCAGCTCGACCCCGATGTATTGCGTATGTCCTATGACAACAGTTTGATGACCGGATTCGATATCGACCGGTCCTTGGCAAAAATACAATGCCCGACACTCATTCTAAAAGCCAGTAACGAACAAAGTGGTACTTTGCCGGATGAAGATGTTCACGCGGCACTTAAACACCTTGCAGATGGTTCGCACCGCGTTGTTGCAGGCACTGGCCATCACATTCATGGAGATCAGCCCCAGCAAACCGCAGATCTTATTCAGGACTGGCTCGTGGACGAGGTACCACTCTAGACCCAAGTACCGGGATGCCCTATATTTTGAGTCCAAGTGCCGCGCTAGCCGTGCACCCTGGGGCGGTAGCTCAGATGGGAGAGCGTCGCGTTCGCAATGCGAAGGTCGGGAGTTCGATCCTCCTCCGCTCCACCAAATCTTCCTTTCTACCTCTGTGAGCAACTGAATGCAGTGGGCTCTCGGCACCTGTATTGCCGATTACGGTACGCAAGGGGTCAAACTAAACCCGCCCCAAAGCAGCAACACCCACCTAATACAGTCACGCTTCTCGCCGCCTTTAAATAGCTACGCCGCAGCCAAGGACAGCTTGGTATTGTCAATCTGAATCAGGGAACTGACGCCCTTATCGCGATATCCAGATCCTCGATTCTGGTATCAGGATGCACATCAAACTACAATTTCCAATATAACAACAACCATGCTAACTGGAGAAAACCATGAGTGAAGATTTACAGGACCTGGCTGCTAAATGGGGTGCTTCTGCTGAAGCTTCGAAAGTTCATCAGGATGCCTATGTGTGGGACAACACGTTGCCGTGGAGCAGAGAGGCCAAACCCGATATCAGGGTCAAACATTTATCCAGAATGAAAGAAGCCGGTCACGATGTTTTGTCGCTGACCCTTGGCGGAGACCGTACGAGTTTGTCCGAGGCCATTCATAAAATTGCACAAGAGAGAGCGTATTACCGATCGCATGACGATAAATTTGTACTAGTCGATAGTGTGGCCGA
>CAJXBY010000113.1 GCA_913051905.1 uncultured Gammaproteobacteria bacterium | reverse complement strand
TGTCGTCGATCATGCCCCAGTTCGAAGCGATCGGGGTCAGGTACCAGGGGCTCAGGAAATGAAACAGGACCGAGCCGACGACGAGCAGAAGCAGGACGATAACAAGAACCATTCGTTCAGTTCCTCTGGATTGTTCCGTGAGAATCTCGAGGCGCCGGAACACCGCGGTGTTCCTTGCTCGAGACTCAAAACACGCGCCGGCTTCCTTCCAAGGCCCACGCGAGATAAAAAAAGACCGCCATATAAGGGGTCATTTCGCCTCCACTAATCCTCCGTGGAGCCACTTTCCAGCAGGCCGAATTCTGTCACAGAAATTTCCTGACAGCAACAAACCGGCCCTTTTAGCCAAGCGCAGCGCGTATCTAATCGGATTGGACAAAACGCGGCCCATTCTTGCGGCTCTTGTTCAGAACAACTTGTTCAGAACATATCTTCAAGCTGGTAGTTGACCAGGATCTCGGCTACGACTGCATTGTTCGGCAGGGTCAGAGCCGTGGCAACCAGCTCGGCCAGATCGTCCGGCTGGATCATGTCCACAGACGGGACCCCTTCTACGCCAGCCGTCATGTCAGTGTGCACGAAGCTGGGGCAGATTGCAGTCGCCCGTATTCCTTGTGCCCAGCCTTCACGGCGTGTGGCGTGGGTCAGCGCGATGAGCGCAAACTTGGTCATCGCATACCCCATATTGTTGTTTTTTAGCCGTTTTCCAGAAAGCGATGCGATATTGACGACCCGGCCGGCGCCGCTGGCGGCAAGGTGGGGCAACGACAGACGGGTCAGGCGCATAGGCCCTTTGACATTGACCGCCCACATCGTATCCAGCCCGGTCTCGTCGGTATCCGTCAGGCCAAATGCCGGCGTAGAGACTCCGGCATTGTTCACCAGACCGTCCAGCCGGCCGAATGTGTTCAAGGTGCCGGCAATCCAGCGCTCCGCCGATTCCAGGTCGCCCGCAGAATAAGTAAAGTAGCCCACAGCCTGTGTATTCTCCGGACCCAGCGCCTTTTCGGCGGCGGCCGTGTTCCGGACCCCCAGACTCAAGCGCGCCCCCGCGCGCAACAGTCGCCTGGCCACGGCCAGGCCGATGCCGCGACTGGCTCCGGAGATCATGATGACCCGGCCGGTAAGTGGCATCATCGGACAACTCCCCTCATTGGAAAATCATCTGCTCAGCAAATCTTTGGCATTGGCGTTTACCTCTCCACAAGTGGATACCTTATTAAACGAGATACGATGCGCTTTAGCGAGTCGCACCCTTTGCGAGCTAGACAAACTGTCGATTCGGGAAGGGTGAAAACACCTGGAGACAGGCAGTTCGGTCTGCCTGAACAGTGTCGTTCGCTTAGAGCAGCGTCTCGTTCAGGGGCGCCAGCAGTGAAGTCGCAATGCGGGTACCGCTGTCCCCGTCCACGGGCTGCGATCCGGAATCGTACTGGATTATTCGGCGCAGTTCGGAACCCAGGGCCTGCAGTGCGGCCAGTGCCTCTCGGCCCATACCTCTGGCCCGTAATTCAATATCCGGCGTGATTCTGATCGTCGCCCACAGCTCGATCTGTCCAGCCGCGTGCCGCCCTTCGGCCAGACCGGGCTGATCACGTTGCGGCCCGGTCCCAGCGGGCTGCCGCCTGATACTGGCCAGTTTGACCCGATCCACCCTGGCGCCGGCCCCGATCGCACGAATCTCTTCTGCCGAGAGGTTGTTGAACAACTGCCGGATGGCTGACAGGCCCAACCCATCCCGGTTTCTCAGGCAGTGGATGGCCAGCAGGCGGTCGCGGTGGGGTTCGCTGTAGTGGGCGTTTCGACCCCGAGTGTTGGCAGTAGGCAGCAGGTCCTGCTGAATATAGTGCCGAATCGTCCTTGCCCTGACCCCGGTCACCTCTGAAAGCCCCGCCAGCGACCATGTTAAATCAGCCATGGGATTATTATATCGCCATGGCGAGAATTGTCTAGTTAATCAATCTATAAGGTGCGTTACTCTTTGAGCACAAAACTCATCTATTTTGGCCTGAATGTGGTGGCTGAAACATCAAAATCTGACAATTTCGGGAATAGAATGGGGGGGACAGACTTTCCCACCCTTTTGCCAAGACAGGACCTCAGGAGTTGCGCGGCCGGCGTGTGGGGACCACCACGAGCTGTGCGATCACCACATCCTGGGGCTGGTCCAGGGCAAACAATACCGAACGGGCGACATCATCGGGCTCCAGGCAGACACCGAAGTCGTCGTAATACTGTTCGCCCTGCTGGGTATCACCGAAACGCGTGGCGGCGAACTCTGTTTTCACCATGCCTGGAAGCACTTCGGAGACCTTGATACCGGTCTTGCCATAGTCCAGCCGCAGGGTCTCGCTGAGTCCATGTACGGCGTGCTTGCTTGCCGCGTAGGCGGCGCAGGTGGTGTAGGCCTGGATGCCGGCCACTGACCCGATATTGACGATGTGACCCGAATCCCGCTGTAGCATCCCGTCCAGGACCACCCGAGTCACGTGCATCAGGCCGATGACGTTGGTCTGTATGGTGGCCGACCACTCGTCCGCGGTACCTTCATGGAACTGCCGCCGACCGCCGATATCATGCCCGGCGTTATTCACCAGAATATCCACGTGACGCCAGTCTTCCGGCAAGCGGTCTATCATCGTGTCTACAGACTGCGGGTCAACGACATCCAGCTCGAGCGGGAGCGACCGCTCCCCCAGCTTGTCAGTCAGAGACTGAAGGCGCTCCATGCGGCGCGCTCCACACACCACCCGGGCTCCGGCGTCGATCAGCGCTCTGGCGGTTTTCTCGCCGATTCCGGCACTGGCTCCGGTCACCAGGGCAATTTTTCCTGTCAGATATCCCATTCGGGCAGTCTCCTCCCCCTAGTCTGCTGTTGGAGTAATTGGCCTGAGGTGGGCGAAAGCGCCAGAGTATAAAGCGCACCCTGGCCTGTCGGGACTATTGCAGTCCGTCGATCTCCAGTTCCTTGAGTTTACGGGTCAAGGTATTGCGCCCCCAACCCAGCCGGCGGGCCGCTTCCTGCTTGCGCCCCCCGGTAAAAGCAAGAGCAGTACGAAGCAGCACGCGCTCGAACCGAGGACCCACCTCACTCAGGATGGCGTTCTCGCCGAGCTTTAGCTTCTGCCGAACGGATGCTTCCAGCAGCGACTCCCAGCCAAGCTCCGCGGGGCCGCCGCCCACCGATGAATTGGCCTTCAAACCGGCCGGCAGGTCAACCAAAGAAATGACCCGACCCGGAGCCATCACGGTCAGCTGGCGACAAAGATTTTCCAATTCTCGCACGTTGCCGCGCCAGGGCCGGCCCCTCAGCATCGCCAGCGCCTGCCTGTCGAGCTGTTTGGGTTCCACCGACAGTTCCTGGGCTGCCTGGGACAGAAACGCCTGGGCCAGGGTCTCGATATCCTCGTATCGGTCTCTCAGTGGCGGCAGGGTGACTGTCATCACGTTAAGCCGATGGTACAGGTCCTCACGAAATCGCCCGTCGCGCACCTGGGATTCAAGGTCCTGGTTGGTCGCCGCAATCACCCGCACATCGGCCCGCAGTTCCTCGTGACCCCCGACCCGGTAAAACGTTCCATCGGAGAGTACTCGCAACAACCGAGCCTGTAGGTCTACCGGCATGTCGCCGATCTCGTCTAGAAACAGCGTCCCACCGCGGGCCTGCTCGAAACGGCCCTCCCGTCGGGCATGGGCATCGGTAAAAGCCCCTTTCTCATGCCCGAAGAGCTCCGACTCCAGCAGCTCTGCCGATATGGCCGCGGTGTTAATAGCGACGAACGGCGCCCCCGAACGGGGGCTGTTGGCATAGATGGCCCGCGCTACGAGCTCTTTCCCGGTACCCGATTCGCCAGTGATCAGCACGTTGATATGCGAACCGGCCAGGCGGCCGATAACCCGGAACACGGTCTGCATGGACTCGGCTTTGCCAATCAGGTTGTGGGGAGGCACCGCCGACTCGGCCGGCGGCAACGAACCGGGTGTACCCTTTTTTTCTAGAGCCTGCCGGACCAGCGCTACGGCATCGTCCAGATCAAAAGGCTTGGGCAGATACTCGAAAGCCCCTTCTCGGTAGGCTGCCAGCGCATTGTCCATGTCGGTGTAGGCGGTCATAACGATCACCGGCAGGGTCGGGAACTTCTCGACCAGGATACGGACCAGGTCCAGCCCACTGGCGCCGGGCATCCGGATGTCCGTGATGATGGCATCCGGATGCCCGGACTCGATTGCCGTAAGTACGTCCCCGGCGTTTTCGAAAAACTGGGTTCTCCAACTGGCACTGGTCAACGCCTTGTCCAGGACCCATCGCATCGATGCGTCGTCGTCGACGATCCAGATCATCGGCTTTTGCTTCACGCCGAGTCCTCCACCGGCAAGTGCAGGATGAATCGGGTATCTCCCGGTTGGCTGGTGCATGCTATAGCGCCACCATGGCGGGACAAGATCTCCTTGGCGATCGTAAGACCCAGTCCGGTCCCATCTGGCCGCCCCGATACCATCGGTGAAAAGATATCTTCCACGATCGCAGGTGGTACTCCTGGGCCGTCATCGGCGATCGTCGCTTCCAGCACATGGCGGTGACGACGATTCCCCAGCGTGAACTGCCGGCGGATGCGGGTGACCAGCGTGATCTGTCCCACGCCTTCGATAGCCTGCACAGCGTTCCGGACAACGTTCAGGACGGCCTGCATCAACTGCTCGCGGTCTCCCGTTATGTCCGGCAGGCTGGGGTCGTAATCACGGTGGAACGTTAGTCCCTCCTGGACTTCAGCGAGGGTGAGTCTCCGGACGTGTTCGAGCACGGCATGCATATTGAATCTGCTTTTGGACAGGGGCTTGAACGGGCCCGTCATCCGGTCAACCAGAGTACTCAACCGGTCCGCCTCGTGAATTATGATTCTGGTGTATTCCTTGAGGTCGCGGCCTGGAAGCTCGGCCTGCAGCAACTGCGCTGCGCCGCGCAGACCCCCCAGGGGATTCTTGATTTCGTGGCCAAGGCGGCTGATCAAGGCATTCGATGCACTGTGTCGATCGTGCTGCTGTGCCTCCTGCGCGAGGCGGGCCAGTTGGTCGACCTGAGATAACTCGATCAGGGCCTGACTGGCGCTGCCGTCCTGCCCGAAGGGCGTAACGGTCAAGTCGACCCGCAGAGTATTGGCACTGGCCGGACGCCTTAATTCCATTTCTCTGAAGGTCGTCGAACGCCCTTCAGCAGAATCGGCCAGTGCCGCCTGCAACGGGGCACTGATTCCCAGCAGCTCATCAGCCAGACAGCCCATCGCGCGCTGCGCACTGCTGTCCAGCAGGACCTGCGCTGCCGCATTGAGATAGACCACTTTGCGGCCGCTGTCGACCAACAGCACCGCCGTGGTCTGTTCATCAAGAATCTGGTCGGACAACGGGTGTGCCATGGAATGCCGGGTTTGCACCAGTTTGGTGCATTCTACCCCGAATCCGGACACACCCCGTCGACCGGGGTGCGTTGTCGTTTGCCGTTAGACGCTGTAGTACAGATCGAACTCAACCGGGTGGGTCGCCTGCAGGAGGCGCTCGACCTCCTCGGCTTTGAGTTCGATGTAGGCCTGGATCATATCGTCTGTCATCACACCGCCGGCTTTCAGGAACTCCCGGTCAGCATCCAGGGCCTCCAGCGCCACATCCAATGAATGGGCCACGGTGGCAATTCCCTTTTCCTCTTCCGGCGGCAGGTCGTAAAGGTCCTTGTCCATGGGTTCGCCCGGATGAAGTTTGTTTTGAATCCCGTCCAGACCGGCCATCATCATGGCAGTAAAGGCCAGGTAAGGATTGGCTGTCGCGTCTGGAAAACGTACCTCAACCCGCCGGCTCTTCGGATTGGAGTCGTAGGGAATGCGGCATGAGGCTGAACGGTTTCTCGCCGAATACGCGAGCATGACAGGTGCTTCAAATCCTGGGACCAGCCGCTTGTAGCTGTTGGTGCTGGCGTTGGTGAAGGCATTCAGCGCCCGGGCGTGCTTGAAGATGCCACCGATGTAATACAGTGCGTTCTCGCTCAGCCCGCTGTATGCGTCCCCGGCAAACATGTTGTCAGCGTTCTTAAAAATCGACTGGTGCACGTGCATGCCGCTACCGTTATCTCCGACCAGTGGCTTGGGCATGAACGTTGCGGTAAGGCCATGGGCATGGGCCACGTTGTGGACACAGTACTTGTAGATCTGGAGCTGGTCGGCCTTTGCAACCAGCGTATCGAAGCGGGTTCCGATCTCGCCCTGTCCCGCCGTACCGACCTCATGATGGTGCACTTCCACTTCCAGCCCCATGTCAGCCATCGCCAGGCACATCGCTGAACGGACGTCCTGCAGAGAGTCGACCGGTGGGACCGGAAAATAACCGCCCTTGACCCCGGGGCGATGGCCAATGTTGCCGTCCTCGTATTCCTTGCCAGAACTCCAGGCCCCCTCCACTGATTCGATGTGGTAGGACGCTTCACTCATTTCGTTGGTCCAGCGAACCGAGTCGAAAATGAAAAACTCCGCTTCCGGACCGAAAAACGCGGCGTCTCCGATCCCGGTTGATTTCAGATAGGCCTCACTCCGCTTGGCGATCGACCGCGGATCGCGTTCGTAGCCCTGCATGGTGGTCGGTTCGACGACATCACAGCGCAATAGTAGGGTGGTGTCCTGCATAAATGGGTCGACCACCGCAGTGTCGGGGTCCGGCATGAGGATCATGTCCGACTCGTTGATGCCCTTCCAGCCGGCGATCGAGGAGCCGTCAAACATTTTTCCCTCCTCGAATGTGTCATCCTCCAGAACGCCGGCCGGTACAGACACATGCTGTTCCTTACCTCGGGTATCGGTGAAACGAAAATCGACAAACTTTACATTGCTCTCCTGAATCATCTTCAGAACATCGGATGCTGACATGGTGGTTTACCTCTCAAATTAAGTCGGTGAAAACGTGGGCTGGGGCCGCAGGCCCAAGCCTCTCTTGAATAGCGTCATGACGCCTTACCCTTAATGATAAGCAATTTACGTGCCAGAAAAAGAGGGGGTAGATCAGACCAAAGCGCACACTAGTAGTGCAAAATGAGTAGTCTTGCACCAATTGTGTGCAAAATATGCGTTGCTGCATTTGAGTGTCGGCTCAGGATGGGCCAACTTGCAACGTCACCACGACCTCGTCCACCTCCTCGTCGGCCTGTAGCACAGTGTGCCCGTTGATGCGGCACCAGGCGGGAATGTCGCTCAGGGCCCCTGGGTCGGTACAGCGTACCTCGAGAATATCACCCGGCTGCAGTGCTTTGACCCGGTCCTGGGCACGGATCACCGGCAAGGGACACAACAAGTGGCGGGCATCCAGGACCTCTCGGCTCAAAGAACCCACTCCGGCATGACGTTCTCCGGCGCAAGCGGCTGAACCGCTACCACGCGGCTCAAGCCGTCGACGACGGCATCGAATTCCACACACCCGGCATCCCGCCCCTGTCCGTAGCGGGCGGCGATACGGGCCGCCAGTTCAACATCGTCCCTGGTCACTTCACCCTCCAGCAGGGTCAGCGGACCGCTGTGGCTTGTCATCGTCAGATGGTTGAATCGGCTGCGGTAACCTTGGAGGTATTGGGTCTCACCCGCATCTCTGGCAACGATCAGCTTGAAATGGGTCCTGGGTCGGATGTGGCGCCCCACCTTGAGCAGCATGATGTCATCCAGCTCATAACGCTTGTTGCCGCGGGATTGCCACAGGTCACGCAGCTTGCGTGAGTAAGCCGAATCGGTCAGGAAGCAGCATCCCCCAGCTGGTTGAGCGTATTCCTCAATACCCAGGCTTGCCGCAAGTGCCATCTGCGGCTTGCGGCTGCGGCCGCTGAAGTCGAACAGCGCTTCCCGATCGACCCAGCCTGCACGCTCCGGCAGAGTGGGAGGCTGACGCTTTGCACACAGCGGCCTTAGCAGCCGGTCACCCGCACCGGATTCTCGCTGTACCACTGGAAATGTCGACCGGCGCTGGGACATGGGACGCTGGCCCACTACTTCGCCGGTGATTATGAAGTCGAAATCATGCACCGTCATCCATTCCCGCGCTTTCCCGACCATGAACGATTTACAGTCCAGGCAAGGATTCATATTAGCCCCGTACCCGTGCTTCGGGTTGATGACGACGTCTTTGTACTCCTCTATGACATCGATGATGTGGAGTCTGATGCCCAGTTGCTCAGCGACCCACAGGGCATTGTTGCGTTTGGCCCGTTTTCGGTCCCGGTTGCGGATCGCAT
>CAJXBY010000112.1 GCA_913051905.1 uncultured Gammaproteobacteria bacterium | reverse complement strand
CCCTGACCGGAACCATCTTTACGGTCAACGCCTGGCGCAATGATCCCCTGATCGTACCGGCTGATTTCGCCGGACTGCGATTCTGGCGCGACACAGACATCGCAGAATTGGCGCCCGGCGAGCGAGCTATTCTGCCCAAGGGATTACTCGGCCATGAGTGGGACGAGGATCTGGATAACGGGTTCCGCCCGCCGGGGCTGATCCGTCTCTCCGAAACCACCGTGAACAATCTCCAGTATGTGCAGGATGAGGGGTCGGTATTTGATTCCGGTACGGCGACGCATCATCTGACGCTTTATCGACATGCCAGCGGCGCCCTAGTGTTCGGTGCTGGCACCTGTCAGTGGGGTTGGGGCCTGGATGCCCACCACGACACCGATACCGGTGTGCCACCGGAACGCGCGAGTTCAGACTCCACGCGGGTCAGCGTCGATCTGAGCGGACCGGACCGGAACATCCAGCAGGCGACGGTGAATCTGTTTGCCGATATGGGTGTCCAGCCGACCTCGCTGCAGAAAGGCCTGGTAGCGGCGACGGCCTCCAGTGACAATAGTCCCCCGGCGTCGAAGATCGAGTTTCCGGTCGACGAATCGGTTCTGCCCAGAGAGCCTGTGGTCATTACGGGCACCGCAGCAGACGATGGGGGAGGACGGGTTGCTGCGGTGGAAGTCTCGGTCGACAACGGGGCCAGATGGCACCCGGCGACCGGGCGGGAGACCTGGTCTTACGAATGGCTACCCGGGTCAAGCGGCCCCGTCACCATTTTAAGCCGCGCGGTGGACGACAGCTGTAACCTGGAAAATCCCACGACCGGTGTCACGGTGTCTATCGAATAGTACGGCTTTTCGATACCGGAAGCTGAAGCCTGTGCTCAATTTGACCGGATCGACAGTGCGGTCCTGGCATCTTAAGTCAGTGACGCAGAAGATCCCTCATTGTCCACGTCATTACATCTTATGAATTTCTCGAGGCAGCAGAAGCGATAGTGAGGACCCCGCTCGAATTCATCCGTTCGGCACCCGGGATGGCCGGAATTCTCTGCGTAATTGGCGGTGTGTCCTGTTTTACGACACAGGACGGTGTCATCAAGTTTCTCAGTGGTGATTACGCCCTTCATCAGATAATCCTGATCAGAGCGGTGATCGCACTGATCTTCACCCTGGTGGTGTTCGTTCCCTTTGAAGGGGGCCTGCGGTCTCTCTATACACACCGGCTCGGGCTTCATCTGACCCGGGCTTTCGCAGTGGTCATGGCCAACCTTTTCTTCTTCACCGGGCTGGCGACGCTTCCTCTAGGTGAGACCGTGGCACTGGTGTTTGTCTCACCGTTGTTGATCACGATACTCGCTGTGGTTTTTCTGCACGAGAAAATCAGTTTCCAGCGCTGGATCGTGGTCGGGATCGGCATGTTGGGTACCCTGGTAATGATCCGTCCCGGCAGCAGTCTGTTCAACCCGCTGATGATTCTGCCGTTGATGGCGGCGCTCTGCTACGCCGTGTTCCAGATCATGTCGCGTAATCTGGGCAGTACCGAGCGTGCCGCCTCAATGGCTTTTTATGTTCAGCTGACATTCATTACAGTCAGTGCCTTTATCGGGCTGTTGGTCGGAGACGGACGTTTTGCTGAGCCTGAAAACCCCACGCTGGATTTTCTGCTGCGTGCCTGGGTCTGGCCTGAAACAAGGGATCTACTACTCTTATGTGGGATCGGATGCCTGAGTGGTATGGGAGCTTATCTGATCAGCCAGGGTTACCGCATCAGCGAGGCGAGCCTGGTCGCGCCTTTCGAGTATACGGGTCTTATTTTTGCTATTTTGTGGAGTATTCTGTTCTTTGGTGACTGGCCGGATTTCATGTCCTGGGTCGGCATTGCACTGATATTTTCCGCCGCACTTCTGGCCTTTTACCAGACCACAAATGAACGACTCGATTTGACTTAGGGTGGGAACCGTGGGTGATTTTGATCCTATTCAAACGGAGCAAGATCGTGAAGCTTTCAAAACCCTGTTACCTGCGGGGATAGAACCGTTGGCAGAACTGAGGACTAATATCAACAATGAACTGCCTCTGGATATGTTTAATCATATTTGATTACCACCTTACCGAAGTGCCAACCTTGCTCTAGATAGGCAAGCGCTTCCCTCAATTTAGCGAATGGAAATATCCGGTCAATTACCGGTGTTCTACTGTGCAACGTAATTGCTCGAAGCAATTGCTCCATCATTGATCTTGAGCCGACAATGATTGCCGACATACGAATCTGATGCTCGTCACTATTAAGTTCACTGAGGCGACCAGATAGATCACCGACAACGGCAATATTCCCGCCTTTAGCCGTTGCACGGATCGAACGCTCCATGGTGCCGTCGCCGCCAACCTCGAGCACGTGATCTACTCCCACTCCGCCGGTTGCAAGAAGAATTTCCTGATCCCAATCGGGTGTTGTCTTGTGATTCACAGTCACCGATGCCCCCATGTCACGTAACCTATCTAACTTTTTGTCGTTACTAGAGATGGCCAGTACTTGTGCCCCACTCATAAGTGCGATTTGTAGCCCAAATATTGAGACGCCACCACTCCCCTGGGTTAGGACAGTATCGCCAGTCTTGATCTGACCAGAGTCAACAAGCGCGTGCCAGGCAGTGACGCCGGCACAGGGAATACACGCGGCTTCCTCATAGGAAAGGCCATCAGGAATGCCCACCACGTCATCTTCATGAAAAACGGCAAACTTCGTTGCGGTTCCATCGACATCGCCACCTAATCCTTTCCAACCTGAGTGTCTCCCAGACAAAGGACCGTGATGCCAACCACTCATATAGATGGGGATAACACGATCGCCTTCCGAAAAACGCTGTACCTCTGGGCCCACAGCACTCACGTCGCCGGCTCCATCCGAAAGTATCACGACCGGCAGGACAGGCCTTCGTGCGTAGATTCCCCTGATTATTTTTATATCCCGGAAGTTTAGTGAGGCAGCACGCATCCTCACCAACACTTCGTGGGGCCTGAGAGCGGGCACAGTGCGATCCCGCAGGTAAAGACCAGCGTAACCCAACTCCTCCAGAACATAAGCTTGAGTGAACGACAAGGCGGGCAGACGGGCTTCTCTTAGGGTCAGTTAGAAATTGTATCAAAGCGGCTGGGTCATGCGTCAGCAGAAAGAACTTGCGGTAAACGCGGTGTTCATTCGGAGAATGCAATAGTCGTCGGTTTCTCCCTGTCCGAAAGAAAGTGGGCCTTGAAGACGACTTGCCGGTTTCCGAGATAAGAATTGCGGCAGCGATGGTCTATCGTTGAGACGGATATATTCAACTGGCGAGAGTGAACTGTCAGTCGAGCAACGACGGCTCCAGGGGATCGTTGGTGAGCATCTCGTAGCCGTCGCCGGTGACCAGTACCTGCTGTTCCAGTTTCACCCCGTCGCGTTCGCCGACAGCTCCCATGTAGCTCTCGACGCAGATCACCATACCCGCTGCCAGGGTGCCGTCGTAGGGATTGGTGCCACGGTAGATCGGATTGACCCGGGGGTATTCGTCGCACATCCCTACGCCATGGATCACGCAGGTGTAGGCATTCTCGTGGAATGCCTCCGGCGGTAGAAAGGCCTGCTGCTGAAATTCTGACAGGGTCATTCCGGGCCGGATCAATTTTAAGTTGCATTCGATCTCATCCAGAGCCAGGCGATACAACTGTTTCTGCCGTCGGGTTGGTTGGCCCGGCCCGCAATGCAGAGTACGTGAGATATCGGCACAGTAGCCCAACGGACCGATCATGTCGGTGTCCAGGCCGACCAGGTCTCCCGATTCGACCCGCCTCGGTGAAGCCTCCTGCATCCAGGGGTTGATGCGGGGTCCCGAGGCAAGCATGCGTCCGTCGTGCCAGTCACCGTTGTTGGCAAGATTGGCATAGTTCAGCAGCCCCCACAGCTGAACTTCAGTGACGCCGGGCCGGAGTGCGGTCTTCAGCATTGCGATGCCGTGTTCGGCAACGGCTATCGCCCAGCGGATGCAGTTTATCTCGTCTTCGGATTTGATCACCCGGGCCTGCTCAGATACGGCGACGCCGTCGATGACCTCAAGACCTGCGGATTCGAGCGCCTGAGTGATGCTGGGATTAACATACTCTATTGCCACCCGGCGGTTGTCCGTGCCGATTTCCCTGAGGTAGGTAGTGATATCGCGAGCCAGCAGTTTTGCATTGTTTTCAAGTTCGTCTGCGCCGTCAAAATAGGACAGAGGCCGCGCTGGTCTCGACTCGTCGGTCAGTGGTGCGACGTCGATAGCCCCATAAATCACCACCGGCCCTTCTACGGGTACAAAGAGATACGCAGTGGGAATGTGCGACTGAAACAGCGCATAGGCTCGATAATTCACGGCGTATCTGAGGCTCACGGGATTGACCAGCAGGCACATGGCGGCACCCGTTTCGCGCAGGCGGTCTCGAATGCGTCCCAAGCGATAGGCATGCAGGCGCTCTAGATCGATGTCCGGCATCCGGCGAATCCTGGTCAGATCGCTCCAGTCGTCGTCCAGTACCATCCGGTCCGGTGTCGCACGGCTCATAGCGCAACGATCCCTTCGATGACGTGTCGGCCGAACTGGTGGGTTGGGCCTTCCCAGTGGGGTGAGAGGCGGCCGCCGTCATAGGCCGGCGAACGGCGGCCCTGCTGCAGCTGCTCCAGAACCGACAGGTCCTCACGGTTGAGGCTGTCCCACATCCTGAATACCGATTTACGCGCATTTTGGTAGTCGATCGATGTGGCGGCATCGCCGATCAGGAAGACGTGTAGTTCTTCTCGTGTGAGGTCCGGGGCCACGGGGTAGGTCGCGAGCACGGTGAACTGGTCGGGATAGACTTCGGCTGCAAAGTGCGGAAAGCACAGAAACCAGAGGCCGCGCCGGGTATCGTCGCCCGCCAGTCCCGGGTAGTGGGGCAGATGCTCCCCGCGTCCCGCGTCGGTTTTGGAAAAAACGTAATCGTTGTAGAAAAGGTGTTCCAGCCACTCACCGGACCAGCGCAGGTTCATCGGCGCAAACTCCAGCAGTTGCGGGTGAACCGAAAACACGTGATAACCCTCCATGTAGTTCTCGAACACCAGTTTCCAGTTGGCCTTGACGTCGAAGTCGATCCGGCCGGCCCAGCGGATGGCAGAGAAGTCGTAGCCCTGCGTTCGCTTTGCCAGTGGCGACAGCCACTCGTCCAGCGGTGCGGCACGGCCCGAGATATCAACAAAAACACAGCCGTTCCAGGTTTCGACCCGGGCGGGTACAAGGTCGAGTTTCGGATTGCAGCCACCATCGAAGGTTTCGATGATGCCGGGACCGGCAAAGTGCATGCGGCGGCGAAGTCGGCCGTCGAGCCCATAATTCCAGGCGTGGTACGGACAGGTAATGGACCGCCTGGTACAGCGTGTACCGATGAGTTGTGCCCCGCGGTGACGACAGACGTTGTGAAAACAACGCAGCTTGCCGTGATCGTCACGCACCAGAATCATGGGTGCACCGCCGACGATGAGCGGCTTGATGTCGCCGGAATTCGGAATCTCAGCTTCGGCACCGGCAAACACCCAGTTTCGCTGGAAGAGGCGGGTCTGTTCCAGGGAGAGCCATTCGGGCGACCAGTAGGCCGCATTGGGCAGGCCCGAGGCTTCTTCGATGGGTGCAAAGGCCTGGGTATAGCCGTGCTCTCCGAGCAGTGACTTCAACTGTTTGACAATTTCAAGGTCTGCGCCAGCCTGCTTCAAGTGTTCAGCCTGCTGCATAATGGGGTTCAGTTCATGGCCGCTATCTTAGGGTAATCCGCCTCTGGAGGGGAGCAAATGCGCAGCCACGCCCGCGTTATCGTCATTGGAGGCGGCAATATGGGCGTTGGAGTGCTCTACCACCTGGCGAAAGAAGGCTGGACTGACTGTGTGTTGATCGAAAAAGATGAGCTGACCTCCGGGGCGACATGGCACGCAGCAGGCCTTGTCAGCCGAATGGTCGCCGGGCATGCGCTGGGCGCGATTCACGACTACGCCGTCGACTGCTACAAATCGATAGAAGCGGAAACCGGGCAATCGGTGAGCTGGCATGGCTGCGGCTCACTGCGGGTGGCGACTTCCGCTGATCATCTGGACTGGATTAAGCACCTTTACGATGCGGTTCACGGGAGGGGGCAGGATGCTGTAATGCTGGACCCCCAGGAAGTGGCCGCACTCAACCCTCTATATGACACCCGCGCTGCAGGGGTGGTCGCGGGGATCTATACACCGGACGATGGCCATGTCGATCCGGCCGGCGCCTGTCTGGCTCTGGCTGGAGGCGCCCGGCAGATGGGGGCGGAGATTATCCGGCAATGCCGGGTCACAGGAGTCAGCCGTCTGAACACGAATGAATGGGCGGTGGATACCGAAAAGGGAAGGCTGGTCGGCGATCACGTGGTCAACGCTGGGGGTTACCACGCCCGCCAGATCGGAGCGCTGTCCGGTCTTGACCTGCCAATCGTGACGCTGCAGCACCACTATGTTGTGACCGAAGATGTACCCGGATTCGACGGCATGAACCATGAGATTCCGGTAACCCGTGATGATTACTTCTGCGGTTATCTGCGCCGGGAGCAGAAGTCTGCGCTGATCGGAGTCTATGACAAACAGGCTCCGCAGGCGGTCTGGCTCGAAGGCTGTCCCTGGGAGTCGGCGCATGAGCTGTTTGAGCCGAACGTGGATGCCATTAGCCCGTGGCTCATGAACTGCTACCAGAGGTGTCCTGATCTTATGAATCTCGGTATTAGGCGGATCGTCAACGGCGGAATCACCTACACACCGGATGGTGCCATGCTGCTGGGTCCAGCTCCGGGGCTCGCCAACTACTGGCTGGCCTGTGGTGCGACTGTGGGAATCGCCTGGGGACCTGGCGCCGGTAAAGCGCTGGCGCAGTGGATCGTGCATGGTAGCGCCGATATTTCCACCCGAGCCTTCGATCCGCGGCGCTTTGGTGACTGGCTCGGGCTCGAGACCGCCAGAAGCCGGGCCGTCGAAGAGTACACGATGCGCCAGGCGCCACCGTATCCACAGCTCCAGCGCCGTGCCGGCCGCGCTATCAGGGTCTCCGGTGCATACCCACAGACCCGGGCTCTGGGCGCATTGTTTGAGGAAGCCGGTGGATGGGAACGGCCCCGGGTCTACGCACCGGATGATCCCCTGGGCTGGCGGCGCACGGCGCTTTTTAACACCGTCGCCAATGAATGCCGCGCGGTGCGGGAGCGTGTCGGTCTGGGTGATTTTTCGGCTTTTGCTAAGTTCGAACTGAAAGGCGCCGGTGCCGAAAGGTTCCTGGAAGCGGTTTGCGCGAACCGTATCCCGACTTCGGCCGGCGGTACCTGCCTGACGTTGATGCTGAACCGGCGCGGCACCATCGAAGCGGAGGCAGTCATCGTCCGCACGGCAAAGGAGTGTTTCTATCTGGTGGCCGGCGCGCCTTCGGAGCAGCGTCTTTGGGACTGGCTGACAATTCACTGCGGGGTGCCGATAGCGGACGCTGAACTCTTCAATCGAACGACCGAGATCGGTATGCTCCTACTGGCCGGCCCCGCGGCCCGGGACGTCCTGGCGGCCTGCACGCCAGCCGATGTATCCCCGGAACGTTTCCGCTGGCTTCAGGCGCGGGAACTGTCGGTCGGCGGTGTATCGTGTCTCGCGCTGCGTCTTTCTGTAACCGGAGAACTCGCCTGGGAACTACATGCGCCGAATGGTCAGCTGAGCGAAATCTGGACTGCACTGTGGACAGCAGGCGCACCGTATCGGATAGCGGCATTTGGCTCCAAAGCGCTGGACAGCCTGCGCCTTGAGAAAGGCTGTCCCGGTGGTCAAGAGTTGGCTAATGACACGGGCCATAAGGGTACTGGCCAGCTTCGCTTTGCCAGGTTGGACAAGGACTTTGTGGGAAAGCAGGCGATGCTTTCCCTCAGGCCTGCATCAGAGATGATTCTGCTGGCGCTCGATGAGACCGAGAATGAATGCCTGGGAGGTGAGCCGGTGTTTTTAGGTGCCGAGCGGATTGGTTCGGTAACATCGGCCACCTTCGGTCACAGTGTCGGTATGAGTCTTGCCATGGCCTTTGTTAGCACGGAGGCGGGGATGGCGGAGCAGTACTCCGTGGAACTTCTGGGCCAGAGGATTGCCGCCCGCATGCTGGAAAAGGCACCGTACGACCCCGATAATCTGCGGGTAAGAGTCTGAATCAGAATTTGAACAGCTGGAGGTGCAGGTGCCCGAAACG
>CAJXBY010000111.1 GCA_913051905.1 uncultured Gammaproteobacteria bacterium | reverse complement strand
CCGTCAGCCAGAGAGGCGATCTCGATGGCCAATGCGTGGTTGTCGTGGTTCAGGCCGCCCGCCAGTTCACGGATGGTTGCTTCATAAGTCGTTATGAGTGCCCGCTCCATGCGTCTTTCCTTGGTGTGGCCGAAGGGGTCAAATACTGAACCGCGCAGTCTGCGCAGACGGGCCAACAGCTTCAGCACCCCAAACATCCAGTGGCCATAGGTCCGTTTGGTGGCCAGTCCGGTGTGAGGGTCGAGTGTGCTGAATACCGGGGGCGCAAAATGAAACTGCAGCCTGAATGGTCCCTCAAACGTTTCGTTGAGTTCTTTGGTGAAGGCACTGTCGCTGTAGAGTCTGGCAACTTCGTACTCGTCTTTGTAGGCCATCAGTTTGTAGGCAAAGCGGGCGACTGCCAACGTGAACCCCGAGAGGCCGGCTGCTCGTGTTTCCTCCGCCTCACGGGCCACTTGAATAAGCGCCTGATAGCGGCCGGCGTAGGTTGCATTCTGATAGTCAGTGAGATCGCGTGTCCGGGTTTCGATCAGGGCTGACAGGGTTTCCGGTTCTGCATTCCTGCTCGTCGGTTTGCCGTAGGCCAGATCGCTTACTGCCTCTATGTCGAGGGCAGCTCGACGGCCCCACCTGAAGGTTTGGATGTTGCTCTCTACGGCTATCCCGTTCAGCGTGATGGCCTGTTCGATGCCTGACGAGGACACGGGGATCAGTCCGCGCTGGTAAGCGTATCCCAGCATGAACATGTTGGTCGCAATGGCATCACCCATCAGTCGGGTCGCGATCCGGGTCGCATCAATAAATGTCAGATGAGAGGCGCCGGTCGCTTGTTTCAGACGCTCATCAAGATCATCTTTCGGATACTCAAGGTCTGGGCTGCGGGTGAAATGTCCGGTTATGGCCTGGTGGGTGTTGATGACGAGCCGGGTGCGTTCAGACGAGACCGTCTTCAATGCCAGGTCGCCGGCTGCGACCAGGGCATCGCAGCCCAGTACCAGGTCTGCAGAGCCACTATCAAGGTGCACTGCGCTGATAGCGTTGGCGGTTGCTGCCAGCCGGATATGACTGGTGACGGCACCACCTTTCTGAGCCATGCCAAACTGGTCGATTGCCTGGCAGGCCTGCCCTTCCAGATGGGCAGCCATGGTGATCATGGCGCTGATCGTGACGACGCCGGTGCCGCCGATACCGGTCACGAGAATATTGTAGGGCCGGTCGTTCAACAGGTCCGGGCGGTCCGGTTCCGGCAGTAGCTGCAGATGCCGGGGGACCTCGGCGACACCTGCCAAGCGTCGCAAACGTCCTCCCTGGACCGAGACAAAGCTCGGGCAGAAGCCTTCGCGACAAGAGAAATCCTTGTTGCACGAGGACTGATCAACCCGACGCTTGCGTCCGTACTGGGTCTCAACCGGTACAATGGACAGGCAGTTCGATTTGTCAGAACAGTCTCCACAACCTTCACAGACCCGTTCGTTGATGAACATGCGTTGTTCAGGGTCTGGGAACGTGCCGCGTTTTCTGCGCCGACGCTTTTCAGCCGCACAGGTCTGGTCGTAAATGATGACGCTGACACCGTGGTGCCGGCGAAAATTCTTCTGAACCTCATCCAGCGACCGACGGTGGTGGATTTCGGTCCCTGGCGCAAGGCGGTGGTGTTGGCCGCTGTATTTTTCCGGCTGGTCGGTCACGATGGCCAGATGGTTGACTCCCTCGGCGTGCACCTGCCGGCTGATGGCCGCAGGATCGATGTTTCCGTCGACGGGCTGCCCCCCGGTCATGGCTACGGCATCGTTGTACAGAATCTTGTAGGTGATATTGACACCGGCCGCCACACAGGCGCGAATTGCCAGCAGGCCCGAGTGAAAATAGGTCCCGTCGCCCAGGTTTTGAAAGACGTGTTCGGTTTCGACGAAACGCGACATGCCGATCCAGTTTGCACCTTCGCCTCCCATGTGCGGGTGGGTGACGTTACCCCGCGCCATGTTGGTCGCCATGTAGTGACAGCCGACACCGCCGTGGGCCCGACTGCCGTCTGGGACCCGGGTCGAGGTATTGTGGGGGCAGCCGGAACAGAAGAAGGGCGTTCTGACGACGCTGAGAGACCGTCGTTTTGTCCGCTCATCGTCCTTGGCTTCAAGGAAGGCGAGCCGATGCTGGATTGCGGGACTGTCGTGAAACGATCTGATGCGGTGGGCGATGGCGCGAGCGATCTCGTCCGGACCGAGCTGGCCAACTTCACTCAAGAGCCGGCGGCCGTGTTCGTCGCGACGACCCGATACCCGCGGCCGATCCTTCTCAGGTACGGCGTACAGTACATCCTTGACTGCGAGTTCCAGAATGCGTCGTTTTTCTTCAACGACCAAGACCTCTTCTAGACCGGAGCAGAAATCCTGGATCACGCCTTCCTCGATCGGATGGGGCATACCGATTTTGAGCACCGTGATGCCGAGGTCTGCGGCGAGCGCCTGGTCGATACCCAGCGAATGAAGCGCCTCGAGTACCCCGAATGCGGCAACACCGCTGGTGACGATACCGAACCGGGGGTGGTTGCTTCCGATCAGAACTTTGTTGAGCGGATTGGACTTGGCGAAAGCGATCGCCGCGCCGATCTTGTGTTCGCGAAGCCGAAATTCCTGGTCGGTCCACGGGTCAGGAGTGCGGATGTTCACACCCCCGGGGGGAAAGGGGTAGTCAGGCAGGGTGATCTCGGGCCAGCCAGCCGGGAGCAAGATGCTGGCCGCCGTATCCAGTGTGTCGGGACCTGTCTTGAAGCCGACCCAGGCCCCGCAGAAACGTGATAAAGCCCAGCCGTACAGTCCGTATTCAATCAGTTCGCTGACATTGCCGGGGTACAGAACCGGCATCATCAGATCAATGAATGTCGGCTCTGACACAGCCGGAACGTCTGTTGAAGTCATTCCGTGATCGTCACCGACCACCGCGAGCACGCCGCCGTGGCGCGAGGTGCCGGCCAGGTTGGCGTGGCGCATGGCATCCACGCTGCGGTCAAGTCCGGGCCCCTTACCGTACCAGAGCCCGTAAACACCATCATGCCGTGCGTCATCAAAAAGGTTGGCCTGCTGAGCCCCCCAGTGGGCGGTCACCGCAATGTCCTCGTTGACGGCGGGAAGAAAATGGATCTGGTTCTGCGGCAGAAACCGGTCAGCGCGCCACAGCTCCTTATCGAGGTTGTGCATGGGAGAGCCCCGGTAACCGGAGATAAAGCAGGCGGTATTCAGGCCTGCGGCGCGATCACGGATGCCCTGCAACATGGCCACCTTGACCAAGGCCTGGGTACCGGTCAGATAGAGCTGACCATCCGGCTGCTCGTACTTATCGTCGAGCGTGAGTGTGGCGAGGGTCACAGAAAACAGCCCTTGCAGGGTTGAGTTGACTGAACGGGGAGCTGAGGGAATCCCGGGGGATCAGAAAGCGCTTTCAAAAACACCCCCATCCAGAAGCAGGTTCTGTCCCGTGATATAACCCGCTTGTCCACTGCATAGAAATGCGCAGGCCTCTCCGAATTCTTCCGGCTCGCCAAAGCGCCGTGCGGGAATCTGCTCTGCCCTGGCCGAGGCGGCTTCTTCTACTGAAATACCCAGGGTGTTGGCACTGGCATTGAAGCTGTCGCGTAGCCGGTCGGTGTTGAAGAATCCCGGCAAGATGTTGTTGATGGTGACATTGCTGTTCGCCACAGACCGGCTGACCCCTGCCAGGAACGCAGTGAGTCCAGCCCGCGCACCACTGGAAAGATCCAGTCCGAACACCGGTTTTTTGACCGATATGGACGTGATGTTGACGATGCGGCCGAACTCCCTTTCGACCATCCCGTCGATTACTGCGGTCACCATCTCGATGGGCGTCACCATGTTCATTATCACACCCTCGATCAGTTTGTCCCGGTCGAGTTCGCGAAAGTCCCGGAAAGGAGGGCCACCATTGTTATTAATGAGAATATCCGCATCCGGTGTCGCCTCCAGCAGGTTTTGCTGGCATTGCCGGTCGGAAATGCTGCCCGCAACGACTTTTACCTCCACTTTGGGGGCGGCTTTTGCGATTTCCTCGGCCGTCACTGCCAGCACACTTTCGTCGCGTCCGTTGAGCGTTACGTGAACACCGTTTCGTGCCAACGACAGCGCGCAGGCCTTGCCCAGTCCACGGCTGGACGCGCAGACGATGGCCCGACGTCCTTCAATTCCAAGATCCATAGGTGTCCCCGGTCAGTAGCGTAGTCAGTATCTGGATTCCGAGCCCAGCTTCTTTCAAATCAGCAGGGCCCGCTGTGCGACAGCATAACCTACCTGTTCCGCCTGCATCCAGCTTGTGCTGTTTCGTCAGGGTTCTACCGGCGTGGTGACTGAACCCTTAGAAACTTTCTGAATTGACCCTGAATTACATGCAGTGGTACGTTGTGGAAGGGATTTGTTCGATGTGACGGGAGTTCAACTATAGACCCTTAAACGCCGTGGCCTAAAGTGGCTGGCCGATTTATGTTCAAGTGAGAGGAATCCGAGTGATACAGAATGCAGATCGAGAGATGATCATCAAGTGGTCAGACCAGTGCTGCCCAAAACGCCTGATTACTGGCTCAGGTCCTGCGAAATGATCAACGGAACGACAGCCGCCTGCCTGGTTTTTGGCATCGCTGTAGTGGCATTGATGATCACGGATGACAAGCAGTGGCTTTACCTTGGTTTCTGTATCAGCGTGGTGCTTGTGGTGGTACAGATGATTAAAGACAAGCGGGCATCCTACAAGGAGCCATCGGATCCGTGAGTTCACACGGGAGAGGGATCAATTACAACGGGAGGTGGAAGATGATATTTGACCAGCGGACCTATACTTGCAGAGCCGGGACCATTAAGAAACAGCTGGCCCTTTACGAAGAGCATGGCTGGGGCCCCCAGACACGTCACCTCGGCCAGCCGATCGTCTATGCCGTCACCGAGGTCGGTAACGTGAACACGTATGTCCACATCTGGGCCTATTCGGATATTACCGACCGGGCAACCAAGCGCGAAGCCATGCAGGCTGATCCCGACTGGCAGAAATACCTTACCCTGAGTGGAGAGGCGGGCTACCTGATTGCTCAAGACAACAGGATCCTGGTTTCAGCACCGTTTTACTCGCCTCCAGGGGAATTTGAGAAGCTGAATTCAGACTGAGATGCCGGCTGCCATTTGTTCGGAAGACGAGCTTGTCGGTCATTCGACCCGGTAGATTCTCACGGCGTTGTCATGAAACAGCTGGGCTTTCTCTCTGGCTGAGTAGCCGGAGGCCAACCGTTTGAACGCGTTCCACAGCACGTTGTAGCTGCAGCTGACTTTATCGACGGGAAAGTTGGATTCGAACAGGCAACGATCCGTCCCAAACGCTTCAATCGTGTGCTCGAAGTAGCGGCGGGTGGCGGCGGCCAACGTGCGGCTGTCTGGAGGGGCCGCTTTCAGGTGCCAGCCAAAGCCGTTGACTTCCATGGCGATGCCGCCGAGTTTGGCCACCACGTTGGGACACCCAGCCAGTGCCGCGATGGCTTTGCACCAGGCATTGAATACCTCGTCTTGCTGTCCCGCGTAAGGTCCGACCCCAATGGGGCCGCCGAAATGATCGAGAATGATTGTGGTGTCTGGAAACGACCGGGCAAGCTCCGTGAGCTCGGCGAGCTGGGTGTGATAGCACCAGCCCTCGAAACTGAGGCCCCGAGGCGCCAGGTGAGCGAACCCCTCGCGGAATTTGGGGTCACCATAAAGTCCCGCCGGCGGACTGGTGCGATGATCGGGTACAGCAGGGTCGTCATCCCGGGCGGCGGCCTGCCGGATGCCCCGGAACCGGCCATTGCCGGCAGCCAGCTGCGCGTCGAGGACCCGGGCCACGGCGTCGCCTGCACTGAGACTCGCTGTTCCCACGATACCCGCTGCGACTCGTGTGGTGCCGTAGTTGCCCGAGGCGCTCATTGCAGCCAGACCATTGGCAAACTCGGTCTCGCCGACGGGCCGCATTTCAGCGGGACCGCCCAGACGCCACATCGTACCGCACTCGATAAAGACGCTGGAAACCACATTGTGGCCGCTACGGGTGTCGGCAAGATATTCATCCAACAGGTAGCGGCTGGCGACGTTGCCAGTCCTGTGGTCCCACAAGTGATGGTGGGCATCACAGATCGGCAGCGCAGCGTCGAGTGTCTCTTCGTCAGTCCGGGCGAGCCAGTCGTCGTGCGATGCAGGTTCAGGCACGGTCTGTTCGTCGGGCGGGGTCGCGATTCGTCTCAGCCCATCCCCTTGTCGTACTGACGGGGCTGGTCTTCCTGTGGCGGGTGAGCGCGGATTGCCTCGAGGTTGAGGTCAGTGCCCCATCCCGGCCCATCGGGCAGATGCAGTTCGCCGTTCTCGATGCGAGGTGGGTGGGTGACGATGTCATCCTTCCATGCGACATCATCGATATCGATCTCCATGATCCGGAAGTTCGGAATGGCAGCACAGAAGTGAGCGCTCATCAGTGTGGACAGATGACCGTAGAAGTTATGTGGTGCGACGTTTACTTCGAAGCTCTCAGCCAGCGCAGCGATCTTCAATGACTGCCAGATGCCGTTCCAGGGTACATCGACAATCGAGATGTCCATTGACTGGCGTTCAAAAAATGGCCGGTAGCCGCGCAGTCCGAACAACGACTCGCAGGATGCGATCGGAGTCCGGACCGAGCGCCGGATCAGGGCCAGCGCATCCGGGTCGTAAATATCGATCTCGTACCAGCCAAGTCCAAGATCATCCAGCGCCCGCGTGACACTGAGATAGCCTTCGGTCCGGTAGTTGAAATTCAAATCCAGCAGTATCTCGATATCGGGACCGGCGCCTTCACGGAAAGCCAAGAGCTGATCGCGCAGAGCCCGGGTGATTTTCCGGTCCGGGTTTAATTGAGGCCATCCTGGTGCCCGTGCAAAGCCCGGCTGGTGCATTCTGGGTTGACCGTCGAACAGGAATATGTTGGTTTTGAGAGCCCCAAAACCGAGGCCTGCGACCTCTCGCCCTAAATTGGCCAGGTCATCCAGCGAGCTGATCTCGGGTTTGTCCAGATAAGCAGACGTCTGACCCAGGCGGTAGGAGCCGCAGTGCGACCAGTAGAGTTGCAGCCGATCACGTACGGCGCCGCCAAGTAACTCGTAGACCGGTACATCCAGAGCCCGGGCTTTGAGGTCGACCAGCGCATTCTCGATCGCAGCGATGGCCTGCTGTGCCATCCCGCCATGAGCCTGCCGAGTACGGGCGTAAAGCTCCGCGGAAATCCGCTCGTGGGCCAAGGCATTATGGCCGATCACCCAGTCCAGTAGAGCCTCGATGAGCGCCGTCAGACGCGGACTGCCATAGGACTCGTTGTACTCGGAGATGCCGGTGGTGCCATTATCGGCGATGAGTCTCAGAAACGAGAACTTGCGCCAACCGGCATCGCAGTGAAGTGTTTCGTAGGATTCAAGTTTCATGTCAAACTCCGGGGCTCATTCTACACAGAGTTCGGTCCGGGCAAAGGCCGGAGGGGTGATGCAATGTACGATCTGCTGTTGAAGAACGCGCGGGTGCTGGATCCTGGCAGTGGCCACGATGCGACAGGGGATGTCGCGTTTGCCGAAGGCCGGGTTGCGGCGCTTGCCGAGAACATCGCTGACTCAGAATCACGCCAGGTTCGGGATGTGACAGGGCTGATCGTGACCCCGGGTCTCATTGACCTGCATACACACGTGTACTGGGGCGGTACGTCGATCGGTATCGATCCCGACGACTATGCGCTCCAATCGGGAACCACCACCCTGGTCGACGCGGGTACGGCGGGTCCGGCCAATTACCGGGGGTTTCTCAAACACGTTATCGAGCCGGCTGTACCCAGGATTCTTGCGTTTTTGAATATTGCATTTCCCGGCATCTTTGCTTTCAGCGAAGAAGTGATGGTCGGCGAGTGTGGGGATTTCCGCCTGTTGAATCCGTCTTCCTGCCTGGAGGTTGCCCGCGCTTACCCGGACTCCATTATCGGTATCAAGGTACGGGTCGGCATGAATGCCAGCGACGGTCGGGGTGTTGCACCACTCGATCTGGCGCTGGAGGTGGCGGACGAGCTCGGAATCCCGGTCATGTGTCATCTGGATTTTCCGCCGCCCAGTCGTATGGAAGTGGTATCCAGGCTCCGCTCAGGCGACATTCTGACGCACTGCTTCCGGCCGTTTCCGAATGCTCCGGCCAGATTGCGCGATCGCACCGTACGTGAAGAGATCCTGGCAGCCCGGGAGCGGGGCGTAATCTTTGACATAGGACATGGAATGGGCTCGTT
>CAJXBY010000110.1 GCA_913051905.1 uncultured Gammaproteobacteria bacterium | reverse complement strand
AAAGCCGTTCCGAGTCCGCCTATCAGTCCATACGCCAGGCTGTGAACTCCCAGCATCACATTAAAGATCTTGGGCTCTACATAGGTCGCGAGGTGGGCATAAAGGGCGCCTCCAGCTCCGGCGATGACACCGGCCATGGCTGCGGCGAGCAGTTTGTAGGCGATCGTATTGAGGCCCTGCATTTCCGTCAGCATCGGGTCTTCACCGATCATCCGAAAGATGGCGCCCAAGCGCGAACGCTCCAGCAAAATGAAGCCTGCCAAAACGAGAGCCAGCACGGCATAGATGATGCACATGTACTCGAACGCTGATATGTCCTGTTCATAAATAAGACGGATATCGCGGAATCCCTCAGAACCGTCAGGACCCACCAGTTCGCCATCAATTTCCACCTGGTAGGTGAATATCTCGAAGAGTAGGCGGACCATCTCGGCAAATGCCAGGGTCGCGATGGAGAAGTAAAGGCCCCGCAGGCGCAGCGTTGGGACTGCCACTAGGACTGCGGCAACCCCCCCGAATAAACTGCCCCAGACCAGGCCCAGCCAGAACGGCCAGCCCCACATGGCAGTCGCTATTCCAGAGGCGTAAGCGCTGATGGCGAAAAACGCCTGCTGGCCAAACGAGATTTCACCGACCAGCAGTAGCAGATAGGCGGAAAGCGCAATGAATGCCAGCATGCCGATGTTGGAGAGTACTGAAATCAGGTAGGTGTCCATGCCTCAGACGCGGCGATAGGCCGCCTGCTCCCGTCTCACGGTGTGTTGCCCCATCAGGCCGCCAGGGCGCAGCACCAGAAAAACAAACAGCACCATATAGGCCGTGAGGTCTCGGAACTCGGTGCCTAGATACCAGACGCTCTGCGTTTCGATCACGCCCAGCAGCAGGCCCCCGAGGATCGCTCCGGGTACCGATCCCATGCCGCCGAGCATCATGGCGATCAGCCCCTTGAAAGTGGCCCAGAGGCCGAACATTGGTGTGATTTGACCATCGGTGCCGACAATAAGATAAGCGGCGACCCCGCCGAGTGCGGAGGCCAAGGCAAACGCGAGGAAGATGATCCACTGGACGTTGATGCCCATGAAGCGCGCAGCCAGTGGGTTCTCAGAAAGCGCTCGCAAGGCAAGCCCGAACCGGGTCCGGTAGAGCAGCACGTGCAGTAGCACCATGAGTACCGCAGCACAGGCGAACATAATCAGGTTTTCAGCCCTGAAAAAAAACGGGCCGAGGTCAATCGATACGGATTCGGCTAGCGGTGGAAACCGGTAGGTGCGTTCGGGGAACAGAAGCGTGATTAGCTCTTCGAGCTGCATCCAGATGGCAAAGCTGGACACCATGGAGGCCAGTGCCGCACCCTGGCGAATCGCCCAGAAGCACAGACGTTCGATATAAATACCGGCCACCACAGCCCCCACTACGGTCGCTACAGCGACCAGCAGGTGACCGGCCTGGAATTCAAGGTAGACGAAAGTACCGCAGAACGCCCCGAGCATGATCGACGGTCCATAGGAGAGATTGAGACGGCGCATCACACCAAAGATAAGCGTGAAACCGATCGCAAGCAGTGCATACGAAGACCCGATCATCAGGCCGTCTATGCAGTTCTGCAGAAAATCGATCAAAGTGCTGGCGTGGTTGGGAGCGGGTAGCCGGGCCGGCGGTCAGCCGACTTGTTTTCCTCCCAGATATGCTCTGCGGATCAGTTCGTTTTCCGAAAGCTGTCCTGGTTTGCCGCTGAAGGTGATGCGTCCCTGATCGAGAAGGCAGAACCTGTCCGCCACCTGCAGAGCCATGTGCGCATTCTGTTCGACCAACAGAATCGAGGTTCCGTCATCGTGCAAGTCGCGAATGATCTGGAAGACTTCTTCAACGATCAGTGGTGCCAGACCCAGGGAGGGCTCGTCCATCAGAAGCAGTCTTGGCTTTGACATCAGCGCGCGGGCCACTGCCAGCATCTGCTGCTCGCCACCGGAAAGGGTGCCGGCGAGCTGTTTTTCACGTTCTTTAAGCGTGGGAAAGCGCTGGTACAGGCGATCGATGTCCTGCAGAACCTGGTTTTTCCCCGAGGCCAGTCTGGAGTACGCCCCTGCGATTAGGTTATCGCGAACACTCATCTCCGGGAACACCAGCCGGTTTTCTGGAACCAGTGCGATACCGCGGGCCACGATCTCACCGGGCGAGGATCCGGTTATGTTCTCGTCGTTCAGAAGGATGCTGCCTTGGCGTGGGCGGAGGATGCCGGCGATGGTCATCATGAGAGTGGTCTTGCCGGCACCGTTCGGACCCAGCAGGCAGGTGATATCCCCATCATGGGCCTCAAGACTGACACCGCGCAGGGCTTCGATCGCGCCGTAAGCTGTCACTATGTCGTTGACTTGAAGCATGTTCGGGGAGAGTCTCTGGTACAGGTCAGTCGGCGCGCTGACCGAGATAAGCTTCCTGTACCGAACGGTCAGCTTGAATTTCAGTGGGCGTTCCCTCAGCGATCTTCTGACCGAAGTTGAGCACCGCAATCCTGTCGGTGACCCCCATGACCAGTTCCATCACGTGTTCGACCAACAGTATGGTGATGCCCCTTTTTCTGATCGCCTGGAGACGGTCGTCTAGTTGTTGGATCTCTTCCTGATTCATACCGGCGGCCGGTTCATCCAGCAGCAATAGTTTGGGACCGGTGGCCATCGCTCGGGCGAGTTCCAGCCGCCGTTGCTCACCGAACGACAGATTTCCTGCCAGGACATCCCGCTTGTTCACCAGTCCGGCAAATGAGAGCTGACTGTTGAGGCTTTGCTGAATATCTCTCTGGCCAGACAGCCAGCGGCTGATGAACCCTGGCCTGTCGGTTTCGGCTCGCTCCTGTAGTGCGACCCACAGGTTCTGCCAGACAGTCAGGCCCTGGAATAACCGGATGTTTTGGAAGGTCCGACCGATCCCGGCCGCGACGATCTGGTGGGATGACAGACCGCGAAGGTCGCGGCCATCGAGATGCACGGCGCCGTTGGTGGCGGAGATCATTCCACAGATCAGATTAATTGTGGTGCTCTTACCGGATCCGTTGGGCCCGATGAGTCCAAATATCTGGCCAGGTTCTATGTTGAGATCGAGGTTGTCCACAGCCTTGACGCCGCCGAAGTGTTTGGACAATTGACGAATTTCAAGCATCGGGAATCCTTGGCCTGCGTCTGAAAAGACCCGACAGACGGCTCGACAAATTCTCGTCCAGGAGACCCCGGGGCCTGACATTCATCGCCACAACGATCAGTAAACCGTAGAGCAGGTTCCGCCAGTCTCCCAGAAAGCGCAGCGTTTCGGTGAGAAAGCCCTGGATGAAAATGACCGCGAGCAGGGTTCCGAAGACATTGGACAACCCCCCCAAAAGGGGGTAAGCGATCGCGAAGGTCGCGAGCAGTATTCCGAAATTCTCCTGCTCAATATGGGTGGTGTAGTGGGCGTAAAGCCCTCCCCCAATTCCGGCGATAAAACCACCCACCGCGAACGCGGTGACTTTGACTGCGGTCAGGTTGATACCGACACTCTGTGCGGCGACCTCGTCCTCGCCGACCGCCCGCAGTACGGCGCCGGCTCGTGACCTGTCCATCCACCACAGCGCCGCCATGACCACAACCACCAGGAACCAGATAAACAGCGTGACGTCTAGTGTCGACCAGCCGTTCTCTGGAAAAAAGCGGATCATGCGAAAACCTTCGGCACCTACCGGTCCGATCAGTTCACCGTCTTTTTCGATCTGATAGGTAAAGTTAAACCAGAACAGGCGCACAAATTCACCGAAGGCCATGGTGGCGACAACAAACATCAGGCCCCTGATGCGCAATGCCGGAAAACCAACAATACAAGCGACCGCGCTTGCTGACATCCCCCCGATCAACATGGCCGGAACAATGTGCCAGCCCGCCATGGCGGTTAACATGGCTGCGACATAGGCCCCGACAGACACCAGCCCAGCCTGGGCCATAGTGACCTGACCGGTCTGCAGAATCACGTAGGCCGACAGGCCGAGAATCGTATGAACTCCGATGATCTGAGCCAGGCCGAGATAAAATTCCATCGTCGTGCCTAGTCCCGTTCTACGGACCGGGAAAAAATTCCGCCCGGCCGGAAGGTAAGGAAGAGAAACAACAACAGCATGACGTAGATGTCCCGCTCTGTGACACCGCGCATGATGAGGAAGAGTTCCTCAAGCCCGCCCACGAGCAGACCGGCGACAATGGCCCCGGGGATACTCCCAAGACCGCCGATGACGGTCACGATGAGCCCCTTGACCGTTACGGGAATGAATATCAGCGGTGATAACACGCTGACGGATGCACCGATCATGGCCCCAGCCAGTCCGCCCAGCAACCCGGTCATGACGAAGGTCACGGCATTGGTCTTTTCAATGCTGATGCCGGCCAGTCGGGCTGCAATCGGTTGCTGGGCGACCGCCCGCGTGGCAATTCCGAGCCGTGTTCGGTACAGCATATACATGAGCAGTGCGGTTGCAAGAACACAGATTCCGTCGACGAGTAACAGGTCCCCGCGAACGCTGAAGTCCCCCAACCAGAAATATTCATCGAAAGGCATCGCCGGATAAGGTAACGGCATGCCGTCTGTTGCGTGAACTACGATTTCCTCGATGAAGAACAACATACCAACGGTTGCCATCAACGTTGCCAGCGGGTTGGCCAGCGGGATGAACCTGAAGCACAACAGGTAGACCAAATAGCCGAGTATCCCGGAGACCACAACCGCCATGAGGAAAACGATAAAGACGTTGGTCTCAGGAAAATAGCTGATCAAGGTGAGACTCGCATAAGCCCCGGCGATAGACACCGCGGCGTAAGCCAGGTTCAGTTTGTGCATGACCCCGAAAATCAGGGTAAAGCCGATGCCGATAATTGCATAGGTTGAGCCCTTCATCACCCCGTCTGAGATGGCCTGAATGACGTCAATCCACTCCATCGCCGTGCCTTTGTTTATGGGTTTAAGTTGGGGGCCCGGGCGCGCTTATTGGATCGATGCGGTTCCAGACGAATGGTGTCCAGACGCTGGCCTGAGGAGGCGCTCGGAAGGCGCGTGGTCCTTGGGTTGGGCCGTTGAACGGCCCAACCCGCAGTACAAACCGGAGACCTACTTCGGGTTATGCAGTACCGCCCATTGGCCAGCTTTTGCGTGTGCAAAAACGTAGGGCTTGTTGGCTTCCCCTTCCGCAGTTCGACCAATTGTGCCGAGCAGTCCGTCTGTTTCTTTCAGCGCGGCCAGTCCGTCGCGGATCTTGCGGCGATCGGACTGCACGGTGTCGGACTTTGCCTCTATGCCATTGGATTCAATGACGTCTTTCAGGACCATCACGATTTCCCAGGCCGCAGCGCTGTGCAGGTCGGCACTGCCACCCTGTTCGGCTGTGGCCGCGGCCGCAAGGCGAGCAGCGTCTGTGACCGGTGCGAAGCTGGTCGGGATGATGATGCCTTCGGCTTCATTGGCGCAGCCGTTCAGCGTTTCCATACTGGAGGAACTGGTCAGACCTACCAGAAGCTTGGGTTTGACCTTCTGGCGTTTCATCTCGCGCAGCACACCGCAGGTCGTGAAGGGATGGGCTGAAATCGCGATCACGTCCGCGTTGGCTTTCTTCATCTGCCTGACCTGGGTCGTGAAGCTAGTATCGTTGAGCAGCCACTTGGCTTCATCAACAAAGGTAAAACCGGCTTCCGGGCCCCGGACCTTCATAACCTTGTGCCAGGTGAACCGTGAATGGGCAAAGTCCTGCTCCACACCGCCAAAAAGCGTCTGCAGATCGGGATGCTCCTGTCTGAGCCAGGCAAACAGATCCTTGTACATGATGCTCTCGTTTGGCACGTTCCGGAACGCCCATTCTGAAATCTTTGCCAGACCGCCCTTGATCGCGGTATCGGTAAAGATAGGCATCTGCAGGCCGGAGTCGCCAGCATCGCCTACCTTTTTCTGCAAGATACCGAACAGCGGTTCTGCTACGTTCGAGCAGGTCGGTCCTATCGCCACGAGCGCTTCAGTACCCGCGATGCGTCTCAGGACCGAAATGCCTTCCTCGGCTTTGCAGCGGTCGTCGTGAAACACCAGTTCCATCTGGGCACTGGTGCCGTCACCCAGCTTGACACCACCAGACTCGTTGACGTGCTTGACAGCCGCATTGAGGACGGCTTCAGTGTTGATGCCAAAAGACCGAACCACACCGCTCTTGACGCCGAACCCCGCGAGTTTGATAGTGCGATCGGCGGATGCCGTTGCGTTCCAGGCCAGCAATGTCCCGGCTGTGAATACCACCGACAGGACCATGCCAGATAGCTTTTTGAATGTCATAACACTCCTCCTTAATAGGGTCTACGATGTCGACTGTCTTGAAACCTTACCATAGTTCCGGGCACTCATGGACGGCTGAGAAACCCTTCCCCGCCGGGCAGTCTCACCGGGGCGCCGGGCAATCGGAATCCGGGAATCAGAGGCGTTTCGGGAGACCCTAAAAGGCTCTTTCAGATGATGTTTCTTCAGTGCCCACCGGCCGAAATTCACAGCCCACAACAGTGGGCCGCCATCCGGTGTTACAACAGCGTTTAGAGCCGCCGACCCGCTCGACACCATGTCTCGGGTTCAGCTACTTGCGCGGCCCAGCCCAGGCTCGGTTGCATTGACCAGGCACGCCATGTTGCCGTACGGGTGTTGGTTGTCGTGCATCAACTGATGGGCATGACCGATCTCATCAAAGCTGTAGGTAGCTGACAGACAAGGGTCGACCTGGCCGGAGATGACCAGCTCGTTCACCGCGGCCGCCTGCTCGTCATTGGCAAGGTGGCTACCCTGGAACCGTTTTTGCATCATCCAGTGGTAGCGCAGGTCCAAAGTCACGTTGTAGCCCGTGGTACCGGCGCAGATCACAATCATGCCGCCCAGATCGCAGACAAAGCCGGACGTCGGCAGAGTTGACTCCCCGGGGTGCTCAAAGACTATCTTCGGATTCTTGCGCTCGCCTACGGCGTCCCAGATCGCCTTGCCAAAAGCCCGGGCCCCTTTCATCCAGACGCCCCATTCCTTGCTGCTGGTGTCAGGCATCGGCCCCCAGTGGTCGAACTCATTTCGGTTGATAACACCGACAGCGCCCTTGTCCAGACAGAACTGGCGTTTTTCCTCGTCGGAGACCACCGCCACCGGCTTGCCGCCTTGGGCAGAAACGATCTGCAGGGCCAGAGAACCAAGGCCTCCAGCGGCACCCCAGACCAGGACCACATCGTCCTTTTCCACGATGTTGGGTGCCCACCCCATCAGCATGCGATAAGCTGTGGAGGCACACAGCATGTAGCAGGCAGCTTCTTCCCACGTCAGACCCGGTGGTTTTGGCTGACACTGGTGTGATTGGGCCCGGGCGAACTGGCAGTAACTCCCGTAGTTGGTCTGATAACCCCAGATCCGGGTCGAGGGTGCAAGCATGGGATCTTTGCCGGACAGGACCCAGGGATCGTCCGGTTCCCACCAGCCCGAGTGAATGACCACCTCGTCTCCGACCTTGACGTTCGTGACGTCTGACCCGACCGCCCAGACGATACCGGCACAATCGCTGCCGCCGGCGTGGAAGTCTTCCGGTTCGCCTTTCTTCTGGCGATCGGCGATGACATCGACTGGGTAACCCAGCGCTGCCCAGACGTTGTTGTAGTTGATCCCGGTGGCCATGCTGTAGACCAGCACGTCCTGGGGTCCGATTTCAGGGACCGGTATGATCTCCCGTTGCCAGGCGTCTGTGGGTTCTCCGAACCGGTCTTGGCGGACACAGAATGCGTGCATGTCTGCCGGCACAACACCAAGCGGCGGTTGCTCGCCCAGCGCATAGATCGTCTCGGCCTGGGGTGTTTCAGGGGTGGTTTTTGAGTCCATCAGAAATTCCGTGGTGGGTATTGTGATCGGAATAAAACCGCAGCAACCATTTGCAGGTGATTCGAGCAAACGATGGCTGACGGAGCGCAACCGCCAAGTTTATAGCTGTGCTGTTTGCTGTGTCTACGCTCTAGAGGGAGCGCTGTACGGACGGTGCTATCGAGGCAGAAACAAGGCCTTTGCACCGGGGTAGTGGCGGTTTGCGATGCAGTATTTGGTGACGGACTCATCCCAGTTGTCGCCTGCCTCAAGGCGCGCCTTGAGTGTTGTCAGGTCCGCAACGCTTGCGCCGCCGACCACATCGACCCCGCGGGAGAAAAAGGGATCGGGTAAACAGCCAACGGTGGGACCGATCAAGGCGATTTTGGCGCGAGGCGCGCAGCTGGCGAGAACCGATTCCAGGGTATCGTTGAGCAGGGTCGAGGCGGTTACCAGGACACGGTCACACGACT
>CAJXBY010000109.1 GCA_913051905.1 uncultured Gammaproteobacteria bacterium | reverse complement strand
ATGCCGAAGGCGGTGACTTCAGGTCGATCAAGAAGTGCTTCCAGGTAGTCCTCCACACCCAGAACCGACTGATTGCCCGCGCCGATCACGTAGGAAAAGTTGACCGATCTCCGGTTGGTGAGGAGATAGCCGGACAGCATGCCGGACTGGGAAATAATCGCAGGTCCACGGGCCACACTCTGGCCGCCGTGGCTGTAGGGCCACAGATGTGCGCCTTGCACATAGTTGAGCATACCGAAGACGTTCGGTCCGACCAGAGCAAGATCACCCGCCGCTTCAACCAGTGCCTGCTCCAAGGCGGCACCTTCGGTTCCCAGTTCCCTGAATCCGGCGCTATAACAAACCACTCCGCCGGCACCGCGCTGGTTGAGCTGCCTGACGACATCGGTTACAGCCGTCGCGGGGACTGCGAGGAATACAGCATCCGGTGCTTCCGGTAGTTCGGCAACCGTCGCGAAACAGGGACGGCCGTCAAACCGGTCCCGCTTCGGGTTGACGCCCCAGATCTGGCCTCTGAAGCCACCGGCCAGGCATTGACGGGCGGCGAAAAGAGCCTCGTCCCCACCGATAAAGGCGATATGTCTGGGCGCAAGCAGGCGCCGCAGGCTTTCTGCTTGTGCGGGTGTCATGCGCCGAGTGGACGCAGGAGAGAGCGGCTTATGATGTGGCGCTGGATCTCGGAAGTGCCTTCCCAAATGCGTTCGAGTCGGGAGTCTCGCCAAAGCCGCTCCACGGGCAGGTCTTCCATCAGACCCATACCGCCAAAGATCTGTACTGCGTTTTCCGCCACCCGGTGCAGCATCTCCGATGCGAAGAGTTTGCACATTGCGGCATCGGTCGGGGTCATCTGACCCTGGTCGGCTTTGCGGGCCGCGTGCATGACCAACAGGTCCGCGGCTTTGAGTTCGGTGGCCATATCGGCCAGCTTGAATGACGTTCCCTGGAATTTGCCGATGGCCTGGCCAAACTGTTCTCGGCTGGCCGCCCACTCCACAGACAGGTCCAGAAGCCGTTCAGCCCGCCCGCAGCACCCGGCACCCACCCAGACGCGGCCCATCTTGATCCATTTGTCGGCCAATACCAGACCTTCCCCCTCCTCGCCGAGCACCTGGTCCGGACCCACCCGGCAGTCATTGAACGAGAGCACGAAGTTCAGATAGGCCCGCTGACTGACGCAACGCGGACCCCGCACAATTTCAAAACCCGGATGCCCGCGGTCAACCAGAAACGCAGTCACCCTTTTCCGTGGTCCGCGTTCAGAGTGGTCAACACCCGTCGCCGCGAATACGATGGCAAAGTCCGGCAGGATATGACTGCTGACAAAATGTTTGGAGCCGTTGATCACCCAGTCGTCTCCGGCCCGTTCTGCGCGGGTGGCCATCGACATGATGTCAGAGCCTGCACCCGGTTCGGTGATCGCGAAACACTCCGTCTTCTCAGCCCTGACGCAAGGCTGAAGGTAACGTTCGATCTGCTCACCCTCACAGGCCATCAACAGTTCGGTCGGCCGCCAGGCGAACCCCTGCAGTGCGTGTGAAACCTTTCCGAACTCCCTTTCGAGGATCGCGAGGTTGGCGCAATCAAGTCCTCCACCGCCTACAGATTCGGGCAGGTTGGCTGCGTACAGGCCTACCTCGAGTGCCTTCTGGGTGATCTGACGACCGAGATCGGGCGGCACTTCACCCAGTTTCTCTACATCGACTTCGTGGGGCAGCAGTTCGCGGGAGACAAATGCGCGGACCGATTCAGCCAGCATACGCTGCTCATCAGTGAGTTCAAGGTCCATAATCTTTCAGCCTGGGTCGATGCGGTGTTTGGTGATGGTCGCCGGGCTTGTGAGGTACTGCGCTCCCGGTTCCGGCCCAAAGGGTCATCATATTGTGGGACAACTCGGATTTCCATAAGCACAGAGACGGTTTTGCGGTGATGACCTAGAATCACCTGCCCGGCAGGAAAAGTGTGAGTCCACGCGAGAGGTCGCCGGCCGGTCCGGAAACCCAGACCCTGCCGGTACATCGCAGAGTCTAGTGAGGTGACAGATGCCTGAACGGAACGAAGAACTCAAGATAGAACGCCGTGGAGCGGTCCTGGAGATCATCCTGAACCGGCCCAAGGTCAACGCGATAGATTTTGAACTCAGCCGTATGCTGAACGAAGCAGTAGTGACCCTCCGGGACGATCCAGAGCTCCGGGTCGGCCTGCTGACCGCGACTGGCGACCGGGTATTTTCGGCTGGCTGGGACTTGAAAGCCGTGGACAGCGGAGAACAACAGCTGGACAACTGGTGGGAGGCCGATGTCGATCTGCCGGGCGGGTTTGCGGGTCTGACGGAAATGTGGGATCTCAACAAGCCGGTGATCGTGGCCCTGAACGGACTCACAATCGGCGGCGGATTTGAACTGGCGATGGCATGTGACCTGATCATTGCGGCCGACCACGTCGAGTTTGCCCTGCCCGAGATGCCTCTGGGCATCGTGCCGGACGCCGGGGCCATCCAACGCCTTCCGCGCCGCCTGCCCTACAACATCGCAATGGAAATGTTGCTGCTCGGCCGGCGTATGCCGGCCGCTGAAGCCGCTCGATACGGGTTGGTCAATCTGGTTGTGCCGTCAGCCGACCTGATGACCAGTGCACGGGACTGGGCTGACCGGATCGCCGCCTCAGCACCGCTGGCGGTTCAGACGGTCAAGGAAGTGCTGCGTTCCATCGAGGGCGATACCATCGAACAGGCCTTCCACACGATGCGGACGGGAGATCTGCCGATTTATAGAAAGATGTTGAGATCGGAAGACGCCAAGGAAGGTGTGCGTGCTTTTGTCGAGAAGCGCGATCCAGTCTTTAGAGGAGAATAGGAGTCGAGGAACGATGAACAGTGAAGGGATTCAACGCATTGCGCTGATCGGTGGGGGTGTGATTGGCAGCGGCTGGGCCATCCGCTGTCTTGCCCACGGACTGTCGGTGGTCGTGACGGACCCCGCTCCGGGCGCGCAGGCATTCGTCAGAAAAACCATCGACAGTGCCTGGCCGGTCCTGGAGCAGGCCGGACTCGACGGGCAGGCGGACCGGAACAAACTGGAATTTGCAGCGGATATTAAGGAGGCCGTGAACGGAGCACAGTTCGTTCAGGAAAACGTGCCTGAGCGGGAGGACCTCAAAATCTCGGTTCACGAGGAGATAGGACGGTACGCAGCTGATGACGCGGTCGTCGCCTCGAGTTCCTCGGGGCTTCTGCCCAGCCGTCTTCAGTCACGCTGCCGGCGACCGGAGCGTCTTCTGATCGGGCACCCCTTTGCCCCGGTGTACCTGTTGCCGCTGGTGGAACTCGTCGGTGGCGAACAGACCAGTCCGGAGGTGATACGAACCGCCGGCAGGTTCTATCGCCGGATCGGTATGCGGCCCCTGCATGTCCGGAAAGAGATCGAAGCGTATATCGCCGACCGACTGCAAGAATCCCTCTACCGCGAAGCGTTGCACCTGATCAACGACGGGGTCGCCACCGTGCCTGAGATTGATGCAGCGGTTACCGGGGGGCCGGGCCTGCGCTGGGCGTTCATGGGTACGTTCATGGCCTGGCATCTGGGGGGTGGCCCAGGCGGAATGCGTCACACCATTGAACAGTTTGGTCCGGCACTGGAGCTGCCGTGGTCACATATGAAGGCACCCGAGCTGACCGAAGAGCTGAAGACCAGGATTGTCAACGGCTGCGAGACCGAATCCGGTGATCGGGATTTTCAGGAACTGGAGCGGCGGCGCGACCGGTGCTTGGCCGAGATCCAGAAAGTGCTGGAGCAATATTGGTATCCGCCCGGGGAAGACGGCTGGCCCGAGATGAGTTGACCAATGATAGTGAAGTTCAGGAGTTCGAATTGGTCCGATGAACGAGCAATGACAGGGAGATCAACATGCAGATGAATACAGAAGTAGTCGTCACCTGTGCGGTGACGGGTGCGGGGGACACAGTGGGAAAGCACCCCGATGTGCCGGTGACACCCGAACAGATTGCTAACGCGGCGATCGAAGCGGCCGATGCCGGTGCTGCAATCGTACACATTCACGTTCGTGATCCTGAAACCGGGGTCGGCAGCCGGGATGTGGAGCTGTTCAAGGACACGGTCGAGAGAGTCCGGAACAGCGGCCGCGACGTGCTGATCAATCTGACTGCCGGCATGGGGGGCGATCTGGTTGTCGATGACGACGATCCCACCGTTGCCGGGCCGGGCTCTGACATGGTTAACGCTGAAACCCGTATCAGGCATGTCGAGCAGCTACGCCCGGATATCGCGACGCTGGACTGCGGGACAATCAATTTCAGTGACAGTAACTACATTTATGTACAGACCCCGAACATGCTACGCACCATGGCAGCACGCTATCAGGAGCTCGGTGTCAAACCGGAGATGGAGGTATTCGACCTGGGGCACCTCCGTTTTGCCAATCAGATGCTGAGCGAGGGGCTGATCGATGCGCCGGCCATGTACCAGGTATGTCTGGGTATTCCCTGGGGTGCCGGTGCCGATCCGGCAACCATGAACGCAATGGTCGGACAGCTGCCGCCCGACGTGTTCTGGTCGGGTTTCGGTATCAGCCGGGCGCAAATGCCCATGGTGGCGCAGGCCATGTTGCTGGGTGGCAACGTTCGGGTCGGACTAGAGGACAACCTTTATCTGGAAAAAGGGGTCTTTGCCAGCAATGGAGAGCTGGTCGAAAAAGCGATCCGCATCGTGCGTGAACTCGGTGGGCGGCCGTGCAGTGCGGACGAAACCCGTGCCAAGCTCGGTATCAAGTGACCTTGGCCCGGCCACGTGTCTAGGCCGGTTCAGTTAGCCGCCTGCTGGTCCAGAGCGCTGGAGGATATCTGCCCGAATTCGGGCATCACTTCATTGATGAACAGCGCCAGCGATTTTTTCTGCGCGGGAATGCTCAGTCCGAAACTTGCACAGTAAGTGAACTGGTCAACGCCCAGCGCCTCGTACTGTTTGAGTTTCGGAATGACCTGTTCGGGTGTACCGAACATGAGGTTGCGTAGCAACTCTTCGCGATTAAATTCCTTGCGGCTCGCGAGGTTGTCGAGATCGATCTGGTCTGGGAAGCCTTCGGTGACATCCCCTAAGTTCTTGAACAGGTTCTCGAACTGACCGAGCTGGCGATGCACGGCAGTGACGGCCTCGTCGATCTGCTGTTCTTGTTCAACGACTGCTGTATAGCGCATGGTCGTGAATTTCGGGCGAGTGCTGCCGGGGTTCTCTCGGAGCGCGGTCTCGAAACGTTCCTTGTAGGTTTCGACTTCAGAGAACGGACGGGTCAGGGCCCACGACATGATGTTGCAGTGGTTCTTCACGGCGAAGTCGTAGGTTACAGGTGCCCGGGCCGCCACCCACAGCGGTGGGTGTGGCTTCTGTACAGGTTTGGGTACCGAAGTGGCTGTCGGAAACGACCAGAATTCACCCTCGTGGGCGTAGTCGCCGGCCCACAGTGCCTTCAGCACCGGCAACATCTCCTGTATGTATCGGTAACCCTCGGACTGCTTGAGTCCCGGGTGCATACGGTCGAATTCTCGCTGGTAGGCGCCCGAACCGATGCCGAATTCCAGGCGTCCGCCACTGTATAGATCGAGCAGCGCCGCTTCACCGGCGACATCCAGCGGGTGCCAGTAGGGCGCGACCACCACGGCCGTACCGAGACGGACCCGGGAAGTGTGTGCCGCCCACCAGGTCAGAATCTGAAACGGGTTGGGGGCGATAGTCATCTCCAGGCCATGATGTTCTGCGGCCCAGACGCTCTCAAAACCGCCGGCATCCGCCATTTGAACCATTTCCAGCGTATGACGGGCAACTTCAGCCATGTCCACTTCCCTCGACATGCGTTCCATATTGATGACCAGCTGGAATTTCACGAATTGGGCCTTTCTAGATGGTTCGAAGTAAGTGCATCAGAGAGTGGTCGGGCACGAAAGTCTAGCACCCTGCCGCAGCGGGAGTCTGATTCGGTTGACCGGGAGAGAATCTGCAGCATTCAGTTCAAAGCCCGGCCGGTCGGGTTTGCCAGGACTACTGCATGACAAAGGGGTCGGCAATAGGATCGGGTGAAGTGTTGAGCCAGACCGCTTTGGGGCGCGTGTAGTCATAGATGGCTTCCATTCCCGATTCGCGGCCATAGCCGCTGTCTTTGTATCCGCCGAACGGCGCCAGCGGCGAGACCATTCGGTAGGTATTGACCCAGACGATACCCGAACGGATGTTTTTGCTGACCCGCAAGGCACGGCCAACGTCAGCGGTAAACACCCCGGCCGCAAGCCCGTATCGGGTGTCATTGGCCAGCTGCAGTGCCTCTGCCTCATCTCGGAACCGCAGTGCACTCACCACCGGACCGAACAGCTCCTGGCTGACGATGCCGAATTCCTGGCTGGGGCAGGCAACCACTGTCGGTTCGTAGTACCAGCCTTCCGTCAGGTTCCCGGGTTGCCGGCCACCATGGATCAGCGTTGCACCATTGGCGGTCGCTTCGGACACCGTGTTCTGGATGTTCTCGAGTTGGGCCCGCGTGGCGAGGGGTCCCATCTGGCTGTCGTCGGCGAGCGGGTCACCGATCCGGATTTTCTTTGCTTTCTCGGCGACCCGGGCCAGCAGTTCATCGTGAATGCTGTCCTGGATGAGCAGGCGCGAGCCGGCAACGCAGCTCTGTCCGCTGGCGCTAAAGATACTGAGCAGAACGCCGTTGGTTGCGCTTTCGAGGTCGGCATCCTCGAAAACAATCACCGGAGATTTGCCACCCAGTTCCAGCGACACCTGGGCGAAATTCTCTGCTGAATTCCGGACCACGTGACGGGCCGTTTCGGGTCCTCCGGTAAAGCTGATCCGGTCTACCAGGGGATGGCTGGTCAGGGCACGTCCACAGGGTTCTCCAAGCCCGGAGATCACGTTGAAGACGCCGGGTGGAAATTCTGCTTCTTCAAACACTTTGGCGAATTCCAGCATCGGTGCCGAAGCGTGCTCTGACGCCTTGAGCACGACTGTGTTGCCGGCTGCCAGGGCCGGCCCGATCTTGACCGCGACGAGAAAAAGCTGGGAGTTCCAGGGTACTACGGCAGCGACGACGCCGAGCGGCTCACGCAGGGTCATGGCCCACATGTTCGGTTTGTCGATGGGCAGGGTCTCACCGCAGACCTTATCGGCCAGTCCGGCGTAGTAGTAGAAGTAGTCCGAGATATAGCGGGCCTGCCAGCGGGTCTCCTTGAACAGCTTGCCGGTGTCCACCGTTTCGCAGTGACCCAGCGATTCGGAATGTTCAGCCAGCACATCGCCCAGTCGGCGCAGCATCTTGCCGCGCTCGGTTGCGGTCATCCCAGACCAGGGTCCCTCAGAGTAAGCACGGTGGGCCGCCCTGACAGCCAGATCCACATCCTGCTCGTCAGCTTCGGGAACCGTTGCCCACGCGTTGCCGGTCGACGGATTGATGCTGTCAAAGGTTTTGCCACTTCTCGACGGTACCCATTTGCCATCGACGTACATCTGGTAGTGCTTGAGTTCAGACATGTGGGGTTCCTCGTGGGCCGATTTCAGGCCGGCTTGTAAGCGATGCACTCTATCTCAACGCGAATATCGACCAGAAAATCACTGACCAGTCCCGATCTCGCGGGTGCATCTTTGGGGAAGTACTCGGCGTAAACGCTGTCGAAGCCCGGAAAATCATCCCGGGACTTGAGCCAGACCATCGATTTTACGATGTCTTCAAGACCGCAGTCTGCCAGTTCCAGTGTTTCTCTGATCGACTCCAAGCAGGCCCGGGTCTGGTCTTCGATACTACCGCTCGTCATCGGTTTACCGTCGCGCATGGGGATCTGGCCGGTCAGGAAAACAAAATCGCCCGCCCTTACGGCCCGGGACAAGGACAGTTGACGGCCGTTGATCACCACGGGTTCACCGATGACCTGTTTTGGAGTTTGGACCATGGCCTGGTCCTCCGGGTGTTGTACAGTAAGGGCTAAAGTATCATAGCTGGCGCTGCACGCAGTCCCGGGATCTGGATTTGTCCGTCAACTTTTACCGAAGCCAGGACTTCACACCACAAGGAACCTTTTTCGAGTCGACGGGAACGGGGCCAGAGACGCTGGTTCTGTGTCACGGCGTCGGGCTCGATCACACCATGTGGAATGCGCAGGTTGAGGCCCTGGCTCCCCACTTGCGGGTCGTTTCTTACGACATGATTGGACACGGTCGTACGCCGCCTGATCCGAAGGTCACGTGTCTCGCGGACTTCGTCGGGCAGCTTGAGGAGCTGTTGGACCATCTTGGCATCGGGCAGCTGATGCTGGTCGGGTTTTCCATGGGCGGACTGGTTGCCCAGGGTTTTGCCAAAGAAGCAGCTTATCGGCTTGAACGGTTGGTCCTTATGAACACGGTGTACCGGCGTTCCGAAGCAGAACTTGAAGGCGTCCGCAGTCGTCTGGCGGTGACTCGTGAGCAAGGGCTCTCCACTGTTGCCGATCTCGCCCTCGAGCGCTGGTTTGACCCTGCGTTCCGCCGGGCCAATTCGTCAATCGT